>CANKLK010000145.1 GCA_947482805.1 Flavobacteriaceae bacterium
GTTATAAGTATCTTCTTCAACAATGTTTACAAAGGCTAATGGATTCCCATTTTCATCAGTAACTTTTCCTTTTATTTGAGATAAGCAATTGAGGGAAATCAATATAAATAGGAGAGAAGTAATTTTTTTCATAAATGTTTTTTGTTATACAGAGATTTTGTTACACAGAGATCCACAGAGATTTTTTCAAGAGATTCACGATGTTTTAAACTCTCTCTGTGCATCTCTTTTTTTTTTCTCCTGTATCTCCGTGAGACTTTTTCATCTCTTAGCTTAATTATAAAAACGATTGCAACGCCAATTCATAACTTTTCAAACCAAAGCCAATAATAATTCCTTTGGCATTTGGAGAAATAAAAGACTGATGTCTAAATTCTTCACGTGAAAATGTATTTGAGATGTGTACCTCAATAACGGGAGTTGATATTGCTTTTACCGCATCGCCAATTCCAACAGAGGTATGCGTATAAGCAGCCGCATTGAGAATGATGCCGTCAAATGTAAACCCAACTTCTTGGATTTTATCAATCAGTTCACCTTCTATATTACTTTGAAAATAAGAAAGCGTAATGTTTGGATAGCTTTTTTTCAACTGGTCATAAAAAACATCGAAAGTCATGTTGCCATAGACTTCAGGCTCACGCTTGCCTAATAAGTTTAAATTAGGGCCATTTATTATTATTATTTTCATGGGGATTATATTTTTTAGTCATGAAAAAAAAAGGGAAACATTGTTTCCCTTTTTAAAATGATAAATAAAAAAATTAAGTTAGTCTTCCCAATACTCCAGGTAATGATTTGCCTCTTACTTCAAAGAATGCTTTGAGCCATAGTGGAAATAGTAAAGGAACAACAATAAATGACAATTTATTAAATTCCCATGCTTTTTGAAATTCAAAATGAATAAAATGCATTATAGCTCGTGTCATCCCACAAGCATAACACTCCATTCCAGCAAGTAACTTGGAAAGACAAATGCTCTCGCCATTATCAAATAAATCTGAAGGTAAACAAATTAAAACAAAGGGTGCTACAATGGTTATCCATATTCTTGTATGGAAAACTATATTTCTTATCATAAATTTTTTTAAAGCGTTTTGTCGTAGTTACCATCTTTTGGCTGTAAATCACCTATAATGATTCTAACTAAGTCAATAAGAGACCAAATACCGCATCCACCTAAAGTTAACAATTGAACGACTCCTTGCCATGTGTAACCAAGATAGAATCTGTGAATTCCAATTCCGCCAATTAAAGCACAAACAATTAAAGCAATAACCTGACTTTTACCGCCGCCAGCAGCAGCAGGAGATGTCAACTCTTCTTTTTGAACAACTGTTGTCGTTGAATTGTTGGTTGAAGTTCTTTGAACAGGAAACGACGCATATGATGCTGTTAAAGAAACTGCAAAAAATGCCAACATTGATAAAAATAATTTAAATTTCATAATAAAATAATAAAAGGTTAGTAAATAATTATATTTGTCACAAAAATATAAAAAAATGTATATGAAAGAATTTTTTTTTCTTTTTTTATTGATTTCTTCAATAAAAAGCTTTTCGCAAACTAATTATGAATTTTATGGAGCATTAAAATTAAACGAGAATGATAAAACCTTAGTCATTTATAGGTTGATTTTTTCTGAATCTAAAGGTATTTTAAAAGGTTATTCAATTACAGATATGGGTGGGGTCAATGAAACTAAAAACGTCATTAAGGGAAATTATAATAAAAAGACGAAAGCATTTTCATTTTATGAAGATGATATTTTATATACTAAATCTAACTACAATAAAAATGATTTTTGTTTTGTGGTTTATGAGGGAAAATTGAAACTCATTGAAAATACCAATAAGATTGAGGGCAAATTTAAAAGTTTCTATAAAAACAAGAAAGAATGTATCAATGGAAGTTTGGTCTTAGTTGGTTCGGCCAAATTGAAAAAAGTAATAAATAAGATTAATAGTAAAATTCAAAATTCCAATAAAGTTGATGTGGAAACAAAAATAAAAGTTAATCCACTAACTATTTTAGATAGTTTAAAAGTTAATAATCTTACTAATGGTCAAAATTTAAATGTTTTTTCAAAATCTAGTTCCGTTACTATTGAAGTTTGGGATTCTAAAATTGATGATGGAGATTGTATTAATTTGTATCAAGATGATTTAGTGATTTTAAAGAATTTTAAAATTACAAATCAAAAGAAAACTATAACCACTATACTCACAGCTGAAAAAACTGTTTTTAAATTAGAAGCTTTAAATGAAGGAGATCGGCCAGGAAATACAGTTATGATAAGACTAGTGGATTCAGATAGCAGGGTTTTTGAATTGATTTCCTTTTTGAAAACAAGGGAAAAAGCCTCAATAACAATTATAAAAAATTAAAATAAATAATTAATTACGTTCAATTTCCGGCCACGCTTGCCTAACAAGTTTAAATTAGGGCCATTTATTATTATTATTTTCATGGGGACAAATATTTCTGTAAAAATAGGAATAAACAGTTTAATGTAGTATTTATTTTTTAGCTAAAAAAAGCACTTACTAAATAGGGAAAATGAATTTTTACCCTCAAAATTTTAAGTTTTTCATAATGGTTACATCGTTGTTATTAGCATGAATTAGATTTAAAATATTGTAAAACAACGATTTAAATATATTTTTTGTTAATAATGTTGTTAACAACTGCAAAGACCGATTATGATGAAAGATAAAATTCCTTATAAATTTGAGTATTATTAATTTTAAACTAAATAAAAATGAAAAAAATTATTTTAACAGTTGCTGCAGTATTCGCTTTATCGTTTGCTAATGCACAAGACATTAAATCATCAAAAGGTGAAAACTATCTTCCTGAAGCAGGGGATTGGGCCATTAGCTTTAATGCTGACGGTGTTTTCGATTACGTTGGGAATGCATTCAATGGTAGTGCAGATAACAGCGCTCCAAAAGTTGCTAGTGTAAGAGACAATTGTTTTGTTGGAAAAAAATTCATTACTGACAAAACAGCTTACAGAATTGTTGCTAATTTAGGTTTTGGAAGTAACAACCTAAAAGGCGGTGATTATAATGGAGATAATACTGTAGATTTTGCTACATACAAAGCCTCAACAATTAATTTGACTGTTGGATTAGGTAAAGAATGGAGAAAAGGTTCTACAAGATTACAAGGATTTTATGGAGCTGATGCATTAGTTGGTTTTTCTTCTACAAAATGGACAGAGACTAACCCATCAGGAGTTAATGAAAAATTTGATGCTGGTACTTCTGTTAATTTTGGAGTAACTGGTTTTATTGGTGCTGAATATTTCCTTTTTCCTAAAATGTCTATAGGTGCACAATACAATTACGGTTTGCAAATTGCTTCACAAGGTGCTTCTAAATTAGATTCAGTTGAACAAAGCAAATCAACTTCAAACGTTAACTTAGGTAATGTAACTTCTGCTTCAATGAATTTAACATTACACTTCTAGTATTTTAGAAATGTTTATAGAAAAGCTTCTCAGATGAGAGGTTTTTTTATTATATCAAAATAATATTATTAAAAGCAGAAAAGTAACATTTGATTACTTGAATTACATTACTAAAAATTTGTCATTATTAATTCAAAAAATATTAAAAACATGAAAAAAATTATTTTTATTGGACTCGCACTTTTTGCATTAGTTGCAACTAGTTGTAAGTCAACTGTAGCAAGTGCTACATCTACACCTATGTCAGTAACAGAGAACATTAGACCCCTAGATGCTGATATTACTGTTGATGTAACAAAAAAGATATCTGGAGAATCAAGTGCATTATATTTTTTGTGCTTTAGATTAAAAGGAGATAAAAAATATGCTGAGGGAGTAGATTATTCAACTAGAACAAATTTATTTTCATTTGCTGTTTCTAGAGCTAAATCTGCTGCTGCATACAAAGCAATTATTGATTCAAATACCGATGTTATTGTACATCCAAATTATGTAGTTGATGTAGAAAATTATGTTTTTTTCAAAAAAGTAAATGTTAAAGTAACCGGTTATGCTGGTAAAATAAATAAGATTTACCAACAAAATTACTGTAATCCTTGTAGCACTGATTGGAAAGGTACCATAATTAAATAATAATTAATTTAAAAAATATAAAGATGAAAAAAATTTTATTGTTTATTGGACTAGTTACTCTAGGTGTAAACGCTCAAGATATTAAAGGGGGGATTAGATTATCTCCAAACATGCCTACTTTTTCTAATGATGTAGATAATTCATCTTCTGGTAAGGTTGGTTATAGTATAGGTTATTTTGAAACTATGAATTTAAATTCTAATATCGCCCTACAAGGTGAGATTAATTATACTCATATTTCTTATGAAACTGAATTTTTTGGACAAAAAACTACTTATTCAAATAGCTTTTTTGAAATCCCTGTGTTGGTTAAATACAGAGTAAGTGAAGATTTTTCAATTGGAGGAGGTTTGCAATATTGTTTTGGAGGAGTTACTGATATGGGTCAAGTTGTTGATTTGTCTTACGATATTAATGATATTAAGATTGGAGCAAGATATTATATGGGTTCTGAAAAGATTTATGAAGGTAACTCTCTAAATAATATTTCTGTTTCCGTAGGTTTTGTAATTTTTTAAATTCAAAATTATAACTAATTTAACCGTGCCAATGGCGCGGTTTTTTTATAACTCTACTTTTCGTTTCTTTGTCTAATGAACTGGAATACCTATATCAAGAGTTTTCAATCCTATCTCAAAATTGAACGCGGGTTGTCTAAAAACACCGTTGCAAATTATAGCTTTGATTTGGAGCGTTTGTCTAAGTTTTTACTTGAAAATGAAATAAGCATTTCTCCCGAAAAGATAAACGAAGAAACTATTCAACAGTTTATATATGCTGTTTCCAAAGAAGTAAACGCTCGTTCACAAGCTCGAATTATTTCCGGTTTAAAAAGCTTTTTTTCGTATCTCATTTTTGAAGATTATCGAACTGATAATCCAATGGAGTTAATTGAAGCACCAAGATTAGGCAGAAAACTTCCTGATACACTTTCTATTGACGATATAGATAATCTGATTGCAGCTATTGATTTGTCAACTCCTGAGGGCGAAAGAAACAGGGCCATACTTGAAACTTTGTATGGTTGTGGACTTCGAGTTTCTGAAATTACTTCGTTGAAAATTTCTGATTTGTTTTTTGATGAAGGTTTTATCAAAATAACCGGAAAAGGTAACAAACAGCGATTTGTTCCCTTAGCCAATGCAACACAAAAGTATATAGAATTATACAAAGACACAACCAGAAATCATATGACAATTGTGAAAGGTTATGAAGACACTTTGTTTTTA
>CANKLK010000146.1 GCA_947482805.1 Flavobacteriaceae bacterium
CCTTTCTAATTTCATAAAGGGAGTACATGTTGAAAATTTTACCACCTCAATAATTGTTGCTATAGTTTTAGGATTGCTAAATATATTTGTTAAACCTATCCTTATTCTTTTCACTCTTCCGGTAACTGTATTTACTTTGGGTTTATTTCTGCTTGTAATAAATGCAATTTTGATTTTATTGTGTGCTAAAATTGTTGGTGGTTTCAGAGTAGATTCTTTTTTTACTGCATTACTATTTAGTATTGTTCTTTCGCTTTTACAATCAATTATTTATCGATTGTTAAAAGATGAAAAAAATTAAGTAGGATGAAAAAGCATTTATCTTTACTCCGGATTCTAATTTTATTTCTTTCCTTATTTTTATTTTCTTCTTCTATTGGTATTGCTATTAAATCATATGATTTACAGGATCACAACCCTTTTGCCTATTTGCCAACTTCTACAACAAAACAGGTTATTAAGCACCGTTATTATGCGCTTTCTTATAATGAAAAATACGAACAAGCAGAATGGGTTTGCTATTTTTTAAGAAGTGAAAACGAAGGAATTGGACATTTTAAAAGACCTCGATTTATCAATGACTCTAAAGTATCCACTGAGTCTGCTGATTCTGATAACTATAAAAAATCGGGTTATGATAGAGGTCATTTGTGCGCAGCTGCTGACATGAGGTTTTCAAAAAGTGCTTATGACGATACTTTTTTTACTTCCAATATTGCTCCTCAAAAACATAATTTTAATGGGGGTATTTGGAAACAATTAGAAGATAAATCCAGGTATTGGGCGACTAAATATAATGGTATTTATGTGGTTACAGGCGGCATATTACAAAAAGGATTGCCAACTATTGGCTCTGAAAAAGTAGCGGTTCCAAATTATTTTTATAAAATTCTATATTGTAATTTTAAAGGAAAAAATAAAATGGTTGCTTTCTTAATGCCAAGTGTAAAAAGTAAAGACCCTTTATATAAGTTTGTAGTTTCTGTTGATGCAATTGAAAAAATGACGGGAATTGACTTTTTTCCTCAATTAAATGATTCCGTTGAAAATGAACTGGAGCGAAAAAGCGATTATAAAGCTTGGGCTTTTTGATGTATTAGTTACCACTCATTTACTTTATTGGCATCCATTTTTAAGAAAATAAACAATAAAATGGTAAAGCCCCAAAGTCCGGATCCTCCATAGGAAAAGAAAGGTAGTGGTACTCCAATAGTTGGAAAAATTCCTGCAACCATGGCTATATTTACAAAGAAGTGAATGAACAATATTCCTGCAACACATTGCCCATAAATCCTACTGAATTTTGTTTTTTGTCTTTCGGCGAGATAGATTATTCTCAATAATAAACCTGCAAATAGTCCGATTACAATTAGTGAACCCAGAAATCCCCATTCTTCACCCACAGTGGTAAAGATGTAATCGGTATGTTGCTCTGGTACAAATCCACCTTTTGTTTGAGTACCTTCTAGAAATCCTTTCCCAAACCAACCTCCAGAACCTATCGCAATTTCCGACTGATTGGTATTGTATCCAATGCCTTTCATATCCACTGCTTTACCCAATAAAATATTGAAACGATCGCGGTGGTGTTGTTTAAAAACGTGATCAAAAATATAATCTACTGAAAATACATAACCTGAAATTAATAAAAATAATATCGCACTTGCTAAACTATTTCTGTTACCAATTCTGCTTTTTAAGTAGTAAAATACAATTGCTACTAGTGCCATAATTATTACAGCCCAAGGTTCAAAAAGCAATGACATTACAAACAAGATTATGGCTACAAAACCAGTCCATAAATACCAGGAAGGCAATCCTTCTCGGTAGAGTACCAATAAGAAAACACTAAAAATTAAAGCGCTTCCGGGATCGGGTTGAGGTAAAATCAACATGATTGGTAAAAAAATAATCAAAAGTGTCTGTATTTGTCGGTTCAAATCTTTTAAATTTACCTGAACATCACTCAAATATTTGGCTAATGCCAAAGCTGTTGCTGCTTTTGCAAATTCTGAAGGCTGCAAAGTAAAACCGCCAATTGCATACCAACAGCGTTGTCCTGCAATTGTTTTCCCTGCTACAAATAAGCCTGCTAATAAAACTAAGGCAACGCCAAAAATAACACTAGAATACTTTTCATAGAATTTTGCATCTACTGACAATATCATAAATACCATTGGAATAGTAAAGAAAATAAATAGCATCTGTTTGCCATATATTTGAGTGAAATCAAAAAGCGAAGCGTCTTCAACTGTTGATGACAATGAAGAGGAATAAATGTTTAACCATCCTAATATTACCAAAATAATATAGATCCCTACACTAATCCAATCTAAGTTTTTTGTTACGCTTTGGTTTTTCATTTCAATTAATTCTCTGGGCTTTCTTCAATTTTTGGTATCAATAAAGAATCTACTTTAGTTTTAATATACTTATCGTATTCTCCTTGTAAACTTACTTCAAACATTCTTTTTTCTAAATCGGTTCGAGAAATCTTCCCTTTTAGATATTTTTCAATCATTAAAACAGCAATTGGTCCAGCATTTCTAGCGCCATAGTATCCGTTTTCTACAAGGACAGCTATAGCTATTCTGGGACGATCCTTTGGTGCAAAAGCAACAAAAATGGAATGATCTTGAAGTTTTGTTCTTTTGCCATTTATTTTTGCAAAATTTTCAGCTGTTCCAGTTTTTCCACAAATATCAATTCCTTTCACCTGAAGAGCATTTCCAGTTCCTCCAGGATAATTAAAAACTCCAAACAACCCTTCAACAACAGGGTCAAAATATTTTCTGTCAACAGTTGTTTGGTGTTTTATTCTAAATTTGGGATCTATTTGTTCCCCTTTTATTTTCTTTATGATGTGAGGCGTATAGTAGTAACCTCTATTGGCAACAGTAGCCATCATATTTGCCAGTTGTATAGGTGTCATCAATACCTCACCTTGTCCAATTGAATTAGAAACGATCGTTTTACTATCCCAGTGCCATCCTGGATACATTTTGTTATAAGTATTTCCTGTTGGAACTTTCCCTTTTTTCCCAGTAGGTAAATCGTAGCCCATAAATTGGCCTAAGCCAAAACTTTTTACGTGTTTACTCCAAATATTTACTGCCGACTCAGGTCTCAAATATTTATTAATAATTTTCATGTAAACATTTCCGAAATAAGAGTTACAAGACAAGGCAATTCCGTTGTGCAATTGATGGGGTCCTGACCCGTGACATTTCATGAATCGTCCTCTGGCATAACTAAATCCATGGTTACACATGAAAGTGGTTTGTTCGTTGATTACCTTTTCTTGCAAACCAATAAGTCCTGTAATTATTTTAAATGGTGATCCAGGAGGATATTCTGCTAATAATCCTCTGTCGTACAATGGTTTTGAAATGGAATCGTTATATAATTTGGTGTAATTTTTTGATCGCTGTCTTCCTACAAGAATTGCAGGATCATAAGATGGAGCAGTTACCAATGCTAATATTTCTCCTGTAGAAGGTTCGATAGCCACAATTCCACCACGTTTATTGATCATTAATTGTTCACCATATTTTTGCAATTCTGCAGAAATAGAAAGATTTATATCTTCACCTTGAACCGCAATCGTATCGTATTTTCCTTCTTTGTAGGAACCAATTTCTTTATTGAATTTATCCTTTTGAATGTATTTTACTCCCTTTATTCCTCTTAATGTGATTTCGTAACTTTCTTCAACTCCTTGTTTTCCAATAAAATCACCGCTATTGTAGTAAGGATTTTTTCCAACTTCTTTTTCACTTACTTGTGTTATAGACCCGAAAACATTGGCTCCAGCCGAAACTTGATAATCTCTTAAGGAACGTTTTTGAATATAAAAACCTTCAAATTTTCTAATTTTTTCTTGAAAAGCAGCATATTCTAACTTATTTAATTGAGGTAAAAAAACAGAAGGGAGTCGTGGACTATAAACTTTTGCCTTCGTCATTCGCTCACCAAAATATTCTTTGGTAATATTTAGCAGTGTACAGAATTCTGAAGTATCAATTTTTTTTATATCACGAGGAATTACCATGATATCATAGGAAGGCTGGTTGGCAACTAGTAATTTACCATATCTGTCGTAAATATAACCCCTTTCTGGATAGTCATATTTAATTTTAATGGCATTATTTTCTGATTGTAATTTGAAGGTGTCATTAACTACTTGTAGGTAAAAAATTCTTATTAATAGCAATGAGGTAGCAATAATAATAATTAAGGGAAGTAGTGCTTTTCTCATCGTTTACTTGGCTTAAAAATATAGATTAAGAGAATACATATAAGCAAGGTAAATAGTGTTCCTATTATAGTTCTAAGCAATATATCCCATAGCGAACTCAATTGAAAAACTTCTAAAATAAAAAGGGTAAAATGATGAATTACTACCGAAACGAGTAAAAATGAAAATCGCTCTGGAGTTAATACATCATTGATTTTAATGGTTTGGTATTCATAACTTACTCCAAATGCAAATTTGAAAATATAGGGTCTAGCATATGCCAATATTAAACAGGCTGCTGCGTGTACTCCTCCAGAATTGCTGAATAAATCCATAGTAATTCCCAGAAGAAAACTGGTAACAATCAATAATTGTTTGTTGCCATTTACTGGAAATAATAGGATAAATAAAATATAGGGAAATGGATTTATATAACCGAATAAATCAATATTATTGAATATAATTATCTGTGCGGAAAGCAACAAGAAAAATCGAACGAAGCTCATTATTACTGCGCTATTCATTTTTTGTTTGGTTTTCTAAGTTGATAATTTCCTCACTGTCTTTGTTTTTTATGATATAAACATGACCTAGATTAGTCATGTCATTAAATAATTTCACATTTAGAGTGTAGTAATTGGTTTGGTTGTCGATATATATTTTATCGATTGTACCAATATTAACATTTTCTGGAAAAATTACGGATTGCCCACCGGTAACAATAGTATCTCCTTTTCTAATCGCTGCCAATCTTGGCACATCAATTAATTGAACAAAACCCGTATTTTTCCCATCCCAAATTAGAGATCCAAAATGATTTGTTTTTTTAATTTTAGCATTAATTTGAGATTTTCTATTTAAAATACTCACTACTGTTGCGTATTTTTCAGAAGTTTTATCCACAATTCCAATTATCCCCAGGCTATTGATTACTCCCATATCGGGTTTAATTCCTGCTTTTTCACCCCCCTTTATAGTGATGTAATTTTCGTAAACATTATAAGAATTGTGAATCACTTTTGAAACAATTAAATTCACTTTGTCCACCCCTTTTATGCTGTCAAAACTTGGAACTAAAGTGGAA
>CANKLK010000147.1 GCA_947482805.1 Flavobacteriaceae bacterium
AGATAATCAAAAAGGTTACTATATTTGCAACCGCATTCAGCAAAAGGGTGCGACTTATTGGAGAAATGGCAGAGCGGTCGAATGCGGCAGTCTTGAAAACTGTTGACTGTAACAGGTCCGGGGGTTCGAATCCCTCTTTCTCCGCTGAATTAAAACCCTAACAATTGATTTCAATTAGTTAGGGTTTTTTTATTTCTACTTCTAGTCTGCATTTAGTAAATTTATATCAGTATAGATCTATCTTTGCCAGTAAGGAAACTCTAAACATCAAAATAAACAACAATGGGTTTTAAAAAACATACTTTATTCTTACTATCTATTCTATTTTTTAGTCTAATTATAAATGCTCAAGTTTCTATTTGTAGTTGGAACATAATGAATTTGGGCAAATCAAAATCGGATAGTGAATTAGAGTTCATAGCAAAAACTATCAACAAATATGACATTATTACTATTCAGGAAGTTGTGGCTGGAAATGGCGGAGCAAAAGCTGTTAGTCGATTAGTATCTATACTTAACAATAAAGGCGCTAAATGGGACTATGCTATAAGCGATGTTACTACAAGCGACAATCCATCTAGTAGAGAACGTTATGCTTTTATATGGAAGCCAACCAATGTTACTAAAATTGGTAACAGTTGGCTGGAACAAAATTTTCAGAGAGAAATTGACCGAGAACCCTTTATGAGCACCTTCGATTATAAAGGAAGTAGGTTTACTATAGCTTCTTTTCATGCTGTACCTAAAAAGAAAAATCCCGAAAAGGAAATCAAATACTTTAAACACCTGCCCTCTTTGTATCCTAAATTAAATATAATCTTTATGGGCGATTTTAATTGCTCACAATCCAACACCGTTTTTAATCCTTTAAAGAATATGGGTTATAAAAGTATATTGAATAATCAAAAAACGAGTTTACGTCAAAAGTGCCTCAAACAAGATTGTTTGGCTTCCGAATATGATAACATGTTTTATTTTTCAAAAAAGGTAACTGTTGAAAAAGCTGGAGTTGAAAATTTTCATACCAAATTTGTAACTCTTAAAGAAGCTCGGAAAATATCAGACCATATTCCGATATATGGCATTGTTTTGATTAAGTAGTGTTTTAAAAACTTTCACAATTTTTAAGATAGTCTCGTTATTTTAATTTAGAAATTTCATTCAATAATTGCCATTTTTTTTCTTCTCGTTCTTTATTCTCTTTTTCACTTTCTTTTTCACTTTCTTTTAAAAAATCTTCATATGTAAGATCTGTAGCTTCAATGTATTCATATTTAAAATTCCACCCTTTACCTTTATAAAAACATATGAAGTTCAATCCATTTATAATATTATATCTTCCATGATATCCATGAAATGGAAATAATGGAACAGAAAGGTTTACTTTTATTTTAGGAAAACTCATAGATTTATCATATATTTTTTTCCGATATAAATCTTGACCCCATGGTTCCTTAATATAACTTTTAAAATATTTAATAATTTCATTTTTACTTATTTCTTTATTATTACCATCTAAAATGGTAGACAAACTATCAGATTTTGAATTATTATTATATTCAAAATAATTGTGTTTTAAAATCAAGTTTCCTGTTAAATCTAAAATTGTTAATTCAAAACCAGTTTCTAACACTTTTAGAATATATTTTTTATCAAGAAATGTACAATAGCTATCGCCATCAATAATATCTTCTTTAAAGGTGCTTAATTCTTCTAATCTCTTTGCTCTCTCTTTAGCTTTTATTTCTTCTCTCTCTAATTTTCTTTTTTCTTCTTCAAGAAGTTTTCTTTTTTCTGAACCATCAATTTTACTTTTATATTTATTAATAAGGCCTTTCCAGCCCTCATAACGTAAATCTAAATAAAAATTAAACAAAAATTTAAACAAATAATACCCCAAAATTGGAACTACAAGTATTATAGCAAAATAAATTAATAAAAAAACAAATCCCATATTCATTAAATTTTGGTTAAAAAAATGTCATAAATTAAAAATAATTATTTAAATATACTAATTTTTATGTAATGGATTTGCGGAATTTTCAAAAAAAATCGACAAATTTTCACAATCCTTAGTTGCCATTTTTAAATTACTATTAATTATATTTTGATACCTTAAAATAGTTAAATTACCTATTTTTTAAAAACTCTATCAATACTTTACCATCTTGAATTGCGGGTGTTGTATCTCTGTGTACAAAACCATTTGGTACTTTATTAGAAGTTTTAAGAGAATAACAATTAATATATATTTTTGCCAACTTATTTCCTCCAAAGGAATAAAGATTATAAACATCAATATGTCCTTTTATATTTGGTACTAAAACGGAAGCAGCAATAGGTTCATTTAATGGCTTGCTTGACCCAATTGGAGTTTCATCGGAATCAGTTGTACTTTGAAAAGTTACTGGATTATATGTTTTTGTACCAGACCCAGACATCGATGTATATTCATACCTTAGTTTATCCATATAGGCTGGTATGTTATCAATCCCATTTACAGGAATTGGATTTGTTTTGACTAAGCCAAACTCTCCAATTCCATTAGGATTTTCATCCAGAAGTGTTTCATCATGTTCAGAAGAAATTATCATCTCCTGCATGATACTTCTTTTTTCATGAATAATTGAAAGCTGTCGAATTTTATTAAATTTTTCTGCTTTTTTCTCCTCAGGAGATTTACTTTTTAAAAAATCAAATAGTCCCATTTTTTTTAGTTTATTTAGTTAATAAATATATTATCAAATCTTTCTCGTATTAAGATTGTAAATGTTGGTTTTTAAAAAACTTCCATAATCAATCAAATATAAAAAAAATATTACACTAATTAAAAAGGGCACTTTAATGAAAGTGCCCAATATATTATCATTTTACTTTTGTATATATTAATGGAGCCTCAACTACCCCTATTAATTCACACTTTAATGTTTTATTGTCAATAGCCGTATAAACACATTCTGAAGCAAAATTAGTTGGCTCAAAAAAAGTTCTCATAAAAATAGCATCCTCATCCATTCTAAATGTTATAACATCTAATGGTTCTCCGGTTGTACTTGACACTTCCTGTACTTGTAATTTACCATCAACATCTTTCCAAAAGAATAATTCAGTGGCCTCTACATCTAAACATCTCCAATAACCAATTAGATCATCGGTTTTAATGCAATTTTGACAAAAAACGGTATTTTGTAAACCGAATACTAAAACGAAAACTAAAATTACTTTTCTCATGATATATATTTTTTTAAATTGATAATTTTACTTTTAATTTATTTCATTAGTTAAATCTTTAATAGTATAATTAGGATTGCCAACTAATGCTCTATTATATTCTTTAAAGGAAGAAAATTTTTTAACTGTTTTTATTCCATTCTCATAAGTGGTTTGAGTTGTAATTCCACTACTTTGATTACTTGAAACATAAATTTGTTTTTTATTATCGAACTTAAATGACTTTTTATAATCTGGATATTTAGTTGAAGTTTTAAAACATTCCTCAACATTTTTACCATCTAAGAATTCAGTTAAAAATAAATCTACACCTCCTGTGAAATTATTAGCATAATAACAACTCGCTCCAATTCTGAAAAAAGGATAGGAATAATCGGTAACTCTTTGGGCAGCTTCGTCAATTCCTATATCTTTGGTATCACTAGCTGACGACCCTGCGCCACCACAAACCGATTTAAATAACACAAGAGCGTTTTTTTTAAGTCTTAAATCTGCTAAAATCTGCTCTGTAGAAATAAATTTGTTTAAACACAAACCTCCCGTAGCTCCATTAATACCCAAAGTACTGCCATGGCCAGAATAAACAAAGAAACTAGCTGTTTTCGCAGCGAACTTTATTGATTCCCAATTGGTGTTTTCATCATAAAATTTAGTGACTTTAACACCATTTTTCATAAATACTAAAGCTAAAGAATTCATTTCTTCTATTGCTGATTTTGTACTTTCATCTGAATTCCCAACTACAAGTACCGCTTCTAGAGGCAATACCTTATTGCCTTTTGAAGAGTCATTAAACTTTGCCAAAGAAATTGTTTGTGGAATTGCAGCAAAACCAAATAAAGAAAAAACGAAAAATAAAATTACTTTTTTCATGATTTTAAAAATTTAGGTTAATGAATTCGATTTAATTAAATAGCACATTTGCTACATCTTCGTATGTTGTCACTTTTCCGTTATGAATGTGCATGTGCACTTTTTGCTTTGAAGTTGAATTTTTTAATGACTTAAAATCGGCATTTTTAATAAAAGCAATTTTATTGTCATTTGTTAATCCCCATAGTAAATTGTCATTTTTTGGATTATATTTTACATTGTCTGAATATCTAAACAAGGCATTCGTGTTTTTTTCAACCAACACTACATTATTTAACACAATTGGCTTTCCATTTTCATCCACATAAATTGGATTGATTTCGCCACCAGATGGATAACTTCTAGGATAATCACAATTAACAAATCCAAAATTATTGATGGTCAAGGTTCGGATGATTTTTTCTTCCCCACTTAGCGACTTAATTTCTAATTTTCTATAGGCGTTAACAACCCCATAATACTTATCCCATTCAAACTTAATCTTATCTGAAATAAGCTTTCTACCAGCTAATAACTTTGAATATTTCTTTTGATATATTTTAAGAGCATTGTTGTAATCTTTACCTTCTTCAAAAGCTAAATAACATAAACATTTATTTTCTTTTCTGAATGAGCCATATTTTATGATTGAGGTTACTTCAAAAATTCCATTTTTAAGTGGTTTAATAATCATTTCTTGAGCGTCTGAAATTTTGCATGTTTTAATGTCAATAGGTTCAAAACGCACATTTTTATATTCTTCTATTTCAGCATTTATTTTTGTAACATCAACTAACGTGAAAGATGCTGGGGTAGCAATTTTTGGTTCTGAAGGTATTGGTGGTAAAGAGTTTAATTCTTTATCAATATTTGAAATGCTGATAGAATCTTTCCCTTTTTCAATCCACTTACCATTGGTTTTATCCAAATCATATAAATTGAAATCTTTTGATTTGGTCCAACTGAATAAATCAACTTTAATTTTACTGGAAGGGTTTACATACAGTTCGGCTTTATTCGACTTTGCAGTCAGCTCAACCATTCCTCCAGATTCTAGTACTTTGTCAACACCATTATCATTATGGTTCATCGGTATTCCTGCAAGATAAAAATCTAAAGGATTGTAAAATTCTCTGAAGGAGACTTCCACCTTGCCTTTGATTACATTTCCATCTTTATCCAAAAAGGCATC
>CANKLK010000148.1 GCA_947482805.1 Flavobacteriaceae bacterium
ACAAAAAATATTATTAGATAAAGTAAATATTCCAGGAATAAAAACCTACGAAATCTACCGCCAAAACGGAGGTTATTCCTCTGTTGAAAAAGCCCTGAAAACATTAACACCAGATGAAATAGTTGAAGAAGTGAAAACTTCAGGATTACGAGGTCGCGGTGGCGCAGGTTTTCCAGCAGGAATGAAATGGAGTTTTATTGACAAGAAATCAGGAAAACCAAGACACTTAGTCTGTAACGCAGACGAATCAGAACCCGGAACCTTCAAAGATCGCTATTTGATGGAATTTATTCCTCATTTATTGATTGAAGGAATGATTACTTCGAGTTATGCATTGGGCGCAAATCTCTCTTACATTTATATTCGTGGTGAATATATGTGGGTGTACAAAATTTTAGAAAAAGCCATCAACGAAGCCAAAGCTGCAGGTTGGTTAGGAAAAAATATACTAGGAACAGGATACGATTTGGAACTGTATGTTCAAATTGGCGCAGGAGCTTATATTTGTGGAGAAGAAACCGCTTTATTAGAATCTTTAGAAGGTAAAAGAGGGAATCCAAGAATCAAACCACCATTTCCAGCAGTGTCAGGACTTTGGGCAAATCCAACAGTGGTAAACAATGTTGAAACTATTGCGGCTGTACCATGGATAGTAAACAATTCAGGAGCTGATTATGCCAAAATTGGTATTGGTCGTTCTACAGGAACCAAATTAATTTCGGCTTCAGGGCATATCAAAAATCCGGGAGTTTATGAAATAGAAATGGGATTAAGTGTGTACGAATTTATGAATTCAGATGCCTATTTAGGCGGTATGATTTCGGATAGACCTTTGAAAGCATTTGTACCAGGCGGTTCCTCAGTACCCATTTTACCTGCTCATTTAATTTACAAAACAGCCCAAGGCGAAGACCGGTTAATGACCTACGAAAGTTTGAGTGATGGCGGTTTTGCAACGGGTTCAATGTTGGGTTCAGGCGGGTTCATTGTTTATAACGATACAGCTTGTATTGTCAGAAACACTTGGAATTTTTCTCGTTTTTATCACCATGAAAGTTGCGGACAATGTTCGCCTTGTCGAGAAGGAACAGGTTGGTTAGAAAAAGTATTAAATCGAATCGAAACCGGTTTTGGTCGTGAAGAAGACATTGACTTGCTTTTGAGCATACAAAGCAAAATTGAAGGAAATACAATTTGTCCATTAGGAGATGCGGCATCTTGGCCTGTAGCCTCGGCTATTCGTCACTTTAGAGAGGAGTTTGAATATCATATTCGTTTTCCAGAAAAAATAAAAAACAGAGACCATTTTGTTGCTGAACCTTTTGAAAGTGTGAAGCATTTAATGTCTAAAGAAAGCGTGTAAATTATCACCAATGATAAACAAACAAGACATATTTCAAACTATAATTAACAACAGAGTCGCAATTAGAAACTTTGGTGTAAAAGAAATTGGTTTGTTTGGCTCTTATGTTAGAAATGAGCAAACAGGCAAAAGCGATATTGATTTGTTGGTTGATTATGACAAAGAAAAAATCTCACTAAAAAACTTTATGGGTTTTTGCTTTTTGATGGATGATTTATTCACTGATATAAAAGTAGAAGTGGTAACTAAAAATGGATTAAGCAAATATATTGGACCTTATATTTTAAAAGAAGTCGAATATGTTAAAATCTGAAATAGAATATTTAAGGCATATTAAAGAAGAAACTTCCTTCATTATAGAATATACAAACGCTGTAACAGAAGACGAATTTTATGAAAATATACTTTTACGAAAAGCTATAATTAGAAGTTTAGAAGTAATTGGCGAAGCAACAAAAAAAGTTAATTTTGAATTTAGATCTAAATATAATGCAATTCCTTGGAAAGAAATGGCAGGTTTAAGAGATAAATTAATTCATGATTATACTGGCGTAGATTATCCATTAGTTTGGAAGATATGTATGGAAAACATTCCTGAGTTAGATTTTCAAATAGAAGAAATTATAAAGGAAAAAGAATAAATTAAATAAAATTTACCCATTAAATCATTAAAGGGCTTATTATGAAAGTAACCATTGACGGTCAAGCAATTGAGGTAGAGCCAGGAACAACTATCCTGCAAGCAGCCAGAATGATTGGTGGAGAGGTAGTCCCTCCAGCCATGTGCTACCATTCTAAACTAAAAGGAAGCGGAGGAAAATGCCGTTGTTGTTTAGTGGAAGTAGCCAAAGGTAGTGAAGCCGATCCAAGACCCATGCCAAAATTAATGGCTTCGTGTGTAACCGGCTGTATGGAAGGAATGGAAGTGAATAGCAAATCTTCGGCAAGAGTGCAAGAAGCAAGAAAATCGGTAACCGAATTCTTATTGATTAACCATCCTCTAGACTGCCCAGTTTGTGACCAAGCAGGGGAATGTGATTTGCAAAATTTAAGTTTCGAACACGGAAAATCGGAAAGTCGTTTTATTGAAGAAAAAAGAACCTTTGAACCCGAAGATATTGGTCCGAACATACAATTACACATGAATCGGTGTATTCTTTGCTACCGATGTGTGATGGTTGCAGATCAAATTACAGATGATCGGGTGCACGGAGTTATGGATAGAGGCGATCATTCTAATATTTCAACTTGCATTTCGAAAGCAATTGACAATGAATTTTCTGGAAACATGATCGATGTGTGTCCAGTTGGCGCTCTAACCGACAAAACCTTTAGATTTAAATCAAGAGTTTGGTTCAATAAGCCATATGATGCTCACAGAGATTGTCCTACTTGTTCTGGAAAAACTACCGTTTGGATGTTTGGTAATGAAATTCAAAGGGTTACAGGCAGAAAAGACGAATACCACGAAATAGAAGAATTTATTTGTAATGGTTGTCGTTTTGACCACAAAAATCTTAATGACTGGGTAATTGAAGGGCCTAGAAAGTTTGAAAAAGACTCTGTTATCAACCAAAATAAATACTTTGGTAAAACAGATAAAGTAGTTATTAATACCGAAGAAAATATTCTTTTGGGACGAGAAGAAGACAGAAAAAAAATTAGTATGTCCGAAATTGATTATAACGAAAAAATAGATGGTAACCCATTAAATTCCGCTACAAATGAATAGTACCTTTATCATAGAAAAAAGTGTAGTGATTTTTGTTGTTTTTGGAGTAACCATGCTCATGGCGATGTATTCTACTTGGGCAGAACGAAAAGTAGCCGCTTTTCTTCAAGACAGAGTTGGTCCTAACCGTGCGGGTTGGGGAGGTTTATTACAACCGCTTGCTGATGGAATGAAATTATTTGCAAAAGAAGAATTTTTTCCAAATACACCCAATAGATTTTTATTTGTTATTGGACCAGGAATTGCAATGGCAACCGCTTTGATGACCAGTGCCGTGATTCCGTGGGGAGACAAATTGCATCTTTTTGGTAGGGATATTTTGTTACAAGCTACAGATATTGATGTAGCCATTTTATATATTTTCGGAATCGTTTCTCTTGGTGTTTATGGCATTATGATAGGTGGTTGGGCTTCCAATAATAAATTTTCGTTGATGGGAGCTATTCGTGCTGCCTCTCAAATGGTTTCTTATGAGGTGGCTATGGGATTATCGATAGTAGCTTTGTTAATGATGACTGGCACTTTGAGTTTAAAAGAAATTTCAGCACAACAATCCGGAATGAATTGGAATGTATTTTACCAACCCTTGTCATTTATTATCTTTTTGATTTGTGCATTTGCCGAAACCAATAGAACACCCTTTGATTTAGCAGAATGCGAAACCGAATTAATTGGAGGGTATCATACGGAATATTCTTCTATGAAAATGGGATTTTATTTATTTGCCGAATATGCAAATATGTTTATTTCTTCTACGCTTTTGGCGGTTTTATTTTTCGGAGGATACAATTACCCTGGAATGAGTTGGGTAGCCGAAAATTGGGGCGTTAACTTGGCTAATGTTTTTGGAATTATAGCTTTGTTTATCAAACTTTGTGGATTTATCTTTTTCTACATGTGGGTTCGTTGGACCATTCCAAGATTTAGATATGATCAATTAATGAATTTAGGATGGAAAATATTAATCCCACTTTCGATAGTAAATATTATAATTACCGGAATTGTTCTTTTGAGAGCAGAAATAATGGCCTTTTTAGGTTTTTAATTTAGTACACAAAAGCCTAACATAAAATAGTAAAACATGTCTATACAAGAAATATCCTTATCGGGCAGAAAAAAAGTAGTTTCAAATAAGGAAATGACTTTTTTTGAAAGAATGTATCTTATTGCAATTATCAAAGGGTTGATCATCACAATAAAACATTTGTTCCGAAAAAAAGCCACCATTCAATATCCTGAACAAGTTCGCGAATTTAGTCCTGTTTACAGAGGACAACACATGCTAAAAAGAGACGAACAAGGGCGAGAAAACTGTACTGCTTGTGGTTTATGTGCCTTGTCTTGTCCAGCCGAAGCCATCACAATGAAAGCAGAAGAACGCAAAGCAAATGAAAAACATTTGTACCGCGAAGAAAAATACGCCTCGATTTACGAAATTAATATGTTGCGATGTATTTTTTGTGGACTGTGCGAAGAGGCTTGTCCAAAAGATGCAATATATTTAACTATTTCCAAAGAATTAGTTCCTGCAAGTTACGAAAGGGAAGATTTTATTTTCGGGAAAGACCGATTAGTAATGCCTTTGGATGTCGCCATGAAAAATGCTCAACTTAAAAATCTGAACTAATGTCAATTACGCTACTCTTATTTTGCATATTATCCGTATTTAGTATTGGTACTGCATTTATGACTATTTACAGCAGAAAACCAATGCACAGCGCCATATATATGGTGATTTGTTTTTCGACAATTTCAGGACATTATTTGTTGTTGAACGCTCAGTTTTTAGCTTTGGTCAATTTAATTGTCTACATCGGAGCAATTATGATTCTTATAGTATTTACCATTATGTTGATGAATCTCAACAAAGAAAATGAAGTTTATAAACCGAGATTCACTCGTTTAGGTGCGATTGTAGTATTCAGTTTGATGTGTATTATTTTGATCACTATTTTAATCAATTCTAAACCTATAGTTGGAGAATATATTACTACAGGCGAAGATTATCAATCGATAAAAATTTTGGGAAAAGTATTGTTGAACGAATACATGGTGCCTTTTGAATTTGCATCTGTATTGTTGCTTACGGCCATGATTGGAGCTGTTTTATTGTCTAAAAAAGAAAAATTAGAGAAATAATTATGAATAATATCTTAAACCAAATA
>CANKLK010000149.1 GCA_947482805.1 Flavobacteriaceae bacterium
AAGGATTTTTGCAAGGACCAATTAACTGATTTTTTAGAAAAATCAAAACTGAGCGATTTTAAATTTAACAAACTCGTTGATGATTGTAATTTGTTAGTTTCTAATCAGTTCGTAATTAATTCTGATTGTTTTAATTTCTTAGCTTCAAGTGTTTATCAAGAATTGAATTCGTTTAAACCAAGTTTTAATTCAGAGTGGCATGAAATTTTATTTGAGACACTTGCTAATAATCGTGAAAAACAAATAGATTTTCTGAATTTTTCCCATTATTTTTTTAAATCCAAGAAGTTATTTTCGGAGGAAACTTTTAGTTGGTATTTTGATTCATTTGCATTTAGTTGGGAAACAGAAAAAAGAATAACCATAAGATGTATTCAAGGTAATTTAGTTTGCCGTGTTTTTTTAGATGGAAAAATTGCAAGTGATAGTATTAAGATTTATCAAACTGATGGTGTTTTTGATATTTTTAATAATAAATGGGAAGGTAAAGGTGGTGAAATTACCTGGGAGAAGGTAAAAATAAATAAAGATGAAACCTTTGCTAAACTTAGGAATTATAAGTGCAATCTAACTTCTCAAAGTGTTTTAATTGATACTGTAGAACTTACTACTCCATATTTTAATGTTCCAATATTAGGAAGGTTAAAAGATAAGACAATCTCAGAATTGTCTGAAGGTGAAAGTTCACCACAATTTAGTTCTTATGAAAAAAGGTTAAAGATTAAAGATTTAAGAGAGGGTATTGATTACGATGGTGAATTTACATTATTGGGTGATGAATTTATTGGGAGTGGAAGTAATGAAAAACCTGCAAAACTTATCTTAAAATATAATAATCAAGCCCTTTTTGAAGTATTATCAACTAATTTTAAAATGAATCAAAATGAGATTATTATCAGAAAAGCTCGCATTAAAATGAATTATTCCAATGGAGATTCACTTACAATAGATGATGCTTTTTTTTATTTCGACGAATCAAAACGTGAAATATCGTTATCTGCACCTACTAAAGCAAATATTTACTCACCATTTATTGATTCGTATTTTAAATTATATGTGTATGCTCCAAAGTTAATTTGGAATCTAGATACTCCAACACCATACTATACATATGAAGTAGCAACAAGTCAGGAACAAAAAGTTGCATCTATTCAATCTATTAATTATTTTGATGCTAAACTTTTTGATAAATTTAAAGGTGTTAGTGGTATTCATCCATTTTCAATAATTTCTAAGAAGTGTCGTGAAATACAGAGTTTGACATTTACTGAAGCTAGTTTTGCTTCTTTGTTAAGGAAATCTATTGAACAAGTTTTACCTGAAATAGTTGATATGGCAGCTGATGGATTTCTTCGCTATGATTCTAATTTAAAATTAATTTTTGTCAGTCAAAAATTAATTGATTTTTCTGATGCAAGTATTGGCAAAATTGATTTTGATAACATTTTAATTTCTTCAGACTTTAGAATAATTAAAAGCGATGAATCTAAGCTAAGCGAGATGAATGATAAGACAAAATCAACTATTCTAACTGAAATATCTGCCACTAATTTGCGTAAGCAAAATTCATTTATTTATGCTAGTATTAATTTAGACGAAAATTATTTACGAATTAATGAAGTTAATCAAGTAGTATTATCAAAAGCTCAAAAAACTATCATTTATCCAGACTCATCTTTTATTATAATGGAAAAAAATAGAGATATACGTTTTAGTGGTTGGTTAAATGCTGGAAAATTAGAATTTCATACGATTGAATCAAAATTTATTTATGAAGATTTTAAGGTTAAGATTATTAATTCTGATGAAGCATTTTTAAGGGTAAAACCTCTTCGCAAAGAGGATGGAGAAGATAACATTCAAATGCTTAGTTCAATAAGTAATTTACAAGGAGATTTATTTATTGATGATCCCTTGTTAAAATCAGGAAAACAAACAAGTAATTCAAAGTTTCCTTATTTACAAACATCAACTGATTGTTTTGTTTTCTATGATGCCAAATATATTGAAAAAGGTGCATATGACAGAGAAAGGTTTTATTACAGAATAGGATTATTTGAAATGGACAGTTTAGATAATTTTAATGAGAAATCATTTAATTTATCAGGGGAGTTGGTTTCTGGTGGAATTTTTCCAAATCTAAGTGAAAAATTAGGAATCATGAATGATTATTCTTTTGGATTTATTGCAGATACACCTTCAGAAGGTTATGATTTCTATGGCACAAAAACAAAATATACAAATAAGATTGCTCTTTCTAGTAATGGATTACAAGGTTCTGGAACTATTAAGTTTTTTAATTCAACATCGATCTCTAAAAAACTTACTTTTTTACCAGATTCTACAATTGGTCTCGCACAATTTGTAAATGAGGAGTCAAATCTATTTCCTAATATAGAATCTGAATTAGCTCGAATAACATATCAACCTAAGAAACAAATTCTACAGGTTAATTCTTACCTATCATATCCTTTAAGTATGTTTCATGGAGAAGTAAATATGCAAGGATTACTTAAGCTCGAAGAGAAATCTGTAACTGGAATAGGCACAATCTTATTTGAGGATGCTGTAATGACTTCGCTTGATTTTAGTTTTAAGCAAAATGATATTCTTTCTAATAATACATCCTTTAGTCTGATTAATCGTTTAACAAATAATGATGAGTTCCCTTATGCACTTGAATCTAAAAGCTTTTCTGCCTCTATTTCTTTAATCAATAGGATTGGAGAATTTAATTCAAATACTACAAATAGGATTAAATTTCCAGTAAATAAATTTTATTGTCAGATGGATAAGTTTAAATGGTATATGAATGATGAAAATATTGAATTAAGTAATCTTAATGATGTTTTTGAAAATATCAATTCTGAATCTGTTGTTAACAATTTTTTTTCATTGGATGAAAAGCAAGATTCACTTCAATTTAATTCCCTTAGCGCAAAATTTTACTTAAATCAACAGACTATATTGTGTGATAAGGTGAAATTTGTCAGAGTTGCTGACGCACTTCTTTATCCTGAAAAAACAACTTTGAATATCCGAGCTTATGGAGTGATTGACTCCTTATATAATTCTACTATTGTTGCAAATTATAATACAAAATTCCATAAATTTATAAATGCATCGATTTATATAAAATCTAGAAATTTCTATCAAGGTTATGCTACCTATCCATATTATGACAGGGATAGTATTTTAACATTAGTTTCTATGTCTAAAATAAGTGGCGAAAATTTAATTACTGTTGCAAATGGAGAAATTCCTGAAAAATCTCAATTTAAGTTATCTAAAGAATTTGATTATTTTGGAAAAATAGCAATTTTATCTTCAAATGAAGGGATTATTTTAAACGGTTCAGCCAGACTTAAGCATAATTGTGATTACGATAAATCATGGCTTCAATTTCAAGATACAGTCATAGCAAAAAACATTCAACTCCCCATTTCAGAACAACCAATAAATTCTATTGGGCAAAAAATGGCAATTGGGTTTTTATGGCATGATAATGAAAATATTGATAGCTTAAGTATTTATCCTGCATTTATCTCTAAAAAGCTTGGTACAGACGATATAAAATTATTTTCAATAAGTGGATATATAGAATATAACCAACTAGCTAATGAGTTTCAAATTGCAACAAAATCACGTTTGGCAAAATCGGATTCATTATCTAATTTATTTTCTCTAAATATAAAAACTTGTCAAGTTAATGCATACGGAGATATTGATTTAGGTATTAATTTAGGAGATCTTAAAATAGAATCTTATGGTAAAATTGAATTCAATCAAGAACTGAAAAAAACTAAATTTTTTCTAAATGCTAAGATTACAATACCGCTTCCAAATAGTTTAATGGATAACTTGGCTAATAAAATTAAGCTAAATGACCAATTATTAAATTTAGATTTTAATACCTATAGTTGGAATATGAGAAATGCCTTTGCAAAATGGAGTCCAAAATATTATGATAAATTTTTTAATGATTATCAAGAAGATGATATTCGCAAGATGCCAAATTTATTGGAAAATTCTCTAGTTTTATCTGGTATTGTTTTAGAATCTTATGGAGGTATTTCATCTTTAAATAAAAATGCATACAAAGGTATTATTTCTACGAATAATTCTGTTGGAATTGTTGGGATGAATGGTATTTCTGTCTTTAAGGTTGTTCCCTTTCAAATGTTTTATAATCAAACGTTTTCTCGTTCTCATAATCAAGGTTTATCCTGGAAAATTGTTTTAGATGATCAGTTTAATTATTTTTTTAATTACAATATGGAAGATAAAAGAAATGGGGAATTTTTGATTCATAGTTCTGATGAAACATTTAAAAAAATAATTTCTGACATAAAACCGACTAAACGTAATGAGAAAAACTTTAAATTTGATCTTATGAATGATAAAATAAGAGATGATTCTATGACTGTTTTTAGATCTTTATTTTTATATAAATAGATTCTATGTTAATTGCCATAATAATCTTCATTGCATATTTAATTGGTTCAATTCCCTCCGCAGTTTGGCTAGGAATGTATTTCCATAAAATTGATATTCGTGATTTTGGTAGTGGAAATGCAGGTGCAACTAATACCTTTCGAGTACTTGGGAAGAGATTAGGGTGGATTGTTTTGATCTGCGATATTTCTAAAGGAATTATTGCTTCTACTTTACCCTATTTATTTTCATCTTTTTATTTAGGATACAAGGATGAAGTTTTAATTCTTCAACTTTGTGCTTCTTTTACTGCGGTTATTGGTCACGTTTTTCCAATTTTCGCAAATTTTAGAGGCGGAAAAGGTGTAGCAACTGCCTTGGGAGTGCTTTTTGGAGTTAATCCTCTTGCAGCAGGAATTTGCTTGTGTATATTTTTAATTGTTTTTTTTTCTTTCCGCTTTGTTTCATTGGGAGCAATTACTGCTGCACTAGCTTTTCCGTTCATAAGTTATTTTGCATTAAATGAGGATGCACGTATTATGATAATTTTTACGATTGTTCTTTCTGCACTAGTTATCATTGCGCACAGAAATAATTTTGCTCGTTTAATAAATGGAAATGAAAATAAAATTGACATTCGCAAGAAAAAGATTTAGTTGATTTTATAATAGTGGCTAAAAAATAATTTTTAG
>CANKLK010000150.1 GCA_947482805.1 Flavobacteriaceae bacterium
AGATGATACTGATGAGCAGGCATTTTAATTTTTTGACCCAACATGTTCCAAAATAAAATTATTCCCAGCCTTTGGTTTAATACCGATTCAGGCAATATTTCAATAGTTATATATTACCATAAGTATATTTTTAAAAGTAATTTTGAAGTTGGAAAAATTATGCCTCAGTTACAAACACCTAGCGGAAACACTGAGATGTGCAAATTGATTTTTTAGCCAAACAAAAATTTTTATAAATAAATTTTTATCATGAACACAAACGAAAAGGATAATTTTTCTTTAAATGGAAAAGTAATCATTGTTACAGGAGCTACAGGCGTGTTGGGGTTATCGTTTATAAAAGCAATCGCTCATGCAGGGGGTATTGTTGGCGTATTGGGCAGAAACGAAAAGGTAGCCAATGAAAGAGTTGCAGACATTATCAATAATGGGGGACAAGCCATTGCTTTAATTGCAGATGTGATGAACGAACAACATCTCATTGCTGCAAAAGAAAAAGTGATTTCTATATTTGGTAAAATTGATGGGTTGGTAAATGCTGCCGGAGGAAATGTTCCCGAAGCCATTGTTCAACCTGATCAGGATGTTTTCTCTATAAATCTGGATGGCATGAAAAAGGCAATGGATATAAATCTTTGGGGAACCGTTTCTCCAACATTGATTTTTGGTAAGGCCATTGCTGAAAACGGAGGAAGCATTGTAAATATTTCTTCTATTAGTGCCGAAAGAACTTTAACTAAAGTGTTGGGATACAGCTTAGGAAAAGCTGCGGTGGATTCATTTACAAAATGGTTTGCGGTAGAAATGGCAAACCGCTATGGAGATAAAATCAGAATGAATGCAATTGTGCCAGGGTTCTTTTTAACCGAACAAAACAGAACATTATTAACAACAGAAAATGGAGGCTTTACAGATAGAGGCAGTGCTGTAATCAAACACACGCCATTCAATCGTTTCGGCAACCCCAATGAATTGAATGGAGCGTTGATTTGGTTGCTCAGTGATGCATCGAAATTTGTAACGGGCACCAAGGTTTCTGTTGATGGTGGATTTAATGCTTCTTGTGGGGTATAAATTAAAAAATTTAAAAAAGAATTATAAGCATGTTTCAAATGCAGCAAACCATGCGTTGGTATGGTCCAAATGATCCGGTTAGTTTATGGGATATTCGCCAAGCCGTTTGTACTGGTGTTGTTACAGCACTTCACCATATTCCAAATGGAGAAATATGGACGATTGATGAAATCATGAAACGTAAAGCAGAAGTTGAATCTGCCGGAATGATATGGTCGGTTGTTGAAAGCGTCCCTGTTCATGAAGCCATCAAAATGCAAGCTGATGGGTTTAAAGAATACATTGAAAATTATAAAGCATCCATCAGAAATCTTAGCGCATGTGGCATCAATATAATCACGTATAATTTTATGCCCGTAATGGATTGGACTCGAACCAATCTCGCTTATGAAATGTCAGATCGTTCATTGGCATTGTTATTTGTTCGTGCTGAAGTAATCGCTTTTGATTTATTTATTTTAAAAAGAAAAAATGCGGAAAAGGATTATAGTGTTGAAGAAATTGAAAGGGCTACAACAAGATTTAATAACATGAGTGAAGCTGAAAAGCAATTGCTCCAACAAAAATTTGATCAAAGGCCTTCCGGGAAGCGAGGAGAGCTTTTCCATAGAACAATTTCAACAAGCGTTTGGATAAATATGAAGGCATCAATTCAGATAAATTAAGGGCGCATTTAATTTATTTTTTAAATGAGATTATTCCTGTTGCGGATGAATGCCAAGTAAAGATGGTGATTCACCCTGACGATCCGCCTTATCCACTATTGGGATTGCCCAGAGTGGTTAGCACCTCAAACGATGTTCAACAATTAATAGACGCGGTTCCATCATTGAGCAATGGACTTTGTTTCTGCACGGGTTCATTTGGCGTTAGGCCAGATAATGATTTGCCAAAAATGGTTAAACAATTTAGGGATAGAATAAATTTCATTCATTTGCGGAGGACCAAGAGAAATAATCATGGCGATTTTTATGAAGACAATCACCTTGAAGGAGATGTGGATATGTATCCGCGGATAATGAAATGTTTGCCGCCTTGTGTTGGAATTTTAATGATGGAAAAACCAAAGGTAAAATTTAATATGGCTCTGGTTGGTGGTTTTTGGATCAAAAAGACAGCATCGAAAAACAATTGAACGCCTTGTCCAATATGGGTACCATAAGTAGTTTTGTAGGCATGATTACGGATAGCAGAAGTTTTTTATCTTACTCAAGACATGAATATTTTAGAAGGGTATTGTGTAATTTGTTAGGTGATGAAATGGAGAAAGGGTTAATTCCTACAGATGAAAAATGGATTGGAGAAATGGTGAAAAATATATGTTATAATAATGCTGCCAATTATTTTTATTTTAAGTGAAAAGTGAAAAGAAAAAGTCAAAATTGAAAAGTCAAAATTGAAAATAGAAATAAAAAGTTTTTTAAAATTTCTCATAATTGAAAGTTTGACCACCAACAGATACTTCATACATTAATCCGCCTTTTGGCTGCGTAAAAATCAAAATGCCATTTGAATAATTAATATTTGCAGCAACACCTATCGCTACTAAAACGGCAGAAACCTGTGCGGATAATTTTAAATTATTTTCTTTAAAATCATTCATGTTTGACTTGTTTTCAAAAAATATGACTTCCCTATAACCCTGAGCGCCCAGTTGAAAACCAACACTTACTTGCGATAAATGCGCCCTGCCAACAGGCGTATTTTTTATATAAACAATGCCATTGCCAAATGCGCCTCCAATTCCAATATCACCTTTGCCAACATTAGGAAAAACACGAAGAAGTGATTCAAATCTTTAACAAGATGTAGTTATAAGAAGTTTAATTTATTGTAATGTGGTTTATTCTTTATTTTTATAAAAATTACGAATAAATCACAAAGAATAAAAAGAATTAGAACGTCTCAGATGTAACTTTCTGCGGCGGTTTTTTATTCCGAGTAGTCATATTTAATTTTCGAATAAAATTTCTCCGAACGTTTATCATATCTGTATTTTAACAAAAAAAAATTAAAAGCCATCAATGAAAATTGATGGCTTTAGTATGTCGGGATGATTACCGGGAGTTCGAACTTTTTGGAGGATATTAATGTCATTTTATGCGCTAAATAAAATTCAAAATCTTTATTCCCATTTTTAATTAACTTGTATTGACAATTTGATTATTTATGCCGTAAGAAAATATACAACCGACATATTTTGGTGGTATTGAAATGATAAGACAAGGCAATATTGAAAATGCATACCGTGAATGAAAAAGGAACAATTGAAAATATCCATCCGCTTTTTAAATGATCATGAAGTTCGCGCCATTTGGGACGATGAAAATTCCAAGTGGTGGTTTAGCGTGCTGGATATTGTAGGTGTGTTGAATGAAGAAACAGATTACACAAAAGTTCGTAACTATTGGAAATACCTTAAAGCCAAACTAAAGAAGGAAAAAAATCAGTTGGTTAGTGGCACTACCCAACTGAAACTAACAGCTGCGGATGGCAAAAAGTACAAAACCGATACGTTGGATAGTGAGGGTATTATGGAGCTGTCCAAAAGTTTTCCCAATAAGAAAGCAACTAAGTTTTTAGACTGGTTTCTTTACAGCGATAACAGCATCGACGGACAAAGTAAGAAGAAAGCATATTCATTATTTGAAAGCAGTTTGATAAACGAATTTGAAGTGGGTACTACAAAGGGTTTACAACAAATACACGCATATTTGTTTGGCGGCTTGTATGATTTTGCTGGCCAAATTAGAGAAAAAAATATTTCAAAAGGCGGTTATCGGTTTATGTATGCTCAGTACTTAAAGAGTACTTTGAAACAAATAGATACCATGCCGCAAATCACACTGGAAGAAATAATCTTTAAGTATGCCGAAATGAATAAGGCACATCCTTTTATGGAAGGTAATGGCCGAAGTACAAGAATATGGCTGGATATGATACTAAAAAAACAACTAAAAAAATGTGTGGACTGGAGCAAAATAAAAAAGGAGAATTATATGAACGCTATGATCATTAGTACAGTCGATAGCAGTGTTTTAAAGCAACTGATAGCAGCAGCACTCACCAAAAAAATAAATGACAGGGAAATATTTATGAAAGGTATTGACTATTCTTATTACTACGAAGAATGATAAACAAACTTTCAGCGACATTTAAAGTGGATGGCCAAATGAAGAGAAAATCAATGCTGTTTTGGTATGGTATTTCTAAACCACTTAAACCAGCGTCAGCGTCTTAAACTCCTTAAACACAAAATCCATCAGCTTCGCTGATGGATTTTGTTTGTCGAAATGATTACCGGGAGTTCGAATTATTTAGCGGATTTAAATGCAATTTTAGTTTCCAAAATTTTTCCTATAACAAAAAACGAATAGCAGCCAATTCATTTCCGATTTGTTGCACACCGTGAAGAATTTTTAAAGTTTGATTTGATGAAGGCTTTTTTATTCCTTTTATATATTGAGCCAATAAACTTTGGTTCATTCCAATTCTTTCAGAAAGTGTTTTCGCATTGATGACTTTATAGAATTCAAAAAATTGTGGTAAATCCAAAGTAATTTTCAAATCAGCTTCAGTGAATATTTTTCCTTTTGCTTCAAAGTGAAGATTTATTGCTTCCAGCATATTGGTTTTAAGCTCTTGCAAAGATTTGCCAACCGTAAAAACAGGATACTTTTCTGAGTAAGCAGAATATCCGGTTTTTGTTCTTTCTACAATCATTTCTATTTTCATACTGATTATTTTTTTAGATTCCTGCGTCTTTCTTAATTTTTTTCTCTAATCCTTTACCTACCTCCTGGCTGCCATGATTTGGACAAACGATTTGTCCTTTTTTAGTAGGGTGTTGCATAATCATGTGACTGCCGCTTTGCCTGATTACAAACCATCCATCTTTTTGCAGCAATCTGATTAATTCATTTGATTTCACCTTTCAAAAGTAATATATTTATTACCTTATTCAAAATTATTTTTTATG
>CANKLK010000151.1 GCA_947482805.1 Flavobacteriaceae bacterium
GTCATCAGCATTTGCTCTTTCAATTTCTTTACGGATGGAAATCATCGCGTCGCAAAAACGATCTAACTCGGCTAAATCTTCTGACTCGGTTGGTTCTATCATCAAGGTTCCTGCTACAGGGAAAGAAACGGTTGGCGCATGAAAACCATAATCCATCAAACGTTTTGCTATATCAGTTACCTCAATACCATTTTGTTTAAATGATCGGCAATCCAAAATCATTTCGTGTGCAGCTCGCCCCATTTCACCTGAATATAAAACCGGATAATGTTCTTCTAAACGAGCTTTCATATAATTGGCATTTAAAATGGCATGTTCAGTTGAACTTTTCAATCCTTCAGCTCCGAGCATTTTGATATAACCGTAAGAAATTAAACAAACCAGAGCCGAACCAAATGGCGCAGCAGAAATAGCTGTTATTGCTTGGTCTCCGCCAACAGGAATAATTGGATTTGTTGGTAAGAATGGAACTAATTTTTCGTTGACACAAATTGGCCCAACACCAGGACCACCGCCACCATGTGGAATAGCAAAAGTTTTGTGTAAGTTCAAGTGACAAACATCAGCTCCAATAGTTGCCGGATTAGTTAGTCCAACCTGTGCATTCATGTTCGCGCCATCCATATAAACCAAACCTCCGTTGTCGTGAATGATTTTTGTAATTTCGCAAATCGCACTTTCAAAAACACCATGAGTTGATGGATAGGTTACCATTAATGCTGATAAATTGTCTTTGTTTTCAATAGCTCTTGCTCTCAAATCTTCCACATCAATATTTCCGTTTTCCATAGTTTTGGTCACGATAATATGCATTCCTGCCATCGCTGCCGATGCTGGATTGGTTCCGTGAGCCGATGATGGAATTAGACATACATTTCTGTGGTTGTCTCCGCGTGATAAATGATAAGCACGAATAGCCATAAGTCCGGCATATTCGCCTTGTGCACCTGAGTTTGGTTGCAAAGTAGTACCAGCAAAACCGGTTACTACATTCAGCTGTTGCTCTAATTTTTTAAGCATCGTAATATAACCTTCTGCTTGCTCGATTGGAGCAAAAGGATGAATACTGTTCCAATTTGCCATAGATAAGGGTAGCATTTCTGCAGCCGCATTCAATTTCATGGTACATGAGCCTAACGCAATCATAGAGTGATTTAAGGATAAATCTTTACGCTCCAATTTTTTGATATAACGCATCAACTGAGATTCAGAATGATGGTTGTTGAATACATCATGCATTAAGAAAGCAGATTTCCTTTCCAAGTTAGAAACGAAATTATCAGAAGTAGATAAGTTGGAAATAGTGAATTTGTCTTTTACTAATGCTTCAGCAAAAATCGCAATGATTTCATTGATATCTGAAATCGAAGTGGTCTCATTTAGCGAAATTGAAATCGTCTCGGCATCTATATAATAGAAATTCACATCGTTTTTCTCTGCAACTGCTTTTACTTTTTTTGCATCAGCTTTTACAGAAATAGTATCAAAGAAAGCTGTATTGGTTTGGTAAACACCTAATTTGTTCAAAGCATCTGCTAAAGTAACAGCCGATGAATGTACTTTATTAGCAATATATTGCAATCCTTTTGGACCGTGATAAACGGCATACATTCCTGCCATAACAGCAAGTAAAACCTGAGCTGTACAAATATTCGAAGTTGCTTTTTCACGTTTGATATGTTGTTCACGAGTTCCCAAAGCCATTCGTAAAGCACGGTTGCCGTTAGCATCTATTGATACTCCGATGATTCTTCCCGGCATAGAACGTTTGTATTCTTCTTTAGTAGCGAAGTAAGCTGCGTGCGGACCACCGTAACCCATTGGAATACCAAAACGTTGTGTAGTTCCTATCGCTACAGCAGCACCCATTTCTCCTGGAGAAGTTAGTTTTATTAAGGATAAAATATCAGCAGCTACGGCCACTTTAATTTCTTGTTCTTTTGCTTTAGCGATAAATGCACTATAGTCATTTACCTGTCCAAATTTTCCTGGATATTGTAAAATAGCACCGAAAAACTCTGTTGAGAAATCAAAAGTTTCGTGATTTCCTATTACCAATTCTACACCAATTGGATTAGAACGGGTTTGTAAAACCGATAAAGTTTGTGGTAATATTTCTTCTGATACGAAGAATTTATTTGTGTTATTTTTCTTTTGGTCACGAGTACGAACGTCAAACAATAACGCCATAGCTTCTGCTGCTGCTGTACTTTCATCTAATAGAGATGCATTGGCTATTTCCATTCCGGTTAACTCGATAACAGTCGTTTGGAAGTTCAAAATGGCTTCCAATCTTCCTTGTGCAATTTCGGCCTGATATGGTGTGTAAGCCGTATACCAACCAGGATTTTCAAAAATATTTCTTTGAATAACTGCTGGTACTATCGTTGGATGATAACCCAAACCAATATACGATTTGAATATTTTATTTTTTTTACCAAGTTCATGTATGTGTTGTGAATACTCATATTCCGTCATGGCAGGTTCTAATTGCAGATCGTTTTTTAAACGGATGTTTTCTGGAATCGTTTCATAGATAAGTTGGTCAAAAGTTTCAACTCCGATAGTCTTGAACATGTGGTTTAGGTCGCTCTCACGTGGACCTATGTGGCGTAATGCAAATGCGTCTGTTCTCATTAAATGGTAAGTTCTTAAGTGTAAGGGCCTGCGGTTCTTTAATGGCAACAAAAGTAATTAATACTATTCTAATTTTGTGCTAAACAAAGCCTAATGTTATGAGAATTTTTCAACCAAAAAGGCTTCTTATTAACAGTTTGATTACTTTTGAAAATGCATTTTCTAAAGCAACTTCTCGATTTCTATATTAAATCTTCAATTCATGTTGGAGTTGCAGTTTTTAGTTTCGTTTATGTAACTGCTTTTTCCGATTATTTAAGTAAATATATAGCCTATCCAAGTTGTGTTTTTTTTGGCACTATTATCGGGTATAATTTTTTAAAATATTTTTATTTTTTCTTTAAAGGTAATTTCCATACCAAGAAATATTACGGTATTTTAACAGTAAGTATATTGGCAACAGCAGGTTTTCTATTTTTCTTTTTGTGGTTAAAGAGAAGTATTCAAATTCATTTACTAATTTCGGGTATAGCTGTTTTAGTTTATCCTTTATTACGAAAATACGGTTGGTTGAAATTATTTTTAGTAAGTATTGTGGTTACTTATGTTACAGTTTATATTCCTTTACAAAATGTCAATTTGTTACCAATTGATTTTTATGTGAGCTTGTTGCAACGTTTTTTTATTCTTACCAGTTTACTAATTCCATTTGAAATTATGGATAGTAAAACTGATTTGGAAACAATGAATACTTTACCACAATTGCTTGGCATCAATTCTTCTAAAATCTTTGGTATTTTATTGTTAATTCCGTTTATGGTTTTAGAATTTTTAAAGCCTAATCCAAATTATGTAGTTTTACTTATATCCATTATCACGGCTATGTTTATTAAGTTTACTTCTTTAAAAAGAAATCAATATTACACTTCCTTTTGGGTAGAAAGCATTCCAATTTTGTGGTTGATTTTGTTGATGGTTTTCCAATAAAAAACCGAAGTGGCAACTTCGGTTCAATTTTAATTATTCTACTTCGTACTTTGTATTTCGTAAATTGTAATTTAAATTAATCCTGCTCTTTTCAACAACGCTTCCGGTTTTGGTTCTTGTCCGCGGAAACGTTTGTATAATTCCATAGGCAATTCGGTTCCACCTTTCGACAATACATTTTCTTTAAATTTGGTAGCGACTTCTTTATTGAAAATTCCTTTTTCCTGAAAATACGCAAACGCATCGGCATCCAAAACTTCAGCCCATTTGTAGCTGTAATATCCTGAAGAATAACCGCCTTGAAAAATATGCGAAAATGAAACGCTCATGCAATTTTCGGCGACATCAGGATATAAAGAGGTTCCGTCAAAAGCTTCTTTTTCAAACGCTTTAACATCTGTAATGTTGTTTGGATCATTGCTGTGAAATGCCATATCCAGTAGCCCAAAACTCAATTGGCGCATAGTAGCCATTCCTTCTAAAAAACTAGCACTTTCCTTAATTTTATTTACATAATCTTGTGGAATAACTTCACCCGTTTCATAATGTCTAGCAAACAAAGACAAAGCTTCTGGTTCGTAACACCAGTTTTCCATAACCTGACTTGGCAACTCAACAAAATCCCAATATACCGATGTTCCCGATAAACTCGGATAGGTCGTGTTGGCCAATATCCCGTGCAAAGCGTGTCCGAATTCATGGAATAAAGTGGTTACTTCACTAAACGTCAATAAGGATGGCTTAGTTTCGGTTGGCGGCGTAAAGTTGCAAACAATAGAAACATGAGGTCTTTCATTGATGCCGTCTTTAATGTATTGCGGTTTAAACGAAGTCATCCATGCGCCGTTTCGTTTTCCTTTTCTTGGGAAAAAGTCAGTGTAGAAAACAGCAACCAGTTTTCCTTCGAAGTCTAGCACTTCAAATGTTTGAACTTCTTCATGGTATTTACCTATATCAAAAACTTCTTTAAAGGTGATGCCAAAAAGTTTTTCAGCAATGGCAAATGATCCATTCAAAACATTTTCCAATTTGAAATACGGTTTCAAAATCTCGTCATCTAAACTGTATAGTTTTTGTTTCAATTTTTCCGAATAGTAAGCACCATCCCATTTTTCTAGTTGTTCAATTCCATCTAGCTCTTTTGCGAAAGCGGTTAATTCGGCAAATTCTTTTTGGGCGGCAGGTTTCGCTTTGGTTAACAAATCATTCAAAAACGATTTAACTTTTTCAGGAGTTTGAGCCATTCGTTCTTCGAGAACAAAATGCGAATGTGATTTGTATCCCAATAATTTAGCTCTATCGTGGCGCAAGGACACAATATTTTTCACATTTTCCTGATTGTCTTTATCATTTCCCTGAAATGCTTTTCTGCCTGCTGCTATAGCCATTTCTTTTCGCAATTCGCGATTTTCAACATAGGTTACAAAAGGCAAATAGCTTGGAAAATCTAAGGTAAACATCCAACCTTCA
>CANKLK010000152.1 GCA_947482805.1 Flavobacteriaceae bacterium
ATGTGCCATTCCTAATTTCATAACAGTATCAATTTCCTCAACACCTGCAACACCCTCATACAAAGTATAGATTGCCTCATTAATCATCGGCATTAAAATTCGATTGGCCACAAATCCAGGATAATCATTTACCTCAACAGGAACTTTATCTAATTTTTTAGAAATTTCCATAATTAAATTAGTCACCTCATCAGAAGTAGAATAACCGCGAATAATTTCAATTAATTTCATTACGGGAACTGGATTCATAAAATGCATTCCAATTACCTTATCTGGTCGATTTGTTACGGCAGCTATTTTTGTAATCGAAATTGAAGAGGTATTTGTCGCTAAAATGACATTTTCACTTGTCGCTGCATCTAGTTCTTTAAATATTTGAAGTTTCAAATCAATATTTTCTGTCGCTGCTTCAACAACTAAATCCACACCTTTTACACCGTCAATAAGTGAGGTAAAAGTTGTTAGATTTGATAAAGTATTCTGTTTTTCAGACTCTGTAATGGCTTCTTTTGCAAGTTGGCGATCAAGATTTTTGCCAATAGTAGCTAATGCTTTGTCTAATGAAGCTTGAGAGACATCAATTAAATTCACGCGATAGCCAAATTGCGCAAAAACATGTGCAATTCCATTTCCCATTGTACCAGCACCAATAACAGCGATATTTTTCATAATAAAAATTTTATTTACAAATATAAGCAGTAGAATGAATCGATAAGAGATAAGGAATAAATTATTATGAAATAATGATTTTCGAAATGTTTACCTTTGTTACTTATTAAACCATACCTAAATTCAGGAAAACTCATATTTGGATGACATTAAGTAATCAAGTTTATAATCGAAATTTCTTTACTATGTTATCTGGTAATACAATTAGCCAAATAATCCCTTTCATTCTTGCTCCAATTCTTGCTCGGCTTTTTTCTCCTGAAGAATTTGCTGTATTAGCGAATTTTATGGCTATTGTTGGTGTTCTCGGTGTTATTTCGACAGGAAGATTAGAAATGGCGATTGCGATTCCAAAAGACCATAAAAAAGCCCAGGAAATCGTGTTCACTGGATTTATAATTACTTTATGCCTTGGACTTATTAGTATTTTAATTCCTCTTTTTGCATATCAAATTGGAGAGATGTACAATGATGAACAATTACCTATTTTTTTATGGATGGTTCCGTTCGCAGTTATTAGTTATGGGTTATTAGGTCTGTGCAGCAATTGGAATTTACGTCATGAGCACTTTCAACAACTTAGCATTGGAAAAATTTCACAATCAATTATCAATAATTGTCTAGCTGCATTTTTAGGATATATCGCTTGGGGAATATATGGCTTAGTAATCGCTTGGTTACTCTCACAATATATAAATATTATTATTCTCTTAATTGGTGTTAATAGAAAAGTAAAATATAAAGATTTTGGAATATCTACGATGAAAACTATCTTAAGAGATTATAAAGATTTTCCACTCATTAATTCATTGCATGCCTTTTCTGATATATTTATTACTCAGTTTTTACTTTATTGGATAATTTCTACTTATTTTGGATTATTAGAATTAGGATGGTTTGCAATGATGACAAAATACGTAAAAGCACCAATTGTTTTGATTTCAAGTTCTGTTTCCCAACTCTTTTATGTAGAAACAAGTAAAGCAATAAATCAAGGTGTCTCCTTTATTCCTATTGTGAAAAAAACCGTGCGAACCTCTATCCTATTTGCAATACCATTCACCATAATTTTACTTGCTTTTGGCCCACTTATTTTTAGATGGTATCTAGGAGAAGAATGGCGACAAGCAGGATTATATGCACAAGGTCTCGCACCCATGTTTTTTTTATACTTTATTCTCTCTCCAATTTCTGGATTGCCAATTTTACTAGGCAAACAAAAGAAAGCATTTTTATTTAGTTTAATTGGTTATTCACTTACGATAATGGCAATGTTTGTAGGGATTTCACTTAAATTATCTTTTCATAATACCTTATTCTTATATGGTGGAGTATTCGCGTTGTTCTACTTAGCGACACTGACATGGTATTTTACTTTGATAAAAACAAGCAATGAGAGTCTTAATTAATGGATTACCCTTATTTGCAAAAAGATTGGCTAATGAACTTCAAAAGTACGATGCTAAGTCAAGCTATATTTTCTTGGATACTTATAATTCTAAGTGGGCTCAATTACTATTTTTTATTTACCTGCCTTTTTCTGATTGTGTTATTTCAATGAATGGAGTTACTGACAACAGTGGTAGTTTAAATTTAGTTTTGAAGCGTCGCAAAAAGCTGATTCTGCAATGGATGGGAACAGATATTTTATTGGCATTAGAACGCTTTCATAAAAATACAATTGAACGAAAATATATTGATTACGCATCTAATTTTGTGGATGCTCCTTGGATGACGGAAGAGTTGAAAAGCGCGAATATAAATACCGAAAATCTTCATTTTAAATTCGTTGAAATGAATACAATCATTGAAGAGTATTCTTCTATTTCTGTTATGAGTTATGTCGCACAGAACCGGCAGGCTTTTTATGGCATGGATGAAATTATTCAATTAGCAATAGTCTTTCCTGAAATAGAATTCTCATTGTATGGCATAGAAAAAGTAGAAAAACCTATTACTGAAAACATAAAATTATATGGGTGGGTGTCTCCAGAAGAATTTCAAGAAAAATTAATGCAAACACCAATTTTTTTGCGTCTCACTAAACACGATGGCTTTTCATTGGCAGTATTAGAAGCGTTAAGTTTTGGTGCTGAAGTAATTACTAGCTTTAAATCAGAATTTGGTCATAGCGCTATAACTTTTGAAGAAGTAAAAAAAGCGATGCTTCAAGCTATTAAAAAAGTTGAAAGCCGGAATTTTAAACCTAATATAGCACTTATTGAAAAACTACAAATCGAATTTAAAAAAGAAAAAATATTAGCGAATTACATTCAAAAACTCAAAGAAATTGTCGGTAAATAAACGCATAGCACTCATTACAACTTGGTATCCACCAATTACTGGTGTTGCTGTTGGGCGTATGGATTCTTTTGCTAATTACCTTTCTGAAGATTTTGAAGTAGAGGTATTCTGCTTGGGAAATATAAATGAAACTATTACCAAATCTGAGAAACTAAGAGTACATTATTTAAGAACAAATAAATTATATCAACAATTAAAAAGCAATCAGAGAGATTCAAAAATCATTCATAATTGTAAAACTCTTTTTAGAATATTCTTGAAAAAGGTAATTAAAAATCCATTAAAAGATTGGGAAATCGCTACTTTATTAAAATTGCAAACGGTTCATGAAAACAAGGCCTTTGATTTAATTATTAGTTCATTCTCCCCAGAAGAAGCGCATCTTGTAGCAATAAATTTTAAAAAAATATTTCCTGCAGTACCATGGATTGCAGATATGAGAGATGAAATGGCAGCAAATCCATATCTAGATCTACGCATAAAAAATATATTGCTTTCTATAGAAAAAGAAATCAATGAGTACGCAAATGGGCTGACAACAGTAAGCAAACCAATTTTATTAGACTTTCAAAAATCAATGCCAAAAATCTCCATTTTTGAGGAAATTAGAAATGGCTTTGATCATTCAATTGTATTTAAACAAGAAAAAACGAAAACAGATAATGTTCTTAAGTTTGGTTATTTTGGAAGTTTTTATGGTTTACGGAAACCTGATATATTTTTTTTAACAGTCGAAAATTTTCAAAATGACAATCCTGAATTTATCTTTGAAATACATATTTATGGTGCGCACAATAATTACGAAATACCTTATTCCTTGAAAGACAAAGTTTTTAAACATCTCGGATTACCCTACTTAAAAGCAATTGAAGAGATGAATAAAATGGATATAAATTTATTGTTTCATCCCAGAAGTATTCGTAAAGGTGTTTTTTCCGGAAAAATATTTGACTATATCTCAGCGAAAAAGCCAATTTTTGCACTAGTTGATAAAGACGATGTGGCTGCAAAATTAATACATGATTTAAAGTGTGGTTATGTTGCTGAATTTGATGATTTAACAGAAATAAAAGAAAAATTAGACGAAATAATTACTGATTTTAAAAAACAAACTTTAAGGATTGCAGAAGCAGAAGATATTAAAAAACTCCACCGAAGAAATTCAGTGTTAAGCTTATCAAAAATGATACATAAAATTATTTCCAAATGAAAATACTAATAGTTGGATCTAAATCTATTCATGTTTCTTCTTTTATTGAAAATTTATTTTTGAAAGGACAAAGCAATTCTTTGCTTTCCGAGGAAATTTGTGATTTCCCAACTATTGAATCAGAGAAAAATATATCTTTCAGATCATTAAACCCATTTACTGTAATTCAAAATTATTTTAAGTTAAAAAAATATCTGAGAGAATTAAATCCATCAATTCTTCACATACATCAATTAAATCGCTTAGCCTATTTTGCCTCAAGAGCAGCAAATAAATTAAATATTCCCTTAATATCAACAGCATGGGGAAGTGATGTGCTTTTGATTCCTAAGCAAAATAAATTTTTCAAGTATTTAGTGACACAAATATTGAAGAATTCTGCAATTATCACGGCTGATTCACAAGACATGATTGAAGCCATGAAAGCATTACATCCACAAGGAAATTATAAGCTTTTACAATACGGAATTGACACAATTCAAGCGCTTGAGAAAGAAAAAATCGTTTATTCCAATCGTTTGCACGAACCGCTTTACAGAATCGAAAAAGTGATCGAATATTTCAAGGAATTTTCAGCTCAAAATCCAGATTGGAAATTAGTAATTGCTGGCACAGGTTCTCAAACAGAACTATTAAAATCACTAGCAAACAATAGCGAAATAACAGAAAAAATAAGCTTTGTCGGTTGGCAAAAGAAACCTGAAAACAGCGCTTGGTATGCCAAATCAAGTATTTACATTTCAATCCCATCAAGCGATGGCACATCCGTAAGTGTTTTAGAGGCGATGTCTGCAGGATGTTTACCTATTTTATCTGATATAGCTGTTTCTTATG
>CANKLK010000153.1 GCA_947482805.1 Flavobacteriaceae bacterium
AGATAGACGCTTTGCGAACACGCAAATATCTTTGCTTCTGGTTCTAAATGCGACATTGTAATTAGTTGTTTTGACCAGTGGCACTCTTGTTTGGAAGTGCCTCGGGTGTAGTTAGTTAGTTGATGCTCGTTTTACCGAGGTGCAAATTTAGAAATTTAATCCAACTCTGAAAGGATATTTTAGAGTATTTTTTTAGAATATGATATTTTATTTTTTACATTTGCACCGTGTTTAAAGATAAGCAGCATTTTGTTGTTTATTTTTCGCGATAAACCAACTGTTGTTGGTTTTGTCTCCAAACCTGAAGATACTTTTATTTAATTAAAGTAAAAGTCTCGAAGGTTAAGCCCGGATGGCGATAACTTTAATTAATTTTTTATAAAAATTAAACTGTAAACCATCTAAAAAGGTACTGCCCGGATGGCGGAATTGGTAGACGCGCTGGTCTCAAACACCTGTGGGAAACCGTGCCGGTTCGACTCCGGCTCCGGGTACGAAAACTCCTCTGAAAAGAGGAGTTTTTTATTTTTAAAAACTACGATAATTTTGGGTAATTTTGAAACATGAAAATAAGAGCTATTTTTTATTTTACCCTTTTGTTATTTTCTTTTTCTTGTTCTAATGAAAATTCGTCTAATGACATTTCTCAAGAAGTATTTATTAAAGGAGCTGATATGTCTTTTTTGCCTTTAATAGAAAATGAGGGAACGCAATACTTCAATGCTACTAATCAATCGGAAGACGCATTACTTACTTTAAAAAAAGCAGGATGTAACACCATTCGTATTCGCATTTGGAATAACTCTCCTGAAAATCTTTCTTCTTTTACTGAAGTAAAAGCATTAGCACAACGGGTAAAAAATGCCGGAATGAAAGTATGGCTTTGCGTTCACTATTCTGACACTTGGGCCGATCCGGGAACGCAATCGATTCCAGCAGCATGGGCCAATTTATCCTTTAGTGATTTGAAAATTGCTTTTACCAATTATACGTCAATGTTAGTGACCGAAATTAAACCTGATATTATTCAAATAGGCAATGAAATCAATAATGGTTTTATGTGGCCTAAAGCCGATTTAGCAACTCACGAAAATGAATTTTTAGAATTATTGTCAATTGCCAGTAACACCATTCGAACCCAATCGCCAAAAACAAAAATCATGCTTCACTATGCTGGTATTGGTACTGATGCGAGTTGGTTTTACAATAAAATGGCAACGGTAAATTATGACTATATTGGATTGTCGTATTACCCCATTTGGCATGGGAAAAATTTAGATGATGTAAAATCTACTATTATTGCGTTAGGTCAAACCCATAATAAAAAAGTAATTATCGCTGAGACTTCTTATCCTTTTACCTTAGGTTTTAATGACTGGACCAATAATATTTTGGGTACAACCGATCAAATTATTCCGACTTACGAAGCCACGCCTTCTGGACAAAAGTCCTATTTACTTGCTTTAAAAGAAAAGATAAAAGAAACCCAACAAGGATTTGGGTTTTGCTATTGGGGAACCGAATGGGTAGCTTTTAGAGGCAATCAATCGACTAATGGTTCGCCGTGGGAAAACCAATCGCTTTGGGATTTTAACAATAGAGCATTACCAGCTATGGCTGCTTTTGCGGAGTAAAGAAAAACAAAACGTCCTTAATAGCCCCGATGTAAGTTAGCTCCCCTGCCTGCCGACAGGTACATAAAACTCTTAGAAATCAGAGGGTTTTTTGTTATTCTTTGTCATTCCTGTCAAAAGAAAACGACAATGAAACAAGATGGATTCCCGCCTGCGCGGGAAAGACAGCCGCTACTAATTGATTAAAAGCCAAGAATCAATTTAGCAATAGAAAAGTAAATTAGGATCCCACAGATGTCATTGCTGGTAGTAATAAATGGCCCTGTAGCCAAAGCGGGATCAATACCTAATTTGTCTAATAAAAGCGGGATGAAAGTGCCTATAAGCGAAGCAATAATAATTACCGATACCAATGCAATTGTAACAATCATTCCTATTTTAGGTTCAACTCCAAGAAGAAAATGACTTCCTAAAAAAAGGATTGCGGCTAGTATGGCTCCGTTTAAAAGGCTTAATGAAATTTCTTTTAATAATCGGTTAAAAATAGAACCGCTTATAGAGTGATTGGCTAAGCCTTGTACTATTATTGCAGATGATTGAACACCAACGTTTCCGGCCATTGCGGCAATTAAAGGTGTAAAGAAAAATAATTCGCCATGTTCTAACATAGCGCCTTCGAATAAACCTAACATTTTCACACTAATAAATCCACCTAAGAGTGCTAAAACCAACCAAGGCAATCGCGCTTTGGTGAGTTCCAAAATGCTGTCGTCTGCCTCAACGTCTTGAGAGATACCAGCAGCTAATTGGTAATCTTTGTCGGCTTCGTCCTTGATTACGTCAACGATATCATCAATGGTAACTCTTCCTACTAGTCTTCCCATTTCATCAATAACTGGAATTGCCTCTAAATCATATTTTTGCATGATTCTAGCTACCTCAGTGTTTAGCGTGTCCACTTTTACAGAATCTACTTTTTTGATATACACTTCGCTGATTGGCGTTTTGGTAGAGGTCGTCAACAAATCTTTTAGCGACAATCTGCCTTTTAGTCTATTTTCATCATCAACCACATAAATAGAATGCACGCGAGTAACATGTTCTGCTTGGATTCGCATTTCTTTAACGCAGGTTAGTACGTTCCAGTTTTCGTTGACTTTAACTAACTCTTTGCCCATTAAACCACCGGCAGTATCTTCGTCGTAACGCAATAAATCGACAATGTCTTTAGCGTGTTCAACATCTTCTAATTCCGAAATTACCTGTTCCTTTTTGCTTTGCGAAAGTTCGGCGATAATGTCGGCAGCATCATCCGTGTCTAATTCATCTAACTCTTCTGCAATTTCTTTGGCAGAAAGACCATGAAGAATTTTTTCTCGTACATCTTCTTCTAGTTCTGGTAAAATTTCAGCTGTGATTTCGCTGTCTAGTATTTTGAAAATATAAGTCGCTTCGTCAATTTCTAATTCCTCGAAAATCTCAGCAATATCAGCATGGTGCATATCATTAAGCAACACTTCCAACTCCGAATCATTTTTGGAGTGAATGAGTTGTTCAATTTGTGCTAAAAGTTCTTTGCTGATTTTAAACTGCATTGGCTTCTATTTTTTGAGTAAGTTCTATGAACTGTTCAACGCTTAATTGTTCCGGACGAAGGTCAAAGATAGTATCTTCTTTTAAATTATCCGAAAGATTGAATGATTTTAAGCTATTCCTCAAGGTTTTGCGACGTTGTTGAAAACCGGTTTTTACTACCGAAAAGAATAATTTTTCATTACAAGGCAGCGTAAAATTTTCTTTTCTGCGTAAGCGTAAAACACCCGAATTTACTTTTGGTGGTGGATTAAAAACATCGGGTGAAACCGTAAATAAATATTCGGCATCATAAAACGCCTGCACCAAAACAGATAGAATTCCGTAGGCTTTAGTGCCTTTTTTTTCACAAATGCGTTCCGCTACTTCTTTTTGAAACATACCCGAAAACTCAGGTACTTGATGGCGCAATTCCAAACATTTAAATACAATTTGCGATGAAATATTATAGGGGAAATTGCCAATAATTGCAAAAGGTTTGCCTTCAAAAACTTCGTTGATGTTGTATTTTAAAAAATCTTTAGAAATGATTTTGCCGTGCAGTTTTGGATAATGTGCATTCAAATATTCCACCGATTCAGTATCAATTTCAATGACATACGTTTCGGTTGGTTTTTCCAAAAGATATTTGGTCAAAACACCCATTCCCGGACCAATTTCCAACGTAATATCATAGCCTTCAAAATTCAAGGTATCGGCTATATTTTTGGCAATAGATTCGTCAGTTAAGAAGTGTTGCCCGAGATGTTTTTTGGCTCTTACGTCATTCATTTCCGCTTGTCGTTCCCGCGCAGGCGGGAATCCATATTAATTATTCCAATTTTCAGACAGGTCCTTCCAATCTTTATTCTCTTCTTCAATCAAATTTATTTTCCATTGACGATTCCACTTTTTAAGTTGTTTTTCTCTTTTAATGGCATCGTTAATATATTGGAACGTTTCAAAATAAACCAATATGTTTACGTCATATTTTGCTGTAAAGCATTTTGAATCTATTTTGTTTTTATGTTCTTCAACTCTTCTTTCAATACAGTTTGTTACACCAATATAAAGTGTTCCGTTTTTCTTGCTGGCCAAAATATATATGAAGTATTGACGAAACTGTTGCATTGTAAATCTTGTTTTATGGATTCCCGCCTGCGCGGGAATGACAAAAGACTAATGTTCCGATATCAACTCCAACTCCGTTCTAAAGGCCAGCATTTTGTCTCCAAACAATCGCAATCCTTCTTCGCGTAATCTTGGAGCATCTTCATCGTAGTAGCGTTGTAATGTTTCTTTGCTATCAGTTGTGTATTGAATAGAATAGGTTGTTCCGCCCATTTCTTCTTCTACCAAAACTTTGACCATTCGGGCAGCTGAAAACTTCCCAGTTGCTAACACTTCGCCAATGTGTTTTTCTTGCATCCAACGCATCCATTTGTCGTGAACGCTTTCGTGGATGTTTATAGTTACGTTATATAAAATCATTTTGTAAAGTTTATGAGGGTTATGAGTTTATGAAGTTTATAAAAAACTGCTAGCTGTGACTGAGACTGAACACTATAAATTAGTATCTCCACGGAGTTTTCGGTACTTGTTCCTCGAATCAACATAATAAATACTGTCTTCATGTTTGGTGAGCATTTCTTCATAGAGCAGTTTTGCCTTTTCGGGATCTTTTAGTTGAGTATTATAAATTTCTGCAGAAAAATAAAGTGCCTCATCAATATAAATACAGTCTTTATGGTTGGTGATAATTGCATCATAATTTGCTAAAGCATTGGCAAAGTCGCCCATTTTTTCATAGATTTTCCCAATACGTAAAAGTGTTACCGG
>CANKLK010000154.1 GCA_947482805.1 Flavobacteriaceae bacterium
GAAGAAGTTGCTGATAAAACTGAAGCTATTTCACCCTGACAATAAGTGTATGAAGTTGAAGAAACAACTGGTGCTGCAACACTAAAGAATTTCGGATGAGTAAATGCTGTACCTGAAGCTGCGGAAGAACCACTAGACAAACGAGCATCTGGAGTTGTTCCAAGTGGCGTAAATAAATTTACCCAAGATACTTGCGCTATAGATTGTGTTGAGTCATTTCCATCAGCACCCCAAAAAGAAGTATAGAAAGAACTTGTTGATGCAGCTCCACCGCTAGTACCGGCATTATAAATAGTATTTGTATTATTTGTGAAACCAGTAAGAACATTGTTAGAAAAAAGCAAAGTATCTCCATTTACATTATTTACAACTGGCGTTCCTTCGATTGATAATCCTTTTTCCCATCCTACAACAAGGGAATTAAAACATGAAACAGCCGTATTTCTTCTCAAACGAAACGCTTTTTCGAACTTCTCACCCACTGGAAGAACTATTGAACCATTTCCTTTAGGTCCAACTAATGTAACGTTAGAAAAAATAGCGGCAGTTTTTGGTTGGCCAGCAGAACCTGCTGCATCATTATCTGATTCAAAACTATTGGAATCGCCAATTGCATCAGAAACATCTTTATCACGAATTGCTAAGGCAAACTGTATTTTTCCTCTAAAGCCAAAGTCAGTATCAAAATCATCATCTAAACCTCTGTATGCAATAAGATGCTTACAATTAACAGTTCCTCCAAACCATTCAAATGAATCATCACCTGAATGAGAAACTTGAACATAGTCTATCGTTGTTGCAGAGCCAACAGATCCACAAGTTAAACCATTAATCTCTTTGTTCGGTTCTAATGCAATACCAGCAAATTCAATTCGAACATATTTTAATGTGCCAGAATTATCGTTATCGAAACTTCCACCGTACTGCGTATCAGTTGTTTGAACGATTCCTTCAATATTTGCTACACCACCTGGTTGATTGTTTCTTGCTAAACCTAAAAGAACGATACCTCCCCAATCTCCTTCATTCCTGTTGCCTGTACCTTCGTTAGAAGTAAAAATAATTGGACTTGCTAAGGTTCCAATTGCATTTAATTTCGCTCCGCGAGTAACGATTAATGAACCTTGTGTTGGTTTGTCACCACGAATAATTGTACCTGGAGCAATTGTTAAAGTTGCATTGTTTTTTACATATATTTTATTCTGTAATAAAATAACACCACTCCAAGTTGTACTTGTTGTAATGTCTGTTGAAACTGTAGTTGTTGTCGCTGGATAAACTGTATTTTCCGCATCAAAATTTGACCATCCAGAGGTCCAATCTGATGCTGCAGTGTTATCCGTTACAGGAAATGCACCTTTGTAGGTTGTTGGTGTCCAAAATGCATCTTGAGCGTGTAGGTTAATCCCCAAGCTTAATACAAAGCTTGCTAAGTAAATGTTTTTCTTTTTCATAATATTTTTTTTTAGTTGGAACAAAATTCCACAGAAAAAGAAGTTGCCATGTTACACGATATTTAAATGTTCTTTAAGTTTAGGTTAAGAACTATCGGTATTTTGTTAACATTAGAAAAAAGCGGGAATTATTAGAAGTTGTATTTTAATGACATAGAAACTGTTTGCCCAAACGTTATTTCTTGCCAAGCACTGTCTGTGCCTTTATCATACTTCTTGTTTTTATTTATATCTTGGAAATAGATTAAATCTTGTGCAAGTAAATCCTTAATATTTAATTTTAATTCTAATTTTTTCTTAAACATTTTGGAAATCTGAAAGTCGATTACATTTCTACCATTCTCCCAAACACTTGGTTCTTGAATACTACCAGCAATAGCAATTCGTTGACCAACTAAATTATAAGACAAACTAAAATTAACATCCTTAGGAGCTGAATAATAAATACCCGCATTAATAATATAAGGAGATTGGCCTTGCAATGGTCTTGCGGAATTAGTATATTCTGCTTGACCTGCATACATACTTAAATCTACACTAGAACGAATAATTGAAGCATTTGCATAAAATGTGATATCCTTTAAGAACGAAGTTGAATCCTTAGAATTTAAAAATCCAAGATTCATTCTGTATTCAAATTCAGCCCCATAATTTTTAGTATTTCCAACATTGTCATAATAAAGTTCTGGTGTTCCAGATGTTCCAGTTCGTAAAATCAATTCAATTGGATTGGTAAATTGCTTGTAGAATGCAGAGACACTAAAAATTTGTCCAGCACCAGGAAAAAATTCAAATCTAGCATCATAATTATTAATTGATGCTCGCTTTAATGTGGGGTCTCCTGATGTTAAATTATCATTCAAGAAATTGTAAAAGGAAAATGGTGCTAACTCTCTAAATTCAGGTCGAGAAACTGTTTTTGACGCACTCAAACGAAAATTTATTTTATTCGTAAGAGAATAAATTAAATTAACGGAAGGTAAAATATCCACAACAGTTGTATCAATATTTTGCTGAAGATTAGACCCAAATTCTATGTATTTAAAATTCTGATGATACGACTCTAAACGCGCGCCACCGACAACTCTAAACTTATCAGTAATTTTTGTGTCAAACATAGCATAAGCAGCATTTAATAAAGAAAATGCTTGGTAACTGTCATCTACATTTGTTCCTTCTTCTAATTTAAATCCACCTTGACCATCAGCCATTAAACCTAAATTTGAATTTGAAAAGATTTGGTCTTCAGGCAATAATAATAATTGACTATTAAAACTTGAGTTCCCTGCTGGATCGTATTTGGAAAAACCTAAATTTCTCGATTCGAAAGAACGCGTTCGGTATTGATGCATCCCCCCAATTTTTAGTTCCGTCTTTGTATTCAAGAACTCAAGAGGAATAGAAAGATCATATTTCGCACTTACTATTTTTTCATTTAGCAGCGACCAAAACATATTTCCAGCACCAAGAGTTGAAATATCATTATTTTGTATCACTGCAGCAAATGGAAGTGCTGTATCTGATTGCTGGTAAACTGTTCTTCTTAGAAAAGGAATTTCACGTTTCACATCACTAATGCCAGCAATCCATTTAAATTTTATTTTATTTTTAAATTCATGGTTGCCAAGTAATTGAGAACTCAGAAGCTTATTTTGCGTATACCAAATATTTGTAGATTTCTCAGAGAAAACTGATTCAACATCCATGTCTCGCTTTCCATTCCGAATATTTACTTTGTCATCTGAGGAAAGCGAATAAAGTGTTTTTAATTGAAGGGAATTATTTTTGTTTAGTTTATATTTCATATTAAACATCGCACTGTTTAATACAGACTGAGTATACGCTGAATCTTTTAATTCATTTTTAGTGATAACTCCTGCTACTGATTCTTCAAATTCTCTTCTTGTAACTTTATTAAAACTCATGTTGCTTTGGTAATTGTAAGCAAATACATAACCGAAATTTCGCTCCTCAGCTAACTTAATTGTTTTGCCGATGCTGTATTGCAAATTTAGATTTGGAACAGCCACACGATTATATGTTCCCCAACTACTTGGAATTGATTGTGCATACTCTGCTTTTTGAAGAGCGGAAAGATTATTGAATTCTTCTGTTGATGGTAAACCAGATGGAAGAGTTCTTGAAGAAGAACTAAAGCCCAAAAAGTCTGTTTTGCTTCCATCGTATGTTTTAAAATCTTTAAAAGTTGTAATTAGATTGTAAGAACCTCCTATTTGGATACTTTGAAAATCATTTTCCTTGGGTTCAGTTGTATTAATATCAATTACACCGCCAGCAAATTCTCCTGGTAAATCAGGTGTTGCTGTCTTAATAATTACTAAATTATCTAACATGTTCGAAGGGAAAACATCAAAAGAGAAGGCCTTTCGATCACTTTCTGAACTTGGCAAAGGGGCACCATTAATTAAGGCAAAATTGTAACGATCACTTAAGCCCCTTACAACAACAAATTTATTATCCTGGACACTTGCTCCACTAATTCTTTTTAAAACATCTGAAGCTTTTGAATCGGGAGTCTTTTTAAATGTCTCCGATGAAATTCCATCTACAACCGTTGCGCTATTTCTTTGTAGTCGTAATATTTCAGTTGTTGATTCTCTGCTAACTTTTGCTTTAACAGTAACAGGGCCCAATTCTAGAACTACTTTATCTAAGGGAATATTTAAAACTAAATTCTCGTTTTCTTTTAGTTTTATTTCCGTTAAAATTAGGTTGTTGTATGTTTCATTTCTAGCCTCCAATATGTAAGTTCCTGCGCTCAAACCTTTCAAAGAATAATTCCCGTCGCCATCTGCTACAGCACCTTTTCCGAGTCCTTGAAGAATTACTTTAGCACCAAATAAAGCTTCATTCGTTTTAGAATCTGTTATTTTTCCGCTTAAGGAAGCATTTTGGGAAAATGTATAAGAAATTAAAATACAAGTAAATAGTAGGGTAAATAAAGATTTATAGTGCATAAGAAAGGAATATTAAAATTCTATGCAAAGAAACTGCCTTATCGTAATGCTAAAATTAAAATAATGTTAAGGTTATATTAAGGAATTATTTAACCTTGGTAATATTAAAATAATCTACAGTCTAAAAAACATCCTTTTTAGTTATTTTATTTACAGCATGGCTTAAGCTAAATTAAAATAGAATGATAAATATTAAAATATAAAATCACTAATTTTAAGGGATTTTTTAATGGTTTAATACAAAACGTTGAGGAATCAACTAACAATCTTTACCAAACTTATCTTACTATAAATGCCCTATTTAAATCTTTTATTTTTATCGCTATCAATTTTGTGTTATTCAACTTCTTACTCCCAAAACAAAGTAGTATTTATTGAAGGAGAAGCACAAGGAACAACTTATCATATTACCTATTACGACAAGCAAGATCGGGATTTTGAAGATGAAATTTCAAAACTCTTATTTGAATTTGATTTATCACTTTCAACTTACAATCCAAATTCCCTTATTTCGAAGATTAATAATAATGAAAAA
>CANKLK010000155.1 GCA_947482805.1 Flavobacteriaceae bacterium
AGTAAAAAGGCTGTTGAGCTGTCGTGTTGTTTTACTTTTGAATTGTGAATTTCATCCAAAATTGAATTGGCCAATTGTTTTCCTAATTCAACGCCCCATTGGTCATAACTGAAAATGTTCCAAATAATTCCCTGAACAAATATTTTATGCTCATACAAAGCAATTAAAGAACCCAACGTTTTTGGCGTAAGTTTTTCTATTAACAAAGTATTTGTTGGTTTATTGCCATTAAAAACCTTAAATGGCAGCAGGAAAGCAGCTTTCTCTCCAAAGATGTTTTGTTTTTCAAATTCAGTTTTGACTTGTGCTTCTGTTTTCCCGTTTAATAAGGCTTCCGTTTGGGCAAAAAAGTTAGACATTAATTTATTGTGATGGTCTTGGTTCCCATATAATGGTTTTACAAATCCGATAAAATCAGTTGGGATTAATTTTGTTCCTTGATGTATTAATTGAAAAAAGGCGTGTTGTGAATTTGTTCCAGGTTCGCCCCAAATAATGGTACCGGTTTGATAATTTACCGGTTTCCCATCACGGCCAACACTTTTACCGTTGCTTTCCATGATTCCTTGCTGAAGATATGGCGCTAATTTTTGTAAATATTGGGTATAGGGAATTAACGCTTCGCTTTCGGCTCCGAAAAAATTGTTATACCAAATGCTCAACAAAGCCAAAACAACCGGAATATTTTGTTCAAAATCGGCCGTTTTGAAATGCTCGTCCATTTCGTTGGCGCCTTTTAATAAATTGTCGAAATTATCAAATCCAACGGCCAAACTTATAGTCAAACCAACGGCACTCCAAAGTGAAAATCGTCCGCCAACCCAATCCCACATGGGAAAAATATTATCAGGATTGATTCCGAAATCAGTGACTTTTTGAATGTTAGTTGAAACTGCAACAAAATGTTTAGCTACATCTTCTTGTTTGGCTGATTTCAGAAACCACGTTCTGATTGTCTCAGAATTGGTTAAAGTCTCTTGCGTAGTAAATGTTTTCGAAACGATTACAAAAAGTGTGGTTTCGGGATTTATTTTTTTAATGATTTCGTTAACGTGATCGCCATCAACATTGGATACAAAATGTACATTCAGATTGTTTTTATAAAATTGTAATGCTTCAACAACCATAGCCGGCCCTATATCTGAACCACCAATTCCTATATTAACGACATCGGTAAATGCTTTTCCGGTATATCCTTTTCTTGTTCCTGAAATGACTTCGTTACTAAATTTTTTGATTTTGTTCTTTACTTCAAAAATTTCGGGAAGTACGTTTTGTCCATCAACTAAAACAGTTTCGTTTTTTGGAGCGCGTAAAGCTGTGTGAAGTACAGCTCTATCTTCTGTTTGATTAATGTTTTCACCTGAAAAATAGCTTTCAATAGCAGATTTTAAATTTACTTCAGTTACTAAATCTTGAAGTAATGTTAGCGTTTCCTGATTGATACTATTTTTAGAATAATCAACTAAGAAATCATTCCATTGAATGTGGAATTTCTCTGCTCTTGATGTATCGTTGGCAAACATTTCCTTCATGGAAATATGCTGAATTTGAGCGTAATGTTGATTGAGTTTCTCCCAGGCTTTTGTGCTGGTTGGATTGATATTTGGTAAAGCCATTTTAATATTTTTATTTAACTTAGTTCAATTCGCTTCGCTCGATTCATACAATTGCTTCGCTAATTCAGCTAAAGCTTCGTGTCGGCACATGAGCCTCTTGTGAATGACAAATTTACAAATATGATTGGTATAAAATTTAGGAAACTTTTACGCTAACGTTATAGTTGTGAAAATTATTTTTTGGAAGCGTCAGAAATACTATCCAATTCTCTCTTAAGTGGATTCATGTATTCCATATATTTTTGTCTGTATTTTGAATCCATTGGAGTAGATGTTGGTAAATTCAATCGTAAGGCATCAACCTGAACGCCATTTCTCCAAAAACGATAACAAACGTGAGGCCCAGTCGCTAAACCTGTGCTTCCTACTTTACCTATGACTTGACCTTGTGTTACTCTTTGACCACGTCTGACCAATATTTTTGACATGTGCAAATATTGCGTTGAATAGGTTTTGTCGTGTTTTACTTTTACGAAATTTCCATTGCCAGTTGTGAATCCGGCTTGCTCTACAACACCTGCTGCTGTTGTCATAATTGGTGTTCCTGTCGGCGCAGCATAATCGGTTCCTTTGTGTGCTTTCCAAATTAATTGAACCGGATGAAATCTGTTTTTGGCAAAACGAGATGTAATATTTACGAATTTCAATGGTGCTTTTAAGAAAAAGTTTTTTAATGTTTTTCCTTCTTCATCAAAGTATTGCTGCTTTTTGATATTGGCATCGGGTGCAAATGGAAAAGCATAGACTTTCTTGCCTTTGTATTCAAAAAACGCTGCTTTTAAACTATCAACACCATCATAAATAGTATCATTAATATATCTTTCGGTAAACTTTAAAGCGAACTTATCCCCTTTTTTTAATTTAAAAAAGTCTATTGACCAAGCATAAATTTTTGCAATTCTTGGGGCTAATGCAGGATCAACTTTTAGATTTTGAAGTGTTTCAGAAAGCGAACCGTTTAATGCGCCTGCAATTGTTCGAGTTTTAAACGTTAATGGCTTTGCCTTTTTATAAACTACTATAGAATCTCTGAAATCAATCACATAAAAATTCAATCGGTCTGGTTGGTAAATTAAAACCTGAATTTTATTGGTTCTGTCTTTGCTTCTGAGGATAGTAAATGGTTTCCCTATGCGAATACTTCTTACGTCAAAAGTGTCTTTTACTTTGGCTACTATATCATAGACTTGTCTTCCGTCAAGGTTTTGTTTTTCTAACAAACTTCCAAAAGTATCCCCTGATTTTATGGTGTCATTAACTAAATTAAAATCATGTATATTGAATCCAAATTCGACCAATTTTGATTTGGCTTTTGGGACAATAATTTCTTCTTCATTTGTTTTATCACAAGAGATTATAAATGTTGAAAGAAGAAAAATCAGAAATACTTTTTGAAATGTTTTTGACATCGTGCTTACCTATACTCCTTCGCCCCAGTTTTTTAATTCTTCTTCGCTCCATAATTCCGGGAAAAATATTCTGCGTTGGTATTTTGGATGCATGTATTTTTTCCAATCGCTTCCTCCTGTGGCTTCTCCTGTTCCTTTGCCACTATCAATATATTTTTTGGCGGCATTCAAATGTCCCATCACCCATGTAACGTTTACAGTGTAATCGTAATGACGCATTGCATTTACTAGTTCTCTATCTTTCTGTTCAGCATCAGGCAATTGTTTGAATTTTTGCCAAATATTGATAGTATTGTATTCTTCCATATAGCGAAGAAATTCTTCACGATATTTTCTTTCGAATTCTAAAATCAAAAATGATTTTTCTCCGGTTTGATAATCTTTCCCAGCAGCCTGCCAATACAGATGTTCAAATGCGTGAGAATATGGAGTGTTTCTATCTATAGAAGCTCTGAATCGATAATCAATTAGGTTGATTAAATCAGTTGAGGAAAATTCTATAAATCGGTATTGTGCACTTTGGAAACCACTTGCAGGAGTTAGCGTATTTCTAAATTTCATGTATTGTTCAACTTCCATTCCGTCACCCATGATGTCGAAAGAAGTTGTTAACATATCAAAATAGCGGCTGATTCGTCTAAGTTTTTCGGTAAAGAAATCTGTTTTTGGTTTATCAATATGACACAATTGATTGATTTCCCAAAGTATCATTTTAAATAATATTTCATTTACTTGATGATACATAATAAAAACCATTTCATCAGGAAGAACAGTTCTTTGTGTTTGCAAATTCAGTAATGCATCGGTTTGAATATAATCCCAATAGGTTATTGGCTTTGACCAGAGTAATCCCTCAAGATGCGTTTCGGTTTTTTGATTTATAGCAGCAAATTTTTGTTCTAATGCTTCTAATATTTCTTCTGAATTTGTTTTAGTATTCATTAATTTTTTAATTTAACCATAAATGGATTTTTTAATCCTTTAAAACTATCTAAATCCGCTTTTATAGAACCGACTGCTAAGCTGGCTTTTATTCGCAACGGAATTTTATTTTCATCATCTGAAATCCAAACCGTTAGGCTTTCTTTTTCTTTAAATACTCTTCCCGATTGAACAATAGGTCTAAAAATCATTGTTGGAGCGGTTCCAAATTTAGTTTTTAGATCTTCCTTTCCTATGAATTTTAACTTGAAATTATATACTTCATCATCAAAAAACATGTCTACAACTATCGATTCTCCAACTTTTAGTTTGTCAATATTTGGATGATTTCTTAAAAAATAAAAGGTAGAAACTATATCTTGAACATTTTCGGTAACAGAAAATGTTTTTTCGGTTTTATTTTTATAATCTTTTACCAAAACTTTATTCTTTTCTTGATTAAAGAATCCTTCTTGGTTTTTGGTATAACCGCCTTCATCTATTTTTCTAACATATTGAAAGGGTTTATTGGTTACTTTATCAAAATAACTTTCATAGTTATCATCTACTTTAAAGAAAAAGCGTGACATCCCAACAGTATATCCTTTTCCAATAGCATGATATATTTTTTTATTGTTCTTGATGGCTTCTTTAACTTCCAGTGTAGCATAACCCGCATTGATGAAGCCATAATGTATTCTAAACTTGAACCATTCTCCACTATCATAGGCATCCGGCTTTTGAGAATCAAAACTTACAGTCATTAAAAGCAACAATAAGAAGGGAAAAATTTTCATGTTTAATTGATTTTAAAAACTTCATTTGCAATTTCTGTTCCAAATGTATTAAAACAAAAAAACCCAATCAAATTAATGACTGAGTTTTTATGCTATTAACCAACCAAAAAACTATAAATTATGAAAATTTATCCAAAAATATAAGGAAACCACTCCTCCCTTTTTAGATGACAC
>CANKLK010000156.1 GCA_947482805.1 Flavobacteriaceae bacterium
CGAACTAAAAGAGATAAAATGGGGCATAATTTAAACCTGAAACCATGATTTTAAAAGCAAGCGGTATTGTTAAGTCGTTTGGTGAACTCCCCATTTTAAGAGGCGTAGATATTATGGTTGACAATGCTGAAATTGTATCAATTGTTGGTTCATCTGGAGCGGGTAAAACTACTCTTCTTCAAATACTTGGGACTTTAGATAATCCAGATAATGGAATTTTAGAAATTGATGGAATTAACCCTTTTCAACTGAGTGCAAAAAAACTAGCGCATTTCCGAAATCAAAATCTGGGATTTATTTTTCAATTTCATCAGTTACTTCCAGAATTCTCAGCTATTGAAAATATTTCTTTGCCTGCAATGATTGGAGGGAAATCAAAAGCTGAATCCGATAAACTTGCACTTGAATTAATGCTGAGGTTAGGGATCGAAACAAGAAAAAATCATAAGCCATCAGAATTGTCAGGCGGAGAACAACAACGTGTTGCAGTTTGTCGCGCTTTGATAAATAAACCAAAAGTAATATTTGCAGATGAGCCATCTGGAAATCTAGACACAAAGAACGCAAAGGAACTCCACGAATTATTCTTTGAATTACGTGATGAATTCAAGCAAACTTTTGTAATAGTAACGCATAATGAAGACTTAGCAAAAATGGCTGATCGTACTTTATCAATGCAAGACGGTAATTTTATTTAAAAATTACCGCGATTTACTTTGCGTTGAGAACATTCCCATGCAAGTCTATTTATGCGTTCTCCAATTCCATTAGTGATTCCAAAACCACTTTTACCTTTCAAGATATTTGAAGTGTAAAAGGTAATTCCATTGTAAAACCCCCAAACTGTATTACCCAAATCATTCATTTCTCGGTGAACGGAGTCTAGAATTTCTCTTTTTCGAGATGATGGCTTTTGAATTAAATTAATTTCAGTTTCTATTGGGTCAATCTCGTCAATTAAGCGATCAACATAACGCGAGGCCTCATCCCAATTTAATTCAGTATTCATCATTCCATTTACTTGTTGATCTAAGTGCTTTCTATTTTCATAATAGTTATTCACTATAATTTGAGGATTAAACGTTTCTTCGTTCTGACCATTAATATGTTTTATCCTTAATGAATAGAGATCCCCAGAAAACTGATTTTCACAACGGATCATATAATTTGACATTCCTGCGAAAACTTTACTTGAAGAATTGTGCGAATTTCCAATAATTAGAAAATCTTCCACTTTTTCTCCTCCTAAGACACCAGGTTTATCATTCTTTAAAAAGGCAAGTATCCTTCCCCCCTTCCTAAACTCTTCGAAACCCATTAATTTAAAGGAAGATATCTTTTCAATGTCATCTACAAGTCGGAGTAAATTATAATTGTAAAATGGTTTATATCGATCAGAGCAAATATTCAAAATTGCACCCGTATCATTTCGCTGCAAAACATATTTCCCTTTAATAGCAACGTTACCAGTCTGCAGCTCTTGTTGCTCTACTTCCCAATTAAGGGTTCTTTTAAGTTCATTCTTCATAGTATAGATTTTAAATTATATTGCAAAGAAATGACATCATTCCGTATTTAAATTACATTATGCTTTTATTTTTAAAATTAATATTTATATTCATCTAAAGCATCATTAATGTTTAACTTGATTTTATAAAAATTAAAATTATTTCCGTTATCGAAATGTATTGATTTATCAGGTTCTATAAAATTGATTATTAAATCATTATGCGGTAAAGGTTCAAAATACAAAGAAAAATATTGCCAGTCAGTTTTAGTTTTAAACTCAAGTTTTTCAGGATAAATTGGAATATCTACTGCTTTAATCATTTTGTACCTCAACATTGTTTTAGTATCCTCAAGATAAGTATCTGGATGAATACGAATCCAGCCACCTTTGATATAAATATTATAGGCGGAATAACCAAAATCTATTTTTGTTTCCCTTTCTCCAACTGAGATCCTCAGGAGTAAAGGATTATTGCCTATTCTCCCTCCATCAATTTCTGGTTTTTGCCAGATCATTCTTTTTTGTACTATGTTCTTCTTTGCCATTGATGTTGTTTTTATTTATTTAAAAAAATGAGTACTCATCCATTTAGGTTCTATTACTTCAATTTCATTTCCATATGACCTGAAAAGTCTAATTAATTCGTGAGATGGTATTAGCTCGTATGTAATTTCTCCTTTGCCATATTCAGTCCTGTTTTCCACTTTTTGACTAGCATGGATTGGATAAGCCATCAAATAATTTGTAACTAAAGAACTTGCTTTTATTCGTATAGATTGCTTTTTCTCATCCTTTATTGGATAGACACCATAAACGTCTTTAAGATACAATTCCTCAATTTCCTGATTTACCTTAATGAATTTTCTTTTCAATAAAACTGGATCATACAACCTATCAAAACCAAAAAGTCTAATACAACTATGATCTTCGGAATATCCAATCAAATACCATCTATTTTCAAACTCCTTTAAAATTCTCGGATGAATAACTGTTGCATTAAAACTCATTTTACTATAGGAATAATGAATTACTGAAATAGGGAGTTCTTCAGTACAGGCCTTAAAAAATAAATCAAAATACTCAATTCCACGATATAAAGGGATTTGATCTGTCTGTAGAATCTTTTTTTTATTTATAGGATTAGTAAATTTTTCTTTATAAACCGATAACACCTTTTCCATTGAATGCGCAAATTGCTGACTTACTCTAGAAGTTCCAATACTATTTATAAGTTCCAATGCTATTTTAATTCCATCAATATCTAAATCATTCAAACCAATATTATCAATAGTATAATCTGAATCAGTGTATTCATAAACATAATTCCTTCTACAATATTTAATTGGTGCAGCAAATCCTTTTGGCGGGTCTTGTCGCATAACCATAATATCTTTTTGAATCGTTTCAATTGAAGGTCGATAATCTATTGCTTTTTCACAAGCATCAATTAGATCTCTCATATCGGGGAGAGAACGATACTGACTTCTCAGGCGAAGATCAATTGCCTTATAGCGCAGGTAAGCATTTTTGTTTATTGGCATATTTAGTTTTTTTACAAAATTACACCTTTTTTTTCACTCCGTATAACAAATAAGGAATGTTCTACTATATTTGCTAAAAAATATATAAAACATGAAAATAAAAATCAAAAAATTACAAGAGGTTATTCTTGAACCAGAAACAAAAAAAAATAAATTGTATAATCCAGCTGCGATTGACTTCAGGATTAATCACCGGGTTAAATGTATTGAAATCTCAGATAGATACACGCGAATTGATTTTATTTATCGATCATCAAATATTTACATAAATGGTGGTTGGATTCATATAGATTCAAATAGTTATATATCTCCTGTTGGTTCAGATGTAAAGTATAAGCTATTGAAAGCAATTGGGATACCTTATGCACCAATGAAACATTACTTTAAAAGAAAAGGTGAAACTCATTGCTATACATTGCTGTTTCCTGCGCTACCAAAAGACACTAAACAAATTGACATTATAGAAAATTTAGCACCGGGAACTTTTTTTAATTTTTTCAATGTCTGCTTTTCAGAATGGATGTCGATTCCTCATCCAGCAGATATTTATCGATCTAAAAATTAAATTATGGAATTAGAACTTAACAAGCTTCATCAAAAAACGCTACTATTAAAATGGAAACTTTTGAAAATAGAACCAGAAAAAAGGAATCATATCCGACGGTGCCTGTATGAAAAAGCTGCAGAAACTAGGGAAATTGAAAAAAAAGTTCAACGCCAACTTTTAGCCTTAAAAACACAATTAGAAAATCGCTTTAATGAGTTAGAAGACCTTCTTTCTAATTATAGAGAGAAGCTGGAAATAAAAAATATATTACTTGAATTTAAAACAATTGATTCTGAATATAAATTGAAGGTTTGTAATAAAATTTATGAGCAATATATAAAACTAAACTTAGATATAGATGATCTCATAAAAGAGAAAAAAAACGAAGAAGCCAATGCATTAATGAAACTTTCCAATGAAATTGGGGTTTTTTTGTCAAAGTTTTCTAATTAAAATCAAGCTTAAAAAATTTGATTTCAAAATAGAGCTTGTCATAAAGAAGTTTAGTGGGATTTAAAATAAACTAGAATTAGCTTGTTAAAGCCTATTGTAATTTATTTGCATGACGATGAGTCAAAAGCCATTTTCCTTTTTCCTTTATGTAAACTTCAGAATAGAGTAATTTGATTTCAAGGTCTTTATTATCCATTGTAACAAAAAATACACCTTTTCCAGTAAGAATGGCAACATTTTTACTTAGACGAACTTTTGCTTCGCTTACCTCTACTCGCTTGTAATTTAATTTTCCACTTTTTAAATCAGCAATAATATCAGTTTTGTTTTCAATCCAACCATTCGAATGAATGTACTCAACATTTTCACTAAATAAAGCTGCTAAAGAATCATATTGTTTTGAAATAAGCCAATCAAATTTTTTCTTGTGCAAAGTGATGATATTCTGTTCTATTTTTTCCTTCTTTGTTTGAGAAAAAAACTGAAAGCTAAATAATAGAAATAAAATAAATAAATTATTGGTCATTAGATGAGCAGTAATAGTATGACATAAAGTTACTATTTCTAAAATTAAGTTGAATAAATAAATCAGTTTAAGATATCCTTTAATTCACATTGTTCTATTTTTACCACATGGAATTAATTGAATTAAAGGAATTTCTTGATTTTAAGGCAGAGCAATACGAGAATCCTGCATTTTTAGAATACGACCCCATTCAAATTCCACATAAATTTTCTCAGAAAGAAGATATTGAAATAATCGGTTTTTTAGTTGCTACAATCGCCTGGGGGAATC
>CANKLK010000157.1 GCA_947482805.1 Flavobacteriaceae bacterium
GCTTGGGTGAGAACTTTGGATTTCGTTGAAGTGTCTGATGCCGATTTAGATAACGACACTTATGAAGCAGCTGAAAAGCAATTTTTGCAAAACAATACGAAGCAGGCTATCACGAGTTTAAGCGGTTATGTTTCTCAATTTCCTAACGGAATCCACGCTTTGAAAGCCAATTTCTATTTGGCACAATCACTTTATACTGACGGAAAAGAAAGCAATGCTGTTCCAAATTATGAGTTTGTCATTAGCAAACCAAGAAGCGAATTTACCGAGCAGTCATTAGCGCGTTTGTGTGAAATTCATTTGAAAAAAGATGATTATACGAAAGCGGTTCCGGTGCTGCAACGTTTGGAAACTGAAGCTGATTTTCCACAAAACGTAACCTTTGCGCAAGCCAATCTGATGCGTTCGTATTACGACCAAAAAGATTATGCCAATGCGGTTGTTTATGCCGATAAAGTTTTAGCAAATCCAAAAACGGATAATAAAATAAAAAGCGATGCTCAAATTATTGTTGCCCGTGCTGCGATAAAAGTAAACGATGAACAAAAAGCCAGAGTGGCTTACGCCAAATTGTTAACCATTGCCAAAGGAGAATTAGCTGCTGAAGCGATGTACTATGAGGCGCATTTTAAAAATAAAGATGGCAAGTTTGAAGAATCTAATAAAACAGTTCAAAAATTAGCCAAAGATTATTCAGGTTATAAATATTTTGGAGCTAAAGGGTTGATAGTGATGGCAAAAAACTATTACCAATTGAAAGATAATTTTAGCGCGACTTCAATCTTAGACAGCGTTATAAAAAATTTCAAGGAATTCGATGACGTTGTTGCCGAAGCACAAACTGAATTGAACCTGATTAAAGGCGAAGCAGCAAAAACAAATTCATCATTAACGGAATAGAACATAGAACATAGAAAAAAGAATATAGATAAAGCAAGAAAGTCTATTCTCTATATTCTATTTTCTTTATTCTTAAAAGTAAATATATGAAACAAGCAAAATATCTAATAATAGCATTTCTTTTGACCCAAATTTCCTTTTCCCAAAAGAAAGACGACAACATTGGAACCGAAGTAGTAAACGTGGTGAAACCTTATACACCAACAATTTCTGACGCATTTAAAGTAAAAGAAACACCAACTTTGGATGACGATGATACTTCGAAAAAAGAAAACATTCAGTACACTATTTTCTCTTTTCCTGTGGCTTCTACTTTCGCACCTTCAAAAGGAAAAGCAGCTAATGTAGACAAGAGTGCTGAAGAAAAAATATTTAGTAACTATTTGACTTTAGGAGCGGGAAATTTCGGCACCATCAACGCCGAACTTTTTGTTACCGAAAACATCAGCAACACCGATTATTTTGGAGGAATGTTACGTCACAGTTCATCTCAAGGTGGAATAAAAGATGTTGTTTTAGATGATAAATTCTTCAATACAGCGTTAGATTTAACCTACGGAAGCAGAACGAAAGCAATGTCTTGGAACGCGGATTTAGGGTATCAAAATCAAGTATACAATTGGTACGGAATTTATCCTGGTCTACTGTCTGACGCAACTATTGCAACCATTGATGAACAACAAACCTATCACACTTTATATATGGGTGGTAGATTAGGATTAGACAATATCCTAAAAGAAAGCACATTTAAATTCACCCGTTTTTGGGATGCTTTTGGTTCGGCCGAAAATCGTTTTGTAGCCAAACCGTCTTTGGAATTTGATATCATTGAACATAAAATAAAAGCTGATTTTGTTGTTGATTATATTAGTGGTTCTTTTGATCAGAATTTAGACAAAACAGCTTCCATAAAATACGGTTTTACCAATGTTGGATTTCAGCCAAGCATTAAAATTCACAAAGATGATTTAACAATTAATGCCGGCGTAGGTTTGTTTTACAGCGCTGCACAGCAAGCCGGAGAAAGCAAATTCTTTGTTTATCCGCAGGTTACAGGTTCGTATAAAATCGTTGGCGATTTGATGATTCTCTATGCTGGTTTGGAGGGAACACTACAGCAAAATTCCTATCATGATTTTGTACAGGAAAATTTCTTTGTATCACCAACACTTGCTATTGCTCCTACTGATCAGAAGTTTGATATCTATGCCGGATTAAAAGGGAAGTTGGCAAGCAGTATTAGTTATAACATTCGCGGATCATACAAAAATGAAGATGGGAAAGCATTATTCAGAAGCAATATTTATAATCTATCTAACGCTAATACTGATGGATATACTTATTCCAATTCCTTTGACGTAGTATATGATAAAATAAAAACGGTAAGTTTCTTTGGTGAATTGAAAGCTGATTTTTCAAAAAATGTCTCTTTTGGTATCAACGGAACGTTTAGTAGTTATTCGACTGATGCTGAAAAAGAAGCATGGAATTTACCAGCAATAAAACTAGCCACAACCCTTGATGTTAACATTACACCAAAATGGTACGCTGGAACTAGCCTGTTCTTCGTTGGTGAAAGAAAAGATATTTTCAGACAAGCTACTGTAACGTTACCTTTTCCTCCGGATGAAAACATTACTTTAAAAAGCTATTTCGATTTAAATGCCCATGTCGGATATAAATTCAGTGAGGGTTTGACATTCTTCTTAAAAGGAAACAATTTGGCCAATCAGGACTACCAAAGATGGTTGAATTATCCGGTACAGGGTTTACAGATATTGGGTGGCGCGAGTTATAAATTTGATTTCTAAAAAAGTGGCTAAGTTGCTAAGTGCCTGAGTTGCTAAGATAAGAAACTCAGTTACTCAGCCACTCAGTTACTCAGTAACTCTTAAATGAAACAACAAATTCTCCAACGCTACAAAGAAATGCTTCAGGACCGAATAGATGTTTTTCAGGACATGATTTCTGGTTTGACTATAGATGCGCAAAACGATGCTAAAGGTTCGGCTGGTGACAAACACGAAACAGCACTTTCTATGATGCATCTGGAGCAGGAAAAACTCAATCATAAACTCAAGGAAATCATAGAACAAAAAGCTATTCTAGATAAAATTGATGCTTCTCAAACACATAAAAAAGTTGCTTTGGGAAGTTTGGTAAAAGCTAATGGAATGTTATTATTCATAAGTACCGCTTTGCCAAAATTAAGTATTGAAAACAAAACCATTTTTGCACTTTCACCACAATCACCATTAGGTAGTAAATTGATGGGCAATGAAGTTGGGTTTGAATTTGATATGAATGGAAAACCGTATACTATAGAAAGCGTTATATAACATTTTCTAACTCCATACAACATTTTTTAAGTTTTATACTTTCATAATATAATTGTATTTATATTTTTAGTTATAATTTATAATTAAATAACTAAATATATTTTCCATTTATAACTTTTATTTCACCTTTGCCCAACTAAAAAAATAATAGTATTATGTGTGGAATTGTATGTGCTTTCGATTTAAAACAAAAAGCAGAAGTGGTAAGGCCAAAAGTGTTGGAAATGTCGAAAATTATTCGTCACCGTGGTCCGGATTGGAGTGGAATTTACAGTAACGATAAAGCAATTATGGCTCACGAACGTTTAGCTATTGTTGATCCGGCTTCAGGAAAACAACCTTTGTTTACCGAAGATAAGAGTCTGGTTTTGGCTGCCAATGGAGAGATATATAATCACAGAGAGTTGCGCAAGCAATTTGAAGGAAACTATAAATTCCAAACCGAAAGTGACTGCGAAGTTATTTTGGCTTTATACAAAGAAAAAGGTGTTCACTTTCTAGATGAAATGAACGGTATTTTTGGCTTTGCCATTTATGATGTAGCCAAAGATGAATATTTCATCGCACGCGATCACATGGGAATCATTCCTTTATACATTGGTTGGGACCAAAACGGAACTTTTTATGTGGCTTCCGAATTAAAAGCGTTAGAAGGCTATTGCACCAAAATCCAATTGTTTCCTCCGGGACATTATATGTCGAGTAAAGATGGCGAATTTGTGCAATGGTACAAAAGAGAATGGACCGATTACGATGCCGTAAAAGAAAATGAAACCAGCATTGAAGAAATCAAAATCGCCTTAGAAGCAGCAGTGCACCGTCAATTAATGAGCGATGTGCCTTATGGTGTTTTATTATCTGGCGGATTGGATTCTTCTATCACTTCGGCTGTAGCCAAAAAATATGCGCAAAAACGTATCGAGTCTGGAGATACCGTTGATGCTTGGTATCCTCAATTGCACTCGTTTGCAGTTGGGTTAGAAGGTTCTCCTGATTTAGCTGCAGCACAAAAAGTAGCAGATCATTTGGGAACAATCCACCATGAAATTAAATTCACAATTCAGGAAGGTTTGGATGCCGTTCGCGATGTGATTTACAATATAGAAACCTATGATGTAACTACCATTAGAGCTTCCACGCCTATGTATTTGATGGCGCGTGTTATAAAATCGATGGGAATAAAAATGGTTCTTTCGGGCGAGGGATCTGATGAATTATTTGGAGGCTATTTATATTTCCACAAAGCCCCAAATGCAAGAGAGTTTCATGAAGAAACGGTCCGTAAATTAAGCAAGCTTCACATGTACGATTGCCTTCGTGCCAACAAAAGTTTAGCAGCTTGGGGAATTGAAGGGCGTGTGCCATTCTTAGATAAAGAATTTATGGATGTTGCAATGCGAATTAATCCACAAGACAAAATGATTAATGGCGAAAGAATGGAGAAATGGGTACTTCGGAAAGCATTTGAAGATATGCTTCCGGCAAGTGTGGCGTGGAGACAAAAAGAACAATTTAGTGATGGTGTTGGCTACAGCTGGATTGACACATTGA
>CANKLK010000158.1 GCA_947482805.1 Flavobacteriaceae bacterium
AAAATCATTTCCTGTTCCTTCGTATTTGTAAAAAGTGTATTTCATAGCGTGGTTTACTCCAACAAATATAGCAAATATTAAAATTAACTTAAAAATTGTTAAACGACCGTTAAACTGATATTTCGAAAAGTAGAAATTTATAATTTTACATTCAAATAATTTAAAATGTTAATGACTATGAAATGAGCATAATCAAATTTGTCTAATAACAAGTGGCTGTTATGCGTATTACATATGACCAATTAAAAACAAAAATTATAGACATATGAAACGATTATCAAGTTTATTTTTTATTTCTTTATTAAGTGGCGCGACCACACTTGGTGCTTACAAATTATTTATTGAAGGAAAAGGCAATCGCAATTCGATTGTGACTATGGCATCTAACAATTATGCTAAAAATGTTGGTTTATCTGGTGAAGCGATTGATTTTACTACAGCTGCAGAAAATACAGTTCACACCGTTGTTCACGTAAAAAATGTTTCGGTAAGAACCGTTTACAATCCAATGATGCAATGGTTTTACGGAACTAATGGCGGACAACAACAAGAACAAATCGGAACAGGTTCGGGTGTAATTATTTCAGAAGACGGTTATATTGTAACCAATAATCATGTAATAAAAGATGCTACGGAACTTGAAGTAACTCTAAACAACAATAAATCATACAAAGCAAAACTAATTGGAACCGATTCAAAAATGGATATTGCGTTGTTAAAAATAAATGCCGACGAGAAATTAGCCTATTCTACATTTGCTGATTCTGATCAGGTGAAAGTTGGCGAATGGGTTTTGGCCGTCGGAAATCCATATAATCTGAATTCGACTGTTACTGCAGGAATTGTTTCGGCAAAAGCCAGAAATTTAGAAGATAACGGCATTCAGTCATTTATACAAACTGATGCAGCAGTAAATCCAGGAAATTCTGGTGGTGCATTGGTTAACACCCGAGGCGAATTGATTGGAATTAATACGATGATTTCATCCCCAACAGGAAGTTATGCCGGATATTCATTCGCAATTCCATCAAACATTACCCGAAAAATAATTGAAGACATTATGGAATTTGGTAACGTACAACGTGGCATTCTTGGAATTGAAGGCGGCGAATTAAATAGCAAAGCTTCTAAAGAATTAGGTGTTAATGACACCGAAGGTTTCTACATCAATAAAGTAACAAAAAATTCAGGTGCCGAAAAAGCAGGCCTAAAAAAAGGTGACATTATCAAAAAACTAGACAGCCAAAATATTAATACATATGCAGAACTTTCTGGTTATATCAGTGCCAAAAGGCCAAATGATAAAGTGCAAGTAACTTTCGTTCGAGATGGAGAAACTAAATCGGTTCCGGTTACTTTAATCAAAAACGAACTAGTTACTACCGAATTTAAAGGATTAGAATTAGAAAACATTGAAGCTGCTGATAAAAAGAAATTCAGAATTGAATATGGTGTCCGAATTAAAGAAATCAATAACGAAAATCTGAGACCTTATTATGAACAATTAAAAGGCGGCATTATTCTTTCTGTGGATAATGTAAAAGCTACGGATGTAGAAACCATTTCCAAGATTTTAAATAAAAAAGACGAAAATCAAAATATAAGTATTCAAATGCTTAACAGAGTTGGGCAAGTCATTCAAGTAATTTTATAAGGTTAAAAGGTTAATTTAGTTTAAAACCAGTTCAAAATTTGGACTGGTTTTTTTGTTTATAAAAAAGTTACGAAATCGTTTTCGTGAAAGACTTCTATTTTATACTTTTGCGCAAAATTATTAAGATTCCGAAATAAATTCGGGGTAAAAACACAACTAAAACTTTTTTATTTTTATGGACAATAACAAGTTATACGAGAAGGAATTATCTTTTCAGGCTGACAGACGCAAAGCTGGCGTTGAATTAATTAAAATTATCAGCGATTTGTGGTATGACAAATCAATAGAATTGGTTCTTTTTAGAAATCAATTAATTGATAGAAATGTGAGTGATATTATCAACTTTCACGAATATGCTGGTGAGTTTGTCCAAAAACCAATCAATATCTTTGATTCTGTAGAAATAGCCCGCTCTATTCAAAATTTAGACTTACCTCCATCCCGAATTGACATTGGGAAATTAACCTATGAATTTCATCTTGATGACAATAAATATAATGACAGTCGTGCCTTTGTTATTGATAAATTAAAAAATGCAAAAGATTTTAAAAACTTAAAACCAAAAGATGTAGTCTTGTATGGCTTTGGTAGAATTGGTCGTTTGTTAGCTCGTGAAATGATGAGCAAAATGGGTAAAGGAGAACAACTTCGTCTTCGCGCTATTGTAACCCGTGATAGAAATGACGCTTCTTCTTTAGAAAAAAGAGCTTCACTGTTGCGTTATGATTCTGTTCATGGAGATTTTCATGGTTCAGTTCAGGCCGATGCTAAAAACAACGTGTTAATCATTAACGGAACAACAGTTCATGTTATTACAGCCAATTCACCCGAAGAAATTGATTATACTCAATATGGAATCGAAGATGCCTTGGTAATTGATAATACTGGAGCATTTACAACCGAGGAACAATTGAAACGCCATTTGTCTTCAAAAGGAGTTAGCAAAGTTTTATTGACTGCCCCGGGAAAAGGTGTTCCGAATATTGTTTATGGAGTAAATCATACCGATTATAACCCAGAGAATGTAGCCATCTTTTCTGCCGCCTCTTGTACAACCAATGCTATTACTCCGGTATTGAAAGTAGTTGAAGATACGCTTGGTGTTGTTAAAGGTCATATTGAAACTATCCACGCCTACACCAATGATCAAAACTTGGTGGACAATATGCATAAAAAATACCGTCGTGGTCGTGCTGCTGCCTTGAATATGGTAATTACTGAAACTGGGGCCGGAACTGCTGTTGCCAAAGCATTGCCTAGTTTAGCAGGAAAATTAACTTCTAATGCCATTCGTGTTCCTGTTCCAAATGGCTCTTTGGTAGTTATGAATTTAGAAGTTAGCCGAGAAACATCTGTTGAAGAAGTAAATAAAATCATGAAAAAATATGCTCTAGAAGGAGAATTGATTGAACAAATCAGGTATTCGTTGAATAACGAATTGGTTTCTTCAGATATTGTTGGCACTGCTCAACCGTCAATTTATGATAGTAATGCAACAATTGTTTCTGGAGATGGAAAAAATATTGTGCTCTATGTTTGGTATGATAATGAATATGGATACAGCCATCAGGTAATTCGTTTGGCAAAATATATAGCAAAAGTCAGACGCTATACTTATTACTAGTAGATAATTAATTCAGTAGAGTAAAATCCGTGGTCTGAAAGAAATTTATAAGAAGAAAACAAAATAAAAAATGCTCAACAAGTAGTTGAGCATTTTTTTTATAAATCTATATGAAAAAATTAAGCTTTTCCTGCAGCAATCAAGTTCAATGCAGAACCTGCTACATACCAGCCAATTTGACTATCGTTATATGTGTGATTTGCCAAAATAATATCTTTTGAACCATCAGCATGAACAAATTCTAAAGACAACGGTTTACCCGCAGCAAATTCGGTTAAGTCTAAGAAATTAATAGTGTCGTTCTCCTGAATTTTATCATAATCCGCTTCGTTAGCAAATGTCAATGCTAACATTCCTTGTTTCTTCAAATTTGTTTCGTGTATACGCGCAAATGATTTTACCAAAACTGCTTTAACTCCCAAAAATCTTGGCTCCATAGCGGCATGCTCTCTGGAGGAACCTTCGCCATAGTTATGATCACCCACTACAATTGTTGGAACTCCGGCCGCTTTGTAAGCTCTTTGAACAGAAGGAACTGAATCGTATGAACCTGTTAATTGGTTTTTAACTTTATTAGCTTCTTGGTTAAAAGCATTCACTGCGCCAATCAACATATTATTAGAAATATTATCTAAATGGCCACGGAAACGTAACCAAGGTCCAGCCATTGAGATATGATCCGTAGTACATTTTCCAAAAGCTTTGATAAGTAATTTTGCTCCTGTGATATTTTTACCATCCCAGGCATCAAAAGGCGATAGCAATTGCAATCTATCGGAAGTTGGAGAAACTGCAACCTGAACACTACTTCCATCAGCAGCAGGTGCTTGAAAACCTGCATCTTCTACATCAAATCCTCTTTTTGGCAATTCATCCCCGTGAGGTGGATTCAGTTTCACTTCTTCCCCTTTATCATTCAATAAAGTATCTGTAATTGGATTAAAAGATAAATCTCCCGAAATGGCTAAAGCGGCAACCATTTCCGGTGACGTTACAAAAGCATGAGTATTTGGATTCCCATCAGCACGTTTAGAGAAATTTCTATTAAACGAATGCACAATGGTATTTTTTTCTTGTTTATCGGCTCCGGCTCTATCCCATTGACCAATACATGGACCGCAAGCATTGGTAAAAACTTTGGTGCCCATTTTCTCGAAAGTCGCAATGATTCCGTCTCTTTCGATAGTATATCTGATTTGCTCTGAACCAGGATTGATTCCGAATTCAGCTTTTGGTGTTATTCCGTGTGCAACGGCTTGTTCCACAATTGATGCCGCACGAGCCATATCTTCATAAGAAGAGTTGGTACAAGAACCAATTAGACCCCATTCAATTTTTAATGGCCAACCGTTAGCGGCAGCTTCTGCTTTCATTTTTGAAACAGGAGTTCCTCTGTCCGGAGTGAATGGTCCGTTGATATGTGGTTCTAATTCTGATAAATTGATTTCAATAACCTGATCAAAATAGTTGTTTGGATTAGCATATACTTCAGCATCT
>CANKLK010000159.1 GCA_947482805.1 Flavobacteriaceae bacterium
ATATGACAATCTCGGAAGATCACTATTTGCTGGAAAAATAAAATCAGAAAACACAAGTATCGATATTTCACTCTTGTCAAAAGGTATCTACTATTTAAGTATCGGAGGATATTTGAATAATGTAATGAAATTAGTCAAACAATGAAACCAGCCCATAACAACGGCTAGCCAAAATTTGGGCATTTAGGAAGGTTGAGAATTTCGAATTCTTTGTAAATTCGTGGTTAAGTGAAGGATCTCGTTCACCATTCCCAAACTTCGGCTAAGCCGCGAAACGTTATCGCTCAGTGGAAAAAGACGAAACCAAACAGAAAAAAGAGTTAAAATATGACAAGCCAACACACAAAGCAGCACATTTGCAAACCTCACAAGCCTAAACACTGCCAAAGTTTGTAAAAGAGCAGTTTTCTTGCTGACGCACCCACGGATAGTTATATCTTTGGAATTTTAAATTAATATCATCAAATGATTGACAAAGACAATTTTAAAGAATTATTAAAAAAGCTCGACTTTATTGAAAATGGAGAGATTTTATATAAAGACTTTCCCGACATAGATGCCACTTTAAAAGCAGATTTCAAAGAAGGAAAGCTAATCTACCCAATAGACAAAGGATTTACAATAAGCGGAGAGTTTACAACAAGTTTTACTCAAAAAGAAAACTTTGTAGTTTTTGAATGTGTTAATAGGCTTTTTGATAAGGGATACAAACCACAACATATTGAACTAGAACCAAAGTGGACAGTTGGACACGGTGCTAGTGGCGGACGTGCTGACATTATGGTCAAAGACAATTCTGGCAAATCACTACTAATCATTGAGTGCAAAACCGCAGGGAAAGAATTTGAAGATGAATGGAAGAAAACTTTAATTAACGGTGGTCAAATTCTCTCTTATGCTAAACAAGCAGGAAGTACTCAATTTGCAACACTTTACACTTCAGACTTTGTTGACGAAAGGATTATTCCTAGCTACTATCTTATTACACTCAAAGACAATGAGAAGCTTTTAGCAGATCTATCCGACAAGGAGCCATTATCCTACGAGAAAGCAAAACTCCTTGACAAAGAAGACATTTATCAGGCTTGGAAAGAAACCTACGCACAAGATTTTGCAACAAAAGGTATTTTCGAATCCGATATACCAGCTTATGAGATAGGTAAAACTAAGTATTCTCTAGTAGATTTGAGCACCACGAACAGCAACGACATTCAAGGAAAATATCATCAGTTCGCGACAATCCTTAGGCAACACAATGTTTCAGGTCGCGAAAATGCATTTGATAAATTGGTAAATTTATTTCTTTGTAAAATTGTTGACGAAACCAACAATCCAGATGAATTAAAATTTTATTGGAAAGGAATTGCATACGATAGTTTTTTTGACCTTCAAGATAGACTGCAAAAACTATATCAAGAAGGAATGAAACGATTCTTAGGCGAAGATGTAACATATATTGATAATGAAGCAATTGATGAAGCATTTAGATTTTTCAAAAAAGACCCTGACGCAACAAAAGAAACAATCAAAAAGTATTTTAGAGAACTTAAATTTTTTACTAACAATGACTTTGCTTTTATTGATGTTCATAACGAAAAACTGTTTTATCAAAACGCAACCGTTTTATTGAAAATAGTACAAATGTTACAGGATTTAAAACTCAAAGATGAAGAAGAAGAACATCAATTTTTGGGTGATATGTTTGAAGGTTTTCTTGACCAAGGTGTTAAACAATCTGAAGGTCAATTTTTCACTCCCATTCCAATTGTTAAATTTATACTTAAGTCATTACCACTTGAACAACTTCTTACAACGGGTGAATATATACCAAAAGTAATTGATTACGCTTGTGGTTCAGGTCATTTCCTTAATGAATATGCACAAGAAATAAAACCAATCATTAAAGAACATAAAGAGACTGAAATTTCAAATTATTATGAAAATGTGATAGGAATTGAAAAGGAATACCGCCTATCGAAAGTAGCAAAAGTTTCTGCTTTTATGTATGGTCAAGATGAAATCAAAATTGTTTATGCTGATGCATTAGCAAGTATACCGAATATTAAAGACAGTGATTATTCATTACTAGTAGCTAATCCGCCATATAGCGTTAAAGGTTTTTTGGAAACACTTCCAGAACCAGATAGAAAAAAATACCAACTTATTGAAACAGTTGTTGAAAAAAGCTATCCTAATAACAATAGTATTGAAACTTTTTTTATTGAGCGAGCAAAACAATTATTGAAGCCCGAAGGTATTGCAGGTATTATAGTTCCATCTTCTATTCTTACAAAAGGTAAAGCGAAAAGTACATCTTCATCAACAAATGTTTATGTTGCGACTAGAGAAATACTCTTAAAATATTTTGACATTATTGCCATTGCTGAATTTGGAAGCGGCACTTTTGGTAAGACAGGAACAAATACTGTCACATTATTTATCAGACGCAAAAAAGAAAATCCAGCACCAGCTGATCATTACTTAAATAGAATAAATTCCTGGTTCAAAGGTGATAAAACTAAAGATGGGGTTTTTGAAGACGAACACTTCATTAAAAAATACTGCAATCATTTGGAGTTTATTTTTGACGATTATCAAACAATATTAACTGGCAATCCTAATGAAGCTATTTTAGAATCAGATATTTTAAAAGAATATCAAAAAGAATTTGAAAAATGGGCTGAAATTAAAAATTTAAAAAAGAAAGCTGGATTTAAATCTCTTAGTAAAGAAGAGCAAAAAGCAGAATTAGAAAAACGTTTTATTTTATATGTACGTGAAGCAGAAAAAGACAAACTTTATTATTTTGTTTTATCAAGTCTAAATCCACAGAAAGTTTTAATTGTAAAAAGTCCCACTACATCAACGGATTTAAAACAGTTCCTTGGTTATGAATGGAGCACAGCAAAAGGAAAGGAAGGCATTAAATACATAGGTGAACACAAAGTTGAAACAATAATTCAAAATGATGAAAATGAAAATACTTCTGATGAAGAAGAAGGGAACGTTTTATTAGAAGAAGAAGATAAACGAGTATTAAGTAATTTTCTAAATCTTTCTAATATTAGTACTCCACTATATGACCCATCAGATTCAAACAATGAAGATAAAATTAATTATTTTATAAAAAATAATTTTAATAGTGTAGAAGTAAAAATCCCAGATGAGTTGGCAGAATTTGTCTCCTATGCTGAACTTGTGAATATTGTTGACTTTAAAAAGATAGACTTCAATAAATCTATTTCATTAAATGGAGACAAAATTGTTTTAGAGTTAGAGAGTAAATATAAGTTACATAAAATCGAATCTCTTTTAAAACCAATTGAAGGGAATACAACAAAAATTGCAGAAGATGAAATATTAATTAAAGGAAAATATCCTGTAATAACACAAGAAACAACTAGACATATTTCAGGTTACTCAAATAATCCAAATGCAATAACAGATTTGCCATTAATAGTTTTTGGTGATCATTCACTTAGTTTTAAATATATTGATTTTGAATTTTTGCGTGGTGCTGATGGGACTCAAATAATGAAGTTTGAAAATGAAAAATTGACAAAATACATTTATCAATTGAGTTCTATTTTTAAAATTATCAGCCCAAAATACGAAAGACATTATAAATATCTTAAAGAAATGAAAATACCTATTCCTGATGAAACTTCAATAATAGATATTATAATTTCAGAATGCGAAAAAATTGATAAGATTGAGAATGAAGCTAAAGATTCCATTAACAAATTGCTTAATGAAATTAACAACTTGATTAACCCGATTTTCCAAGACACTAAACTTGAAAAATTATCAATTTATGTTGACCTAAATAAAGAAAATAAGAATCCTAAATTAGAACCAGACAAGGAATTTGTATATGTTGATATAGAAAGTGTTGTTAAAGGTGCAGGATTAATAAATTTTGACAAAAAAACATCAGGAAAGAGAGCACCTTCAAGAGCTAGAAGATTAGCTTCAATAGGTTCAACTATAATTTCTACGGTAAGACCATACTTAAAAGGATTTGCATACATCAATTCACAGCCTGAAAATTCAATATATTCAACAGGCTTTACAATTTTGAAATCAAAAGATGAAAATATATTATTAAATAAAATGATTTACAGTTATTTTATGTTTTCTTCTGAATTAATGAAGCAAATGGAAGCGGCAATGCCAAAGGCATCATATCCAAGCATAAATAAGGATGATATCGAAAACTTCTTAATTCCTATCCCTGACATAAAAATTCAAGCAAAAATAATTAAGGAAATTGAAAAGAGAGAATCTTTCATAATAAACGCGCAACTTTTGGTTAATGAGACATCGCTAAAAAAAGAAAATGTTTTTAAAAAATATCTATAATGGCATCGCATACAGTCACACACATTGCCACTGCCCCAAGAGCCATCTCCCAAACCAAAGCTTGGCAAAGGCTGTGTCTGCTCAATAGTGCGTCCAAAACCACCCACAAACCAACAGAAGAAAAAGAACACCGAAGCGATAACAGCCGTTTTGCAAAAGCGGGGGTTTCGTGCTTCTATGAAAGTGAAGTGCTAAATTCAAGCTTTGTGCGTCTAATGAAGTTTAGTGCTGATAATCCCCGCCTTCGCAAAGCGGCAACCCGTTAGTTGATATTTTAAACGTACTGTACAATAACAAGGCTTAAAAAAATAAAAAATATGAATAAATACATTTACTTAACATCTTTGGTATTGTTGTTTTCTTGCTCAACATCGAAACAAATAGTTAAAACTAATTTGAAAGATAATCA
>CANKLK010000160.1 GCA_947482805.1 Flavobacteriaceae bacterium
AGTAATTTCAAACTATCTACAGCATGAATCAAATGAACAAATTCAGCAATGTATTTTACTTTGTTGGTTTGTAAATGTCCAATTAAATGCCATTGAATATCTTTTGGAAGGGCACTGGCTTTTTCGCTCAACTCTTGCACTTTATTTTCTCCAAAATGCCTTTGACCTAAATTATATGCTTCTAAAATTAGTTCTTTTGGTTTAGTCTTAGAAACAGCAACTAAACAAACATTTTCTGGAATTTGAGACCTAATAATTTTAAAATTTTCAGAAATCATTCGTTGATAGTATAAATCGTCAAACCGCTTCTTAATTTCGGTTCAAGCCAAGTAGATTTTGGAGGCATATTTAAACCTTCATCAGCAACTTTTTTTACTTGCTCAATTGTTGGTGGAAAAAGTAAAAATGCAAGAGCATATTTTCCTGAATCTATATTTTCTTTTATCTCAGAAAGTGGAATGTTTCCAGGACTAAACTCAATGTTATCAGTAGTTTTTAAATCTTGAATCCCTAGAATTGGTGTCAGAATAAATTCAGTTAAAATAGCTGAATCAATTGAATTAACAATGTTCTTTGTATCAATTAAATCAGCAAAAGGCTCAAAAGTATAATACTCCTCTTTAAAACAAATTGTAAATTGATGTTGTTTAAGCGGTTTCTGGATTTCAGCTAATCCTGTTAAAGTTCCAATGTTTTTTAAAGAGAATAGAATATTTTCTTTGGTTTGGAGTTTTAAATCTTTTATAAAACGATTATACTCTGAGACTTTTAGACTTTTTTCTGCTACTAAAAATGATAGGAAATATGCACATTTTAAAGTTGGTAATCCTTCTTTTTTTCGCTTTTCAAATAGTCTAGCTGAGGATGCAGTTCTGTGATGACCATCAGCAATATAAGTAGCTTCAATTGACAAAAATGCTTTTTGAATAGCTGCTGTGACTTCTACTGAGAGTATCCATAATTCATGCTTAATTTTATCTGTAGTTGAAAACTCATATTCAGGACGAGCAAGAATCGCACTACTTAATAAATTATCAATTTCAGTTGTACCGGCATAAGAAAGTAAAACTGGCTCAGCATTAAATCCAACTATGTCCAAATAATCTGTAAACATAGTTTCTCTTGAAGTTATCGTTTCTTCGTGTTTTTTAATTTTTCCCTTGTTGTATTCTTCAATACTTGAACCCGCAACAATACCAGTAAAAACATGATTCTCTGTTGTCTGACGATAAATATATATTCTTGGACTATCTTCTTTTATTAAAATACCTTGCTTAAAAAAATCTGCATAACCTTTACTAACTAGCTCAAATCGTTCTTTGGAATTAGCTTTAGTTTTTACATTATTTCCAAATTCAGGATTTATAATGTGTAAAAATGTAAAAGGATTAGAATCTAACTTAGCAATTAATACATTTTTTTTATACGAATAATATGGGCGTGTAGCAACTAAATGAACTTTATCTCGAACTGGTCTTATCGCTGAAAAAGGGGCAATATCTGCCATAAACTAGAATTTATAACTCAATCCAAAGCTTGGTAAAAGAGGGAACTGATAAATTTCTTTTGCTGTAACACGGTTTACATAAAAAATATTACTTCGGTTGTAAGCATTTGTAACACTCGCAACAACTTCAACTACATTTTTATTTTTTAAATTGAATTGTTTTTTAAACGTAATGTCTAAACGATGATAATACGGTAAGCGTTGACTATTAAAATCACCTAAAATTGTAGAAACAGTCGATGGATTTGTCTCATTTGGATTTGTAGTAACTCCATTTCCAAATGATTCTCCTTGATAAAATCCGGCAGTTGGTGTAAAAGGTAAACCTGAACCTAAATTCCATCTTAAATTTACCTCTGAGTCTTTTTTCTTGCCAAAAAGATATGATCCAACTAAATTCAAATTATGTCTTCTATCAAAGACAGGGAAATACGATTGAAATCCATCCCATCGTGTACTTTTACCCAATGAATATACACACCAGATAAAAAGTCTATTTTTATTATACTTTAATAAGAAATCTACACCGTACGACTGTCCTGATTCCAAAATAAAATCTTTTTTATACACATCATCAATTTCAGAAAACTGAGCAATATCATCGTACAGTTTATTTGGATTTATATTACTTAACTGTGAGAAATATTTGTAATAACCTTCTACATTCAAATTAAAATATTTATTTAGATCGTATTCAAAACCGCCAATCGCATGCCAAGCATATTGAAGGCCATTTTTTGCATTGATTGTTTTTTGAAATTCGTTAACAAAATTTTCCTGAACATTTGTTGGTGCAGATAACATACCATTAAAAAGATTAACAACATCTTTATCCGAGGAAGCTGAAGTAAAATTTTGAGAATAGCGGCCACCTGAAAATTTAAAACGAAGATTTTCATTCGAATTGTATTTAAATCCAAGGCGCGGTTCTGGGGAAATAGTGCCAAGAGAAGTATATGCTTGAATTCTCATTCCAACTTGGATTACCCATCGATTTGTAATTTTTCGATAGTTAAAATATCCCCCTATTTCTGTTGTGAAATTTTCAACTTGGATTTTACGTTCTAATTCATTGTAGGTGACAAAATTGGTATTAAATCCATTAAAATTAAATCCATAATTTACTTCTCCTTCCTTCTTTAAAAAATAGGAGAAATCGAAGCCAAGGTCAAATCCACCAATACTTGAAAACCTAGGTTCTAATGTAGCTTCAGAAAAAGTTGTTTTAAAAGTACTTCCATTTACATGTCCACGAATAAAAATTGGAGATCCACTAGGAGCCATTAAGAAATTTATCCCGCCACCTTTAGCCTGCCAATTCAAATCTGCAATGTTGTAATTAACACTATCTTGATTATGAAAACCGAAAGCACTAAATTTAGATCCACCATCTCCAGTAAAAGTAATTTTTCCATATAAATCGGTAAAATTAAAAGGAAGACCGTTCCCATCATTTACTCTTGGATAAAGTTCTTTTGAAGTGTAATCTAATAAGCTGTGTTTTGCTGAAAAAATATAAGAACCTGAACTTAAATCAGCACCTTTTCCTTTTCCAATTGGACCTTCTAATACCATTTTTGCAAGAAATGGCGAAGCCGAAATTTTACCACCAAATTTCTGACGATTACCATCTTTGTACGTAATATCCATTACAGATGAAATTCTACCACCATATTTTGATTCAAAACCACCAGTATAGATATCAACATTTTTAATAAGCTCTGTTTCAAAAATAGAAAAGAACCCGATAGAATGAAATGGATTATAAACCGTCATTCCATCTAAGAGTATTTTGTTTTGAATTGGCGTGCCTCCACGAACGTATAGTTGGCCACCTTGATCACCAGTTGTTATAACACCAGGAGTTACACTAAATGCACCAACAATATCATTCTCTGCCCCATAACTTGGGATTCTTTCTAAGCCTTTTTGATCTAATTTTAATTCTGAAATTCCTACTTGAGTTCGCTTTGTTTTGCTATCTGCACTCACCTTCACTTCATCAAACTCCTTAATGTTTTCTTTTTTGATGAGCTCAAATTTTACGTCATAAATTTTAGTTTTGGAGGTCATTACAATATTCATAAATACTCGCTCATATTTTTGATTATCAATCTTTAAGATATAAGACCCTAAAATTAATTTTGGAATTGAGTAAAATCCATTTATATCCGACACTGCTCCAGCTATAACAGTACTATCTGTACTTAATAGCTTAACTTTTTCATAAGCGAGAGCTTCTCCATTGGATTTATCATAAATAAAACCACGAACCGTAAAATCTTGTGAAAAAATTACTTGTGAAAAAAGGAGGAATAAAAGGAAATAAAAAAGCTTGTTCATTAGTTTTAAATAAGAGCACCAAAATTAATTAAATCATAGCATAAAAACTATTTATTTGAAACGTGAAAATAAGAACAATTCAATAGCGATTAAAATTCTATAAATTTCATTCCTATTTCGTACTTTTGAATCAGCATGAAAAAGATAAATCTTCTATTCTCACTTTTTTTCTCTTTACAAGCAATTTCTCAAATTATAGGAAACAATGTGACTGGAATAAAAAAACTAAAAAATGACACAAGCAGCTGCTTTTATTTTGAAGCTAGCCGTTTTAATTCAAGTCGAGATCTTGCTGTAAATTCTGGTTTTTTAGCAAAGCCATTAGGCAAAAGGAAATTTGAAACATCCTATGTTCGTTGGAGCTTTACTTTAGGAATGAGTGTGCCGCTTTCAAAAGCACTCTACTTTGATGGGGGAATATCTTATTTGCAAAATGGCGAGCAATATTCTTGGGAATCTTCAGAAAATGACAGCACTTTTTCATACCAAACTAGCTATTCCTACATTTCAATGCCTTTACAAGTGAAAATTCAAGGCGGACTTAGATTAAAATATTTTTTAGCAACTGGATTACAACCCCAATTATTTCAATCCTTTCGTCAAAAGCAACAATGGACAAATGATGTAAACACAAAATACTCATTAACACTTAAAGACAATAGTGACCTCAATTCATTTGTAATTTCTTGGATTACAACAGCAGGACTTGCATTGGAAATAAGTAAACTATACGGTATTCGAATATCTGCGCAATACCGCAATCAATTAAATAGTTCTTATTTGAAAACAGGAGATTATATTCATAAAGCAAATGGTCTTGGTTTTGCATTTGGATTAACACGAAAATTATAAAATGAAACTGCAAGAAGTTACAGATTACCTCGAAGATTGTTTTCCTTTAAGTCTTCAAGAATC
>CANKLK010000161.1 GCA_947482805.1 Flavobacteriaceae bacterium
TTGAGAGTATTATCCTCGAAATTCATTTTGATAGCACTGAAATATCGCTCAATTTCAAAATTATTTGAAGTGTTGAATCTTAAGATTTCATCTACGTCAAAAAATTTTCTTTTTATTGCCTTCATATTATTTATGTTCTTCTAATGTTGAATAATTTAAAACTTTAAAGTCATTTCTTTTCTTACAATTTTCATACTATTATTGATTATTATTTTCATAATTCATCTCTATTAACAATGGTCCTTTTAATCGGTTGATACCCGAAACCTTAAATTCAAATTCGGCATCAGAAACCAATGTAGTTCCATTTTGTGAGAAATGAATATTCTGGTAATCACTAGTAAATTGAACTGCCTTTCCGGTTACCACTTCGTTAAAAAGGGTGTCTTTTATAGTTATTTCTTCGTTAATTAAATAACTAGGTCTCAAGTCCACTTTGAGTAAATCCTCTTCGGGAAATTCAGGATATATGGTCGTACCTGTTACGTAAATTCGGTTGCTATTGATCGTAAAAAGTACCATTTCTTTGTCGGCTTCTTCTTCTTGAATGACCACAAAATAGGCCTCTTTTTCATCAGAATAGCGTTTGTAATTTTTAAAACGAACTACCTGTCCGATTTTAAATTGTGTTTTCATGTTATTTAGGATACTGTTAAATGAATTAAAGTGTCTACATCTGGTCGGATTTGAATTGCTATTTTCCAAAGCAATTTAGAATCTTCTTTTAATTTCAACGAAATCGATAATTCCTCCTTTTTAGTAATTCCTCCTTCAGGAAAAGGCAACTTAAATTCTTCGGTAAACTCAATACCTTCATAAGATTCCATACTTTTTGAAGTGTCAATATATACTGCTAGTATGCGAATGTAATCGGCACCAAGACCTTCTGAATAATCAAAATGGAGGTTTAATTTATCCTCCATTTTGAAATGACTTGGATTGAAATACCTGTTTACTTGAAAATTATTTATTTCGTTTAAACGAATGTTCTCTTCAACGACTAAAAAGTTTCTTTTTACGGCTTTCATACTTAATTTTCGTTTAGGATTCTGATTAAAGTTGGTGCGTTGTGTTGCAATGCTACACTGAAAAAATTAAAGTAGGTTCCCTCCGCTAATCTTTCAATAATATCTATTTGCTTTACGCTTTTTGGTAATGCTGGAAAAAGTAAGGTAAAATGATGTACCTGTCCTTTACTTTTAAAATAATACTTTGATGGAGCTAATGGAATGTTTATGGCACTAACCATTTTATAACGTATTTCAGAACCTATAGGTCTAATATAACATCCTGAATCCATTTCAATCCATCCCCCATTGATGTATTGCTTTGGTGCGATATACACAAAGTCAATTCTAGTAAAGTCATCGTCCAGACTGATTTTTTCAATACCCAAATGTTCATTCGGGGTATGTTGCGAAATAGGATTTTCGAATACAAATGATTCGGTTTCTGTTAGCACTTCTTCGAGTGTTTCTTTTTCATAATTTGGTTTCATAACGGTTTGTTTTTTAAGATTATGGGACAAAATTATAAGTTAACTCCGTATTCTTTGTACGGAATGATTTTTTTTATTACTTTTATGAAAAAATTAACAATGCCAATTTCAAAATCAGCCTATAAAAGGTACAAAATAATCGACTCTATCCTAAGAAATACAAAGGATTACTACCCTACTATTGTAGAAATTCAAACGGCAATTGAGAAAAGCCTAAGGCAAAAACCATCCCTGGACACTCTTGAAAAAGATTTCAAAAATATGAAGTTGCCCGATCCTCACGGATTTGAAGCTCCCATTGCCTATTGCAGGAAAAATAAGGGTTATCACTACACCGATTCCAATTTTTCTATTAATGGCGTGAGTTTGACCGAGAAAGATGTCAGTAGTATTAAAGAAGCTTTAGAACTACTTCAGAGCATTGGAAGTTCGAGAGTGAGCGATAGCTTTAGTTATGCCTTGGATAAAATTCTAGTTTCCTACAAAGAAGAATTCCCTCAGGGCAATTCCAAAAGGAAAATCATAGAAACAGAATCCATATCGGGTGCTAGAGGGTTTGAACATTTTGATCTTTTTTTCAATGCCTGCAATAACAGAATTCCAGTTTCATTCACGCATTATTCGTATCAAAAAAGACGCTTTAAAGCGGTTATAATTCACCCAGTACTATTGAAAGAATTTGATAATTTTTGGTATTTACTAGGTTATTCTGAAAGCCACAAAGCACTTCGAACTTTTGGTTTTGACCGAATTTATGAACCGATGCTGCTAAAACGAGAGTTCAAATCAGTTCCCCAAAATATCGTAAATGATTACTATAAAGATATTTACGGTGTATATCCTTATAAAAACGAACCCAAACAACAAATAGTGTTTTTCGCTACGCCAATAGTATCCAACTATTTTGAGGCCTACCCTATTCACCCAAGTCAAGTGTGCGAAAAATATGATGATGGATGCATTTTCAAACTTCAATTGGTTCCATCAATGGAATTAATAAAGCTTCTTCGTTCCTACGGTTCCGAGATAGAAGTTAAAATGCCCTTATGGATTAATGATGAAATTACTAAAAGATGAAAAATAAAACGCTCTTATTTACCCTCAATAAAAAAGGCCATTCCAAAGGCAATCCCGACTTACTCCGAATAACTTTATTCCCGGATCGTACTAAAATTGATTTCGGATATACTGCCAAAGAAATGTATGATAGTGGCGGATGGATTCGAATGGAGAAAGATACTTTTATAGAAATAAAAGAAACAGGAAAACGGTATTTCCTAACGCATTCCGAGGGTATTCCAATTAACCCAGAGTACCATTATTTTGAATCTAAAAAAGAATGGCGTTATTTTTCTTTGTTCTTCCCTGCAATTCCACCAACCAATTGCACGATAAATATTATTGAAATTGAAAACGGGTCCAAAAACGACTTCAACTATTATGATATAGAACTTAAAATGGAAGATGGTTTGGAGTGTCATTAAGTTTAAAAATTTTGAATTTTTAAAGAAAAATAAACAATACCAACTTATTTTCAACTGAAAGTCCGGATTTCAAAGCTATTTATTTAGATTATTTTTAAAATCTCTTATGATGCTTTTCTGTTACAAAAACGGTGACTTTATTATAAGTAATTTTAGCTAAAAAATTATTTTATTAACCTTTAGAATAATAAAACTTATATATATTAATTATACTTGTATATATTAATTTAATTTACCCTCTTTCACTACAAACTTTATTATCTATTGCTCATTTTTTTCTAACTTTAGTGAAATATCACTTCAAAATAAACATCAGTAAACTTCAGTTAATTTTTAATCAAACGAGTGGGTTTTAATACTCAAAAGTCAAATTAAATAAGACTGATTATTTATTTGATTATTGATATTTTGTCGTACCAGTAAAATTAGCGCATTTCTTAAGTTAAAAAAACAACACTAAAAACACCAAACAAATTACGAACAAACAGTAAAGGTTTGTAATCGTTGAACAACGATTTTAAACGATTTTCTGAAGGGTCTTAAGCAACGTCTTTTATCGAGTTACTATCATATAAAAAAATTCTGTTATCTATCAGGTCAAATACAAAGTAAACATCTTTAATTCTCTTTAATGAACGAGAGTTTTTTTCACTTGGAAATCGTCTGAATAAATCCATATAAACACTTCTTTTAAATCCCAATGCCCTAGCCACATCCGCATCAATCTGGAAAATTCCTACAGTGATAAAATTCACTATGATTTTATAGTTTGTTTTTAATGTTTTATTCCGATAATTTATTTCAGCATTTTCAGATAAATCTTTTAAATAATGATACCTATTTTTACAAGACAAATCGCAAAACAACTTCTTAGGATTTTCATAAAATTGAATCAACGAATCGCATTCAGGATTTTTACATTTTTTTTCTTTTCTAAACATTTTATTTTTTTTTAAAATTCTATACAAATTTAGAAAAAATAATGTTACATTTGTGTAACGTTTAGAAAAAAATTATGCTGCTCAAAAATTTATTACCAAAACTAATCGAACACAAAGTTCCTGTTTCTAAATTAAATATTAGTAGAAGAGTGTTTTTTCATTGGAAAAAGGAGGGGATAATTGATTATGAACCCTATATCATTGAAAAAGAAAATATAGATGACGAGGAGAGTGAGCCTGTAAAAAAATGGCTACATCTTAATGCATTTGATATGTTGTGGCTATTAATGGTAAAAGAACTCAGAAGCTTCAATGTCGATCTAAAAACTATAAAGAAACTAAAAATATATTTGGATACAAGTATTTTAAATGGTGGTAAAGAAAATTTTTCACAAATGCCTGAAGAGAGTTATTATGAACAAATCGAAGCGCAAAAGAAATTAATGTTATCAATGGATGAGCCTAACGAGATAATGGAAAGCGTTTTAAAAGAAGTAACTCCGGAAAAATTAGACGAATTTGTTTCCCAACTACCAATTGAATTAAAACCATTTATGAATATACTTGGAAGTGCATTTTCATCGGTTGTATTTTATAATATTAATCCGATATTACTCATAAAAAAGAAAATTAGTTCTGATGAGATAAATTTTGAGATGAAATTTCCTGAATTACAAGCAGAAATAGACAGCTTGAAATTCGCAAATGAGTTAACTAATATTCTTAATAAAGAAATTGTATTTAGTTTACCTATTCGCCCTTTTTTTGAATTTATTTTTACTGATGAGGATTATTTCAAATATTGCGTTGATTTTGAACTGTTCAACAATAAA
>CANKLK010000162.1 GCA_947482805.1 Flavobacteriaceae bacterium
ATTTTACAAGCACTTATTTCTTCATATATTTCAAATGGCGGATTGGTTTTAAATGTCACTCAATGTAGTTCCGGATCTGTCAAACATGGAGCATACCAAACAAGTGCGTTCTTCCAAAAAGTTGGCGTTATTTCTGCAAATGATTTAACAACAGAGGCAGCATTAACAAAACTGCAATATTTATATGGCCAGAATTTAACAAGAGATGAGGTAAAAAAACAAGTAACCACCTCTTTAGTTGGTGAAATGCTTGATTAAGTAAGTTCTTTTATACCTCCATCTTCTACTTTTATTATCCTTCCTTGAAATTTTTGAACCATTTGCATATCATGTGTTGCCATTAAAATTGCGGTTTTTTCTTCCTTTGCTACAGCAATTAGCAAGTTCATAATTTCTTCTGATGTTTCGGGATCTAAATTTCCAGTTGGCTCATCTGCCAAAATTAATTTTGGGGAATTTAGAAGTGCTCTTGCTATTGAAACGCGCTGTTGTTCTCCTCCTGATAAGGTATTTGGATAATCATTTGCTTTTTGTTCAATGCCGACTAATTGCAAACAACTTAAAGCACGTTTATGTACCAAATCTTTGTTTCTCCAGCCAGTCGCTTGCAAAACAAAATAGAGGTTTTGAATTACTGTCCTATCCATTAAAAGTTGAAAATCTTGAAAGACAATTCCAATTTTTCTGCGAAGAAAAGGGATTTCTTTTTTAGTCAATTTCCTAAGATCGTAATCTGCCACGGAACCCTCTCCCTCTGTCATGGGGAGTTCTGCGTAAAGCATTTTTAACAAGCTACTTTTCCCAATCCCGGTTTTTCCGATTAGATAAGCAAATTCTGTTTCATGTAATTCAAGGGAAACATTTGCCAATATCAGTTTTTTTTGTTGGTAAATTTGGGTATTAATAAGAGATATTACTTTCGACACAAAGGTTTTTTTACAAATTTGATAAAACATGTTTAAGGTAAAAATCATAAGTCATTTTTATCTTAACAAAGTCAAGTTTAAAACTTTTGAAATACCGAAATTTCTAACTCCAAGCTACTTTGTAATTTTACATTCGATGTTGAAATATATTTCCGTTTTATTATTTATAATTCCATTTGGGATTTTTTCTCAAAAAACTGATAAGTATGCAGGCAGTTATGCTCAGTATTTTCTTGCAGAAGAACTTTTTCAGAAAGCTCAATTCGGGGCAGCACGTAATGAATTCAGGGGTTTCATTAATACAATAAAGAACGAAAATGACCCATTAATTGTTAAGGCTTATTATTATGAAGGCCTTTCTGCTTTGGAATTATATAGCAATGACGCAATTCCATTGTTAGAATCTTTCAATAAAAAATACCCAGATAATATTTACAAACACACTATTGGATTTAGAGTTGGCAAGTATTTTTTCCAAAAGGAAGAATTTGCAGCAGCCCAAATTTGGTTTAATAAGGTTCCTCTGAAAGATCTTGATAAATCTCAACATGATGAGTTTTTATTTAAATCAGGTTATTCTTCCTTGCAGAATGGAGATAGTCAAGCTGCATTAATGGCATTTCGGGATGTGAAAGATGGAAAATCTCAGTATGCTTCACCAAGCTTATACTTTTTTTCACATTTGAATTACTTGACTTCTTCTTTGCAAGTTGCTTTAGAAGGGTTTGAAAAATTACGGTCTGATTCTACGTTTTGTGGTGTCGTTCCCTATTACATTGCGCAAATTTATCATAAACAAGCTAGATATATAGACGTTATAAATTATGCGCCAACCTTAGCTACTTGTGCATTTATCGATAATGAAGCCGATGTAAATCATTTAATTGGAAATGCCCATTATCGCTTAGGAAATTATTCAGCTGCAATTCCATACCTTGAGAATTTTAATAAGGAATCTCAAGCAACTAGAGATGACATTTATGAGTTAGCATATTGTTATTTTAAATCTAAAAACTATGAAAAGGCGGTCAAGCAATTTGATAAAGTAACAAAGTCTAATAGTGATAGTTTAGCTCAAATTGCTATGTATCAAATTGGCGAATCTTATCTTGAATTAAATAAGTTGCTCCCCTCAAGAAGTGCATTTGAAAGAGCTTCAGAAATGACTGCCATATCTGCAATACAAGAGGACGCAATGTATAATTTTGCGGTTATTTCTTTTAAAGTAGATATCAATCCTTATGATGAATCTGTTAGGGCCTTTGAAAATTATTTAAATAAGTATCCAAACTCTATCCGTAAAAAAGATGTGTTTCAGTATTTAGTAAATGTTTATACTAATACGAGCAACTTCGAAAAAGCACTTGAATCTTTGGATAAATTGCAATCTAAAGACACAAAATTAAAGTCAGTTTATCAAACAGTAGCTTTTAATTATGGCGTAGAACTTTATCAAAAACAGGTATGGGGTGAAGCTAAAAAAGCTTTTGAATTAGTTAGTCGCTACCCAATTGACCCAGAAATGGTAGCCTTATCTATTTATTGGATTGCCGATATTCACTTCCGAAATAATGATTTAGAAGCTGCAATTGTATCTTATAGAGCATTTTTGGTCTCTCCAGCCTCCAATGCACTTAGCCAGAAAACCGATGTTTATTATAATTTGGGATATGCATATCTAATAAAAGATCAATTAAAAGATGCTATTAATTCTTTTCGAATATACCTTCAATCTTCTCCTAAAAACAATGAAAAAAAATTAGATGCTTATTTCCGGATAGCAGATTGTTATTATCTAAATAGGGATGATAATTTATTATCTATTCAGTATTACAATGAAGCATTAAAAATGAATACAGCCTTAAATGACAAGGCTCTCTTCTATTTAGCTAAGTCATATGGATACAATGGACAATTATCTGAAAAAATCACAACCTTAAAAGAATTACTTAAGAATTATAGTTCGTCAAAATATTTAATGAATGCCTCTTATGAATTAGCGAGAGCATATGTTTCAACTGCTGAATACGATGATGCATTAACACTATTTAAATCTTATGTTATTTCCTACCCAAGAGCAATTAATTTGATTGAAGCACGCTTAGGAATCGCAGATTTATATTACAAAAAATGGGATTATACACAAGCAGAATTAGAATACATTCAAATTCTTAACGAATTTGAAAAAGTGAGAGATATTTGTGAAAAAGCTGTAAAGGGATTAGTTGATGTATACGTTGCCCAAAAATATCCAGAGAAGGCAGCTGATATTGCAGATAAATATTCTTGTGCAAATATTTCTAAAGATGAAAAAGAAAATCTTTTTTATAATCCTGCTTTGGAAAGCTACTTGGATAGTTCCTATTCTGAAGCAGTAATAAAATTTAGTGCATATTTGACAAAATTTCCAAATGGCCGTTTTGTTAATGAAACTTTTTATTTCTTGGGAAATAGTTATTATAAAACAAAGGATACGCTCAACGCAATCAACTATTTCGAGAAATTTTTGGAGACTCCAAGTAATATCTATTCTGAATCAGCAGCATCGCGAACAGCTTCTTATTATTATTCAATTCAAAATTATGTTTTAGCAAATAAATACTACGAAAAATTAGATCAATTGGCATCAAAACCTACAACAATTTTTTCTGCAAAATTAGGTCTTATGCGTTGCACCTTTCTTACGGGTGATTTCATAAAATCTGTAATATATTCAAAATTAGTCTTAGAAACAGCGGGGATTTCTAATCAACAGAGAATAGAGGGAGAGTACTCCAAAGGAATGTCAAATTATAATTTAATGAATTTTGAGGAAGCACAAGTTTCTCTTGAGTGGCTTGTTAAAAATACGACTACTGCAATTGGTTCTGAGGCTAAATACACATTAGCCACTATCAATTTCAAACAAGAAAAATATGGCCAAGCAGATGCAGAGATAAAATCATTAATTAAAATGAAACCCGCTTACAATTATTGGGTTGCAAAAGGGCTCATTTTACAGGCTCGAATTATGATTATAAATGAAGACCTATTTCAAGCTGAACAGACATTAAAATCTGTTTTAGATTTTTATCCAGACCAAAGTGATGGTATCCTTTCTGAATCAAATGAATTATGGAATGAATTAATGCAAATTAAAAATCCAGTGATAGAAGAAGAGCAAGAAGAAATAAAGAAAATAGAGATAAAAGAAGAATAAGATGACCAAAATATTTTTACTTGTTTTTTGTATTATGCTAACTATGATAAGTTATGCCCAGCCTCCAGATGTTGTTGTTGATGGTAAAGGAAAAAGAGAAATTGAACCTTCCTCACGAATATTAGAATTCCCAAGAATCATAGATACTGTTGAGTCTGCTGCTGTGTCATCCTACCCACTTTTAGTTTTTCAAAAAGCCACTAAAATTATTCTTGACACTATTCAAATAGCTACTGTTGAAACAACTGAAAAAATCAAGCAACTTTATCCATTTTATACTCGAATTGCTCTTGGATCTAGATTAATGCCACTTGGAGAATTTTATTATAACTCTGCTCGATCTCGTGTTTATCATTATGGAGCACACTTAAAACATTTAAGTTCTTTTGGAAATATAAAACGGGGCGATATAGTATTTCCAAATGGGCAATTTGATCATACTGATGTTTTACTTTTTGGAAAAATTAATCAATCTACATTTAATCTTGGAGCAAAGCTTCATTATTTGAATGATGGCTTTCATTTTTATGGACTTCCAGACTCAGTAGTATCAGATGCGAAAACAATTGCTCAACGTTATCAAAATCTTGGTGCAGACTTTGAATTTATTGGAAATAGAGGGGATAC
>CANKLK010000163.1 GCA_947482805.1 Flavobacteriaceae bacterium
TACTCAAAATATCCTTATATTTGCGTGCTAAAAATAAAAAATCATGAATCTAAATTTCATTCCACAAATAAAAAATACTGATAGTGGAAATTTCTTCGTTCTTGCCGGCCCATGTGCTATTGAAGGAGAAGAAATGGCTATGAGAATAGCCGAAAAACTAGTTACAATTACTGATAAATTACAAATACCATATGTTTTTAAGGGTTCCTTTAAAAAAGCCAATCGATCTAGAATTGATAGCTTTTCGGGGATTGGCGATGAAAAAGCACTAAAAATACTTCGTAAAGTTTCAGAAACCTTTCATATTCCAACTGTTACAGACATTCATACTAATGAAGATGCCGACAAAGCAGCGCAATATGTAGATGTTTTGCAAATTCCAGCTTTTTTGGTTCGCCAGACTGAGTTAGTAGTAGCCGCAGCAAATACTGGAAAAGTAGTCAACTTAAAAAAAGGACAATTTATGAGTCCGGAAAGCATGAAACATGCGGTTCAAAAAGTGTTGGATTGCAACAATCAAAATGTAATGGTCACCGATAGAGGAACGATGTTTGGCTACCAGGATATGATTGTTGATTTTCGTGGAATTCCGACGATGCAACAGTATGCAACTACCGTTTTAGATGTTACCCATTCTCTACAACAGCCTAATCAAACGGCTGGCGTAACTGGCGGAAGACCTGATATGATTGAAACCATTGCCAAAGCCGGAATTGCTGTTGGCGTTGATGGCATCTTCATTGAAACCCATTTTAATCCTGCAAACGCCAAAAGTGACGGCGCTAACATGTTACATTTAGATTATTTTGAAGGCTTAATGACCCGATTGGTTGCCATCAGAAAAACAATCAATCAATTTTAATTTTTAGCCATTGAAAACTATAATTTTATTTTTGTTAATAACACTTACTGTCTTAACACAAAACATATATTCACAGGAACAAACTGTAAACCCAACTAAATATACCTCAAATAATAAAGGAAAAATCTATATTTTTTGGGGAGGAAATCGCGAAAGCTATTCCAGTTCTGACATTCATTTTAAAGGAGACGATTATGATTTTACTTTATATGATGTTCAAGCGCACGATAAACCACAAGGTTGGCATTTAGATTATGCCAATCCGACACGAATGACCATACCGCAAACCAATCTTAGAATTGGTTATTTCATTAACGATCACTATAACATTTCTATTGGAGTTGACCACATGAAATATGTAATGACTCAAGATCAAATTGCACGAATTAGTGGTGCTGTTGGTAATTCTTATCCAGATTATGCTGGAGTATATTTACCTTCCGGAAATAATACTATTGACCTAACAGATGGAAGTTTTCTTGAGTTTGAACATACCGATGGTTTAAATTATGTGAATACAGAGTTTTGTCGTTTAGATGATATCTCAAAGCTATTTAAAATACGAAACACGGATAAATTTCAAATAAATATTACTGAAGGTGTTGGAGCCGGAATTTTATATCCAAAGACCAATTCTAAATTGCTTGGCAAAGAAAGGCATGATGATTTTCATGTTTCAGGATTTGGAATCTCTGCTAAAGTTGGATTAAACTTTACCTTTTTTAAACACTTCTTTGTTCAAACAGAATTAAAAGGCGGGTATATCAATATGAACGACATTCGCACAACAAACGACCCAGCAGATAGTGCATCACAACATTTTCTATTTTTGCAACGAATAATTGCCTTCGGAGGAATTTTCAGTTTATAATATAAAATATTTTAGTTCCCTGGCTTTTTAATTAGATATCTGAAGCTTGCACAACTAATCAATACCATATTGATCAAACAAATACATTAACGAGGCTATGGTTGCAGCACCAAGTTCCAATTCTCTTTTATTCACCGCATCAAAGGTATCGTTAGCTGCATGATGATAATCAAAATAGCGTTGTGAATCAGGGTATAATCCAGCCTTTACAATTTTTTTTGAGGTTAATGGTTCAATATCTGAACCAGTTCCACCTTTTACAAAATTATGAATCAAATAGGGTTCAAATAAATACTTCCAACTGTTAACTTTTTGGAAATTGGCCTCATCACATTCAAAAGAAAATCCTCTTGGCGAAAATCCACCAGAATCACTTTCTAATGCAAATATGTGGTTCTCATTATTCAGTTTAGATACTTCTTCGTATTTCTTACCGCCTCTACCACCGTTTTCCTCATTCATAAACAATACTACTCTGATGGTATTTTTAGGTTTATAATTTAGTTTTTTTAAACACTCTAGCACTGCCATACTTTGCACCACTCCAGCACCATCATCATGCGAACCATCGGCTAAATCCCAAGAGTCGAGATGTCCACCAACAGTCATGATTTTTTCAGGATGAACTGAGCCCGTAATTTCACCAATTACGTTATAAGAAAGCACATCATCTAAAGTTTGACAAGAAAGCTTCATATAAAATTTCAGTTTACTATTCTCTTTTAGTTTTTTACTTAATAACTCGGCAGCATTCGTACTTATAGCTGCTGTTGGAATATAGTTTTCCTTTGGTATATCACCATAACTTTGTGCACCCGTATGTGGAAAATCATCCAATCTAAAATTCATAGAACGAACTATTGTTCCCACCGCTCCATATTTAGCAGCTTCTTTGGCACCGTAATACCTTTGATCAACACATTTCCCATACGATTTAAAAGCATCAATATTTTCAGGTTCAAAAGGACGGTTGTAAAATATTATTTTCCCTTTTAACTTTTCTTCACCAAGAGTTTCAAGTTCTTTCAAACTTTTTACTTCTACAACTTCAGCTGTTAAACCCGATTTTGAAGTTGCAATAGATCCACCAAGAGCACAAATTGGAATAGTAACTTTGGTTTTATTATCCATAAAATATGCGGTTTCTTTTTCGCCTCTTACCCATTTTGGCACCATTACTTCCTGAAGATATACTTTGTCTAAACCTAAAGTTTCCAGTTGTGCTTTAACATAAACTACTCCTTTTTCTGCGCCAACTGAACCTGACAATCGTGAACCAATTTTATTAGACAAATCATCTAACCACGAATAACACTTTGAATTTGTCAATGAAAAATTATAAATATTCTTGAGCATTATTTGGTCGTTGCTTTGAGAATAAATAATTGATGTAAAAAACAAAATGGAGAAGGCAATTTTTTTCATAATAACGCTATATTTTTTAAATATTAAATTTCCAATCTATTTCTTTTCTATACCATAATTGACCTTGAAAAACTTCTAAAGGACAATCAAAATTATTAGTATATAAACTTCCGGTTCCTAACCCTTGAGGCATCAAATTATTTTGCATAAAAGTAAATTGAGCAATTGCGTTTAAACCAACATTGCTTTCTAAAGCGGAAGTAATCCACCAACCTATATTTAATTTTTCAGCTATGGAAATCCATTCTAATGTACCACGAAATCCACCAACAAAACTTGGCTTTAAAACGATGTATTGCGGTCTGATTTTTTGAAGTAAATTTTTCTTGTCTTCAGCAGAAAAGACACCTATAAGCTCCTCATCTAAAGCTATAGGAATTTGGCTATTTTTACACAGTACTGACATCGTGTCAGTATGATTTTTTTCAATCGGTTGTTCAATGCTATGAATTTCAAAACCAGTTATTTGATTAATTTTATTTAAAGCATAATTTTCATTAAAAGCACCGTTTGCATCAACCCGAATTTCGATAGTGTTTCCATCAAAATTAGCTCGAATAAAGCGCAATAAATCGATTTCTTTGTCAAAATCTATAGCGCCAATTTTTAATTTTACACAGCTAAAACCTTGCGCAATTTTGTCTTCAATTTGGGTTTTCATGAAGGCTTCATCACCCATCCAAACCAAACCATTTATCAAAATACTTTTGGTGTTTTTTGTAAAATCTGAAGGAAATAAAACGAATGGATTTTCACTTTGCAATGACAAAAAAGCCGTCTCTATTCCAAATTGAATTGATGGAAATTCAATTAATTCCTCCCAAAGTTTTTGTTCGCCGAGATGAATATTTTGACAAGTCCATTGTAATTTTTCTTCATAATCAGGTCGGTCATCTGCAGAAAGTCCACGCAAAATTCCGCACTCGCCTATTCCTTTTTTACCGTCTTTTTCCAAGATGATAAACCAGGTTTCTTTATCGGTTAAAATACCTCTTGAGGTTCCGGAAGGGTTTTTAAAATGTAGTATGTATTTGAAGTAAGATGCTTTCATTGTAACCTGAATTGTTGTTTTTTTAACCACATAGAACCATAGATTTTTGAAATTTTCATAAAGACGCTTTGCTTTATATAGAATACAATTGACAATGTCTTAAATATATTTCTATACTATTTTCTAATATACTGAGAATCTATATTATAGAAAAAATTAAAGCGAAATGCTTTCTCCAATATCCAAAAGCATTAAATCTTTTCCGGCATCAAAGAATTTCTTTTTGGCTTCATCGTGATTGATCACAATAAAACCAAAAGTATCGTAATGACAACCCAAAATCTTTTCACAATCTACAAAATCAGCAGCCATAATAGCATCTTCGACATCCATAGTGAAGTTATTTCCAATAGGAAAAATTGCTAAATCCAGTTTTGTGCGCATTGGAATTAGTTTCATATCCATAGTAAGCGCTGTATCGCCAGAGATATAGATGTTTTTGTGCTCACCTTCGATTACAAATCCACCGGGATTTCCACCATAAGTACCATCAGCAAAGGAACTCGAATGCACTGCGGCAACATATTTCACTTTTCCAA
>CANKLK010000164.1 GCA_947482805.1 Flavobacteriaceae bacterium
CTTTAGCAGCTAAAATTAAATTCTGCGAAGCCCTTGGCCCGGCACCCCAATCTAAATAATTCTTAATATAGTCATTAGATAACGGATTGTTAGGACGCGTTTTGCTAACCAAAGTAACCGCATATTCTATCACATTATCTGCTACCGGGATTCTACGAATTAAATGCTGAAAATCGATGATTTCTTGCGCCACAAATAGTGGATTAATTACTGGTTTATTATCTGATGTAGTCGATTTAACCACATCAACTTCTTCTGCAAATGACGGATAATCCAATTTGATAGCAAACATAAAACGGTCTAATTGTGCTTCTGGCAAAGGATAGGTTCCTTCTTGCTCAATTGGGTTTTGCGTTGCTAAAACAAAATAAGGTAAGTCTAATTTATAATTCTGACCTGCAATGGTTACCGAACGTTCCTGCATGGCTTCTAACAAAGCAGCCTGCGTTTTTGGTGGCGTTCTGTTGATCTCATCGGCCAAAATAATGTTGGCAAATATGGGACCTTTTATAAACTTAAAATTTCTACTTTCGTCTAGAATTTCACTTCCTAAAATATCCGAAGGCATCAGATCGGGTGTGAATTGTATTCTTTTAAAATCTAATCCTAATGCTTGTGATATTGTATTCACCATCAATGTTTTTGCCAAGCCGGGAACACCAACTAGCAGTGCGTGCCCACCCGAAAATATACTGAGCAAAATTTGATCTATAACATCGTCTTGACCTACAATTATCTTAGCAATTTCTTTTTTAAGTTCAGTTCTTTTCTGAACTAAATTTTGAATAGCGGCTACGTCTGACATCTTTATTAAGGAATTAGGATTTCAATAATCTATATTTATTATTTTTTTAACCAATTATTAGTGAAAGCACAATCTTTATACTCACCATTAATTTTTATATAGGTTTCTTTAATTTTTTCGTCTGTCCATTTACCAATGGCTTTGATTTGTTTTTCTTTCAGCGCCAAATCTTTTATTTTTACATAATCTCTGGCATAATCAGCAGTATGTTGATCTATTCTGTCGGTTACTGTAATTATTTTATATTTTTTACCGCTTCTTGGGTCATCATCTAAAATAGGAGGTGTTACTGCTTTATCTTTCAAATTAGAAACTTCGCTATACAAACTTGGATCCATTTTAGTTAATTCAAAGTGGGTATCTTGTGTTTTAGGATTAATCAAAACTCCGCCATTAGCACGTGTTTCTTTTTCATCAGACATGGTTCTTGCTGCATCAGCAAACGTAATTTCACCGTTTTCGATTTTTCTTTTTATGGTCAGTATTTTTTCTTTAGCCTCTTTCAAAGCTTGTTCTGAGACTTTTGGCATCATTAAGATATGTCTTAATTCTACCTCTTGTCCTTTTATTTTTTCAACCATAATGATGTGATAGCCATATTCTGTTTCAAACGGATCAGAAATTTCTCCTTCGCCCAATGAAAAAGCAACATCTTTAAATTCTTTCACAAATTGGGTTTTTCTATTAATTTTATAGAAACCGCCAATAGAGGCTGAACCTCTATCATCAGAATAGATAACTGCTCTTGTCTTGAAACTCGAACCTGCTAACACTTCCGCTTTTATTTCTTTTAATCTGGTAATCACTCTTTGCTTTTCTTCTTCGGAAATTTTTGGAACCACTACTATTTGTGCTACTTCCATTTCAGCTCCAAAAACAGGTAAGTCAGCAGTTGGTATAGCCTTAAAAAAGTTACGTGTTTCTTCCGGAGTAATTTCGACACCTTCAATTATTTTCCTCTGCATTTCTGCTCCCAATTTATTCGTTTTAATGATGTCAAATAATTCATTTCTGAATTCATCTTCGTTACTCTTTTTGAAATATTGTACCACTTTATCCATCGAACCCAATTGCTCAACCATATAATTTACTTGCTCATTCAGTTTTTCTTTGATTTCTTCATCCTTAACAATGATGCTGTCTTGAACGGCTTGGTGAGCATATAATTTGTCTTCCAACAATTTACCTAACATTTGACAACGAGTAATATCTTTTATAGAATTCCCCTGACTTGACAACTCTAAGTAAGTCTTATCAATATCTGAATCAAGTATAATATAATCCCCTACTGTTGCTATAACACCATCAACTTTTTGCTTTTTAGAAGAACTTGCTACAGTTTTGGTTTTAACTGTATCTTTAATTATTTCTTGAGCATTGGCAAAACCTACTGTGCAAAATATGGCGATAATTGCTACGGTAAATTTGCTATTTGTATATTTCATAATCATTGTTTTTAATGGCATCATTGGTAATATCTTTTTCAAATTTCTTTATCAATTCTAATTTTCTTTTATTCAACAACACTTCTTTCAACGTGGGCTTACTGAATTCAAATGGTGAGATTTGATTTTTGTCAATCACATTGGTGATTTTTACAAGATATACATTGTTTTCAACTGTTTTTTCTATTTTTTTTCCTGCAATCACTAATTCATCTCTGTTATCCGGCGTAATAAAAGGCAGCTTTGTATAGACCTGACTCATATCAACCCAAACTGTGTCATTCATTGCAAAACTCTTGCATTGTAAAGCATAGGTTTCCCAAAACTTTTTATCCTTTTTAGAATAATCAAAGAACTTACTTTTGATAGTTCCAAAACGAGGATTGGCTTTTGAAACATTGATGTATCGTAATCGAACTAATGTTCCGTTAGTCCTGAAATTCTCTTTATTCTCTTCGTAATATTTTTTTAATTCTTCCTGACTTACCACCGTATCAACTGTCCTTTTTACAACTTCTTCGATGTAAGCTTTGGTATATAAATCGATTTTATACTGCTTAATTAATGTGTTGTATTCACTCTTTTTTACATCGCTAAGATTTCTCTCGGCCGCTTCAATCAGTAATTTTTGACTAGCCCAACGATCAATAAAATCACGAACCAAAAGCAAACTATCTTCTTTTGTAGTTCCGGCCGGAACTAATGTAGCAATATCACTTTTGTACAAATAACTCTTACCTACTCTAGCAATTGACTGCGCTTTTTTTTCTGGTTTGAAATAATTACAGGAACAAACCATTAAAAAAAACAGAAAAAAACTATTTCGAATCATTTTATGGGTTTAGCTGTTTTTTCACATGTTCAAAAACATCATTATTGATTTTGACTGTGAATTCACTTTTTAAATCATCTACCCAACGTAGTTCCAAATATTGTTGGTATTCGTTGATAAGCTTCCCTTTACACTCATCAAGAGTTTTGACTCCAGCCGGTATCACCTTTTCTACTTTGGTTACAAAATAATATTCTCCTTCTCTGAAAACATCTGAAACACCAACATCATATTTCATTGTTTTTGGCAAAGCATCACTTCCTTCTTCAAAAACACCACTATTCATCATCACATTGATTACATTGTCAACGTTTAACTTGTCTTTTATATCTTGTGGTTTCTCCTTCTTCTTCAAAAGAGCATGCGCTTTTTTAATTATGTCCTGTTTAGTAGATGAGGCAATTGTCACATCAACTCTTTTTTTCCACATGTGCTCCATTTTATGTTCATCATAAAAGGTATTCAAACCAATAGTATCTGTTTTAGCACGATCCCAAATTTCTTTTTCCATCAAATCAAAAAGTAATAATCCGTCACGATATTCTTCCATCACATTAGCAAAATCGGGAAATTCGTTTTCTAAATTTTCATCATAGTAAGCAGTCAATTGTTCGTCTAAAAAATTACCATACAATGCATCAACTAACTTTGACAAAGGCTTAACTTTTAAACCTGCTTTTTGTTGTTTTTCTATATAATCAAGGAAAGCTTTGCCATCTATTTTCTTTGTATTGATAGATAGTAAAGTAGCCGAATAATCTGATATGTTTTCCGGGAGTTTCCATTTTGAGTCGTAGAAATCATTGGTTACCAATTTTGAAATTAAACCATATTGTTTGTCATCTCTTTTATAAGTATATTTTTTTCTGAGTTTTTCGTTTAAAGAAGCCGTGATTTTTTTTGATCTATCGTCTTTACCAATTTTAGTTTCTAACTCATTTTTCATTTCATCCATAGATTTTATAGGATGTTTTTCTATCAACTTAACAATATGCCAACCGAACTCAGATTGAAATGGTTTTGAAATATCATCTGGATTTGCAAGTGAAAAAGCTGCATTTTCAAATTCTTCAGAACTTAATTGTCCTGAACCAAATTTATTCAACTGACCGCCTTTAGAGGATGAAGATTTATCATCTGAAAATTGTTTGGCCAAATCTTCAAATTTTTCTCCTTGCTGAATTTTTTGATAAATTTCGTTGATGGTCTTTTCAGCATCTTTATCCTTTTCTTCAGGTTTTGGTTTTAAAATCATAATGTGAGCCACCGTAATTTCTCCGCGATTGGCTCTTATATCAGTAATTTTTAAAATATGATATCCAAAACGAGTTCTGATTATTTTAGAAATTTTACCTTTTGGTGTTTTATAAGCTGCATTTTCAAATGGGTAAACCATTCTAAAAGCTGTGAAATAACTCAAATCACCTTTGTTTTCTTTGGCAGATGGGTCTTCCGAAAATTGAACCGCCATGTCATCAAAATTTTCTCCGGCTATTGCTTTTTTACTGATGTCTTCCATTTTTTTGTAGGCCTTCA
>CANKLK010000165.1 GCA_947482805.1 Flavobacteriaceae bacterium
GATTTCCAAAGCAAAAAGATAGTATTACAGTTGAAGTTGACAGTATTAAAAGATGAAGCAAATCTCTATTTTAGGGTGTGGTTGGCTGGGTATGCCTTTGGCTAAATCATTATTGGAAAAAGGCTTTTCAGTAAAAGGTTCTACAACCTCCTTGGAGAAAATTTCAGAGCTAGAAAGTAATGGGATTCAACCCTTTCAAATTGAATTATCAGAAACCGAAATCAAAGGAGAAATCGATTCGTTTCTAAAAAATTCTGAAATTCTGATAATTGATATTCCTCCAAAATTGCGAAGAATTTCAAGTGAAAACTTTGTCAAAAAAATTCAAAATTTGATTCCGTTTATAGAAAAAGCGAAGATTGAAAAAGTTATTTTTATAAGCTCAACTTCCGTTTATAGTGATGCCCCTTTGACTACATTCAGGGTGACAGAATCGACAAAACCAAATCCGGAAACGGAAAGCGGAAAACAATTACTTGCTACAGAAATCCTTTTGCAAAGCAATGAAAATTTCAAAACAACAGTTGTTCGCTTTGGCGGATTAATTGGCGAAGACCGTCATCCTATACACTTTTTAGCAGGAAGAAAAAATATAGATAACCCAGAAGCACCAATTAATTTAATCCATCAGGTAGATTGTATCGGAATCATTCAAACGATAATCGAACAGGATTGTTTTGGTGAATCTTTCAACGCAGTAGCTCCTTTTCATCCGACGAGAAAAGAATATTACACTCAAAAAGCTTTGGAACAGAATTTACCCTTACCCGAATTTGATCAAACTAAAATCTCTATTGGTAAAACGATTTTGAGTGATAAATTGGGAAATACTTTGGATTATAAATTTCAAAAATTAACGCTATGAACATGACTGATTTCATCGTAACCTTTGGCGGTGGAATTCTCTTGTTTTGCATCTATACTAATTCGGTTTTGAGTCAACTTATTTCAGTACGGGACACTTCACAGATTGATAAATTGTTACACGAAAAACAATAAATTACCAATATTGAGTTTTTGGCGTTAAGATATTTATATCTTTGTTTGTTCGCGTTGATTTTGACAAAATTTCACACGATTTTTAATTAAATTTATTAAATGAAACATATTGATTTTTTAAATTCTCCCCGTATAGATCAAGTTGGAATTGAGGATAGAATTGCCAGAATTACTGCCAGAAGTATTAAGAAAGAATCAAAAATGCAAGGGCTACTAATGGCTTTAAATATGATTGATTTAACTACTTTAGAAGGTGCAGATACCGATGAAAAAGTAAAACAACTTTGTTTCAAAGCACATCATTTGCATGATGAATTGCCTGGGTTACCAACTACTGCTGCAGTTTGTGTGTATCAAAATTTTGTCAAACTTGCGGTTAACGAACTGAAAGGAACCGGCGTAAAAGTAGCCTCGGTGGCGACAGCTTTTCCTAGCGGTCAATCTAGTGCCGAAATCAAATTATTAGATACTAAAATAGCGGTTGATAGTGGTGCCGATGAGGTTGATATGGTAATCAGTCGTGGTAAATTTCACAGTGGTGAATACAATTTTGTTTTCGATGAAATTGCCATGATAAAAGAAGCTTGCGGCAAGAATGTACGACTAAAAGTTATTTTGGAAACTGGTGAGATTGGAACTTTGGATAAAGTCCGTCAAGCGAGTGATATTGCCATGTATGCCGGAGCCGATTTTATAAAAACATCAACCGGAAAAATCAAACCCGCAGCAACGTTGCCCGTAACTTTAGTAATGCTCGAAGCCATACGCGATTATTATTATAAAACAGGAATTATGATTGGGATGAAACCTGCAGGTGGAATTTCAAATTCAAAATTAGCCCTTCAATATTTGCTAATGGTGAAAGAAACTCTTGGCGGAAAATGGTTAACCAATGAGTATTTCCGTTTTGGCGCCAGTAGTTTAGCCAACGATGTTTTGCTGCAAATCGTAAAACAAAAATCAGGCATTTACCAATCAAACGATTATTTTTCTAAAGTTTAATTCGAATGAAAAAAACACATAAAATAGATTTTAGTTCTGACTGGAATTTAGTACCAGCACCTGAAAGCACAACGCATTTTAAGTTAAAAGATACTTACGACTTGTTTATCAACGGTAAATTTGTTGCGCCTAAATCAGGGAAATATTTTGATACTATAAATCCGGCAACTGAAAAAGTTTTGGCAAAAGTGGCCGAAGCTAATGAAGCTGACATTGATTCAGCTGTAAAAGCTGCGCGAAAAGCGTACGATACGGTTTGGTCAAAATTATCAGGGAAAGAACGCGGAAAATACATTTATCGAATTGCCAGAATCATCCAGGAAAGAGCCAGAGAATTTGCAGTTGTGGAAACCTTAAACGGAGGAAAAGCCATTCGTGAATCACGTGATGTTGATGTTCCTTTGGCGGCAGCACATTTCTTTTATTATGCCGGTTGGGCCGATAAATTGGAGTATGCTTTCCCAAATAGAAAACCAAAATCACTAGGCGTTGCAGGACAAATTATTCCATGGAACTTTCCATTACTAATGGCAGCATGGAAAATTGCTCCGGCTCTAGCTGCTGGAAATACAGTGGTAATTAAATCTTCGGAAACGACGCCTTTGACTTTATATTTACTAGCCGAAGTGATTCAGGAAGCAGGTTTGCCTGCCGGAGTTGTGAATATCGTTTCGGGTGCCGGACATACAGGTTCACACATTGTCAATCACCCGGATGTTAATAAAATTGCCTTCACAGGCTCAACGGCTGTGGGTAAAATAATTATGAAAGCCATTGCCGGAACTTCAAAAAAATCTACAATGGAATTAGGTGGAAAAGCAGCCAATATCATTTTTGAAGATGCGGCGCTAGACCAAGCTGTGGAAGGAATTATTAACGGAATTTTCTTCAATCAAGGTCACGTTTGTTGTGCGGGATCCCGTTTATATGTGCAGGAATCAGTATTTGATGTTGTCGTTCAAAAATTGAAAGACAGAATGAATTCACTAAACGTTGGCGATCCATTAGATAAAAATACAGATATCGGTGCTATCAATTCCAAAAAGCAATTAGACACTATTAGCAATTATATAGAAATCGGTAAAGCAGAAGGTGCCGAAATGTACCAACCCACTTGCGATTTACCTTCAAAAGGATTTTGGTGCAGACCAACAATATTTACTAAAGTAAGTCAGTCAAATAGAATTTCGCAGGAAGAAATATTCGGACCTGTTTTAGCCATTCAAACGTTCAGAACGGTTGATGAAGTTATCGAAAAAGCAAACAATACACCTTACGGGTTATCTGCAGGTGTTTGGACAGATAAAGGGTCAAAAATCTTTAACATGACATCACAGTTGCGAGCCGGTGTGGTTTGGGCGAACACCTTTAACAAGTTTGATCCGGCATCTCCTTTTGGAGGGTATAAAGAAAGCGGCTTCGGTAGAGAAGGCGGTTTACACGGATTGGAACCTTATTTAAAATTTGAATAAAAAACTAACATCATGTCAAGAATAGAAGTTTTAAAAACTTATAAAATATATATCGGCGGAAGTTTTCCAAGAACCGAATCGGGACGTTATTATCCACTTATCGTGAACAAAAAGACAGTAGCCAACATGTGTTTGTCTTCTGTAAAAGATTTCAGGAATGCAGTTGTAGCAGCCCGAAATGCACAAGGCGGATGGGCGCATAAAACGGCTTACAATCGCAATCAGATTTTGTATCGAATTGCGGAAGTTCTAGAAGGCAGAAAAGCGCAGTTCGTTGAAGAATTAGAATTGCAGGGAATCAGTAAAACAAAAGCGCAACAAGAAGTTGATCTGAGTATCGACCGCCTGATATATTATGCAGGTTGGTGCGATAAGTACACACAACTTTATAGCAGTGTAAACCCAGTTTCTGGAAGTTTCTTTAACTTTTCAGTACCTGAACCTACGGGAGTCGTAGCAGTATTTGCGCCTCAACAAAGTAGCTTACTTGGATTAGTAACACAAATTGCAAGCATCATTTCTGGCGGAAATACTTGCGTGGTATTAGCCGCTGAACAATTAGCTTTATGCGCCGTTACTTTTGCTGAGGTGCTAGCAACTTCAGATGTTCCAGGCGGTGTAGTTAATATCCTTACGGGAAATCAAACTGAATTATTAACTCAGTTTGCTGGTCACAAAGATGTAAATGCGATTTTGTATTGCGGTGCAGCTTCAGATATGATTACCAAAATCCAAGATTTAGCAATCGAAAATTTAAAGCGAGTAGTGGTTCGAGAGGACGGAGATTACTTCGATGACAAATTTGAATCACCTTATCTGATTTATGATTTTCAAGAAACTAAAACCACGTGGCATCCTATTGAAGTTATTGTGGGCGCTGGCGCAGGTTATTAAAATAAAATTTCAAAATGTAATACTAAGCCACCAGAGAAATCTGTTGGCTTTTTTAATTCTGTTTTAATAAATACTATCTTTACTTTTTCAACACTAAGCAATGTCCAATAAAGACGTCAAAATACTTCACATCGATAGCAATCATCCATTGTTGTGGGAACAATTAGAACAAGCCGGTTTTCATAACGAAGCTGATTTTACTTCATCCAAATCTGAAATAGAAACCAAAATTCAAAACTATCAC
>CANKLK010000166.1 GCA_947482805.1 Flavobacteriaceae bacterium
CACGGACACGATGTAAAAGCAGAAGCTTTCTTGTCAGTTTGTCAACAAATGATGGAAAAGTTCCCAAGAGCTAAAAAAGTAATTACTACTTTAAGAGGTTCGATTTCTGCCTCTCATAATACTTGGGCAGGCGTTTTATATGATGGAAAAGAAATGTTACAAACCCGTCAATACCAAATTACAGATATCGTTGATAGAGTAGGTGGTGGCGATTCATTCATGGGAGGTTTAATCTACGGATTATTAACCTATCCAGATAACGATCAAAACGCATTGGATTTTGCAGTAGCAGCTTCTTGTTTAAAACACACTATTAAAGGCGATGCCAATTTAGTTACGGTCGATGAAGTGAATAAATTAATGGGAGGCGATGCTTCTGGAAGAGTTGCTAGATAATAACAAATCATGATAATAGATACTTTAAATAACGCATCAAAATATTATAGTTTGCATCCTTCATTTGCAAAAGCATTTGAGTTTTTACACCAAAATGATTTGGCAAATTTAGCCGAAGGAATTTCAGAAACACCTGAAGGTTTGAAGCTAATTGTAAATACCGCAAACGGAAAAACAGAAGAAGCAAGTTTAGCAAAGTTTGAATGTCACGACAATAATATCGACATTCAAGTTTGTGTAAAAGGATTAGAAACTTACGGTTGGAAACCAAGAGAAAAATGCAAAATGCAAAATGGAGCATACAATCCAGAGAAAGATGTTCGTTTTTTTAGCGATGCACCCGACATGTTTTTCCAATTAACAGACTGGCAATTTGCCGTTTTCTTTCCAGAAGATGTTCATGCTCCGATGATTGGAGAAGGCGAAATAAAAAAAGTAGTAATAAAAGTTAAAATATAAAGTATGAGCGCTATCCAAAAAGTATCAGATGCTATTGTTCAACAAGGAATGCTTCCGTTGTATTTCAATGCAGATGAAACGGTAACAATAGAAGTTTTAAGAGCGATTTATAGAGCAGGAATCAAAGCGGTTGAATATACCAGTCGAGGTGAAACAGCTTTGAGCAACTTCACCAAAATGGTAGAAGTTAGAAATGTTGAAATGCCTGATTTATTATTGGGTATTGGAACTATAAAAAACTTGCAACAAGCCGAGGAATATTTTGCAGTTGGCGCTGATTTTTTCATCAGTCCAGGATTTATTCCTGAAGTAGCGGCATTTTTAAAAAGCAAAGGAATTTTATACAGCCCGGGTTGTATGACCCCAACAGAAATTATAGCTGCTGAAAATGCTGGAATTCACTTTATCAAATTGTTCCCAGGGAATATGCTAGGACCAGATTTCTTAAGTGGAATTAAAGATATTTTCCCAAAATTGTTGTTCATGCCAACTGGTGGAGTAGATACAACAAAAGAAAATATTGGAGGTTGGTTCAAAGCTGGAGTTTCGGCAGTTGGAATGGGGAGTAAGCTAATCAGCAAACAATTAATGGCTGACAAAGATTACGCAACAATTGAATCGGAAACAAAAATCGTATTGGGTTTAATCCAATCTATAAAAAACTAAACTATGAAAACAGTAGTTATAACAGGAGCAGGAGGCGTTTTGTGTGGTACATTGGCAAAAGCATTGGCTAAACAAGGCTACCAAATAGCCCTTTTGGATTTAAGAAAAGAAGCCGCAGATGCAGTTGCTAGCGAGATTAATGCAGTCGGTGGAAAAGCTATTGGAGTTGCTGCAAATGTATTAGAGAGAGAATCTTTAGAAGCAGCAAAAAAAGAAGTTAATGAAAAACTAGGAAGCTGCGATATTTTGGTGAACGGGGCAGGAGGAAACCATCCATTGGGAACCACATCAAATCCATTTCTATTAGAAGAGGACTTACAAAATACAACTGAAGGTTTCAAAACTTTTTTTGATTTGGATGCCGAAGGAATAAAATTCGTTTTCAATTTAAATTTTATCGGAACTTTATTGCCAACACAAGTTTTTTCAAAAGACATGATAGGCAAAAAAGGCTGTAGCATTTTGAATATTTCTTCGATGAATGCTTTTACCCCTTTGACAAAAATACCAGCATATAGTGGCGCAAAAGCGGCCGTATCTAACTTTACGCAATGGCTAGCAGTACACTTTTCAAAAGTGGGAATTCGTGTCAACGCTTTGGCTCCTGGATTTTTCTTGACCGATCAAAACCGTGCTTTATTGACGACTCAAGATGGCGAATTGACACCAAGAGGGAACAGTATTATTGATCAAACTCCAATGGGAAGATTTGGAGAGCCGGAAGATTTAATTAGCACAACACTTTATTTATGTGATGACGCATCCTCTTTTGTGACGGGCGTTGTTATTCCGATTGATGGAGGTTTTAGTGCGTTTAGCGGAGTTTAAAAAATAGTATTTAACAGTATAGACCTATAGTTATGGAACAAACATGGAGATGGTACGGACCAAATGATCCTGTAAAATTATCAGATGCTAAACAAGCCGGTGCAACTGGTATTGTAACTGCATTACACCATATTAAAAATGGACAAGTGTGGGAAGTGGACGAAATCATGAAAAGAAAGAATGAAGTGGAAGCGGCAGGATTAACTTTGTCAGTTATAGAAAGCATTCCAGTTCATGAGGATATCAAAAAACAATCGGGTGATTATCTGAAATATATAGAAAACTACAAGCAAAGTATAAAAAACTTAGCGACTTGTGGAATTAACATTGTTTGTTATAATTTCATGCCTGTTTTAGATTGGTCAAGAACCGATTTGTCTTATGAAATGCCTGATGGTTCTAAAGCCTTGCGTTTTGATATCAATGAATTCGCTGCTTTTGAATTGTTTATTTTAAAAAGACCAGGAGCTGAAAATACGTATACAGAGGCTCAAAAAGCAAAGGCAAAAGCGACTTTTGAAAAGCTATCTGATGCCGATAAAATTAAATTGCAACAAAATATTATTGCAGGTTTACCAGGGGCTGAAGAATCCTATACAGTTGAAGATTTCCTGAAAGTACTTCAAGGTTATGATGGAATTGATGCCAATAGATTGAAAGAGAATTTATATTATTTCTTACGTGAAATTATTCCTGTTGCCGAAAGTGCAGGTGTTTTAATGGCGATACATCCCGATGATCCTCCTTATCCAATTTTAGGATTACCAAGAGTAGTTTCTACAGAAGCAGATTTGATTCAATTATTAAATGCTATTGATTCTCCTTCAAATGGTTTTACAATGTGTACGGGTTCTTATGGAGTAATTGCTGAAAATGATTTGCCAGGTATTGTAGATCGTCATGGTGCAAAAATGAATTTTATTCACCTAAGAAGTACGCAACGTGATGCAGAAGGTAATTTCTATGAAGCAAACCATTTAGAAGGCGATGTGGATATGTATGAAGTGGTGAAATCAATTTTGAAGAAGCAAAAAGAGACAAAAAGAGTTATTCCAATGCGCCCTGATCACGGGCACCAAATGCTTGACGATTTAAACAAAAAAACAAATCCTGGTTATTCTGGTATTGGCAGATTAAGAGGCTTGGCAGAGTTAAGAGGTCTAGAAATGGGAATCGAGAAAAGTTTATTTTAATAGAATAATGGCCGAAAATATATTTATTACGGATGATTTTTTGTTATATAGTGAAGCAGCAAGAACGCTGTATCACAATTTTGCAAAAACGCAACCTATTTTTGATTACCACTGTCATTTGTCTCCAAAAGACATTGCCGAAGACCGCCAATTTGAGAATTTATACCAGATTTGGATTGATGGGGATCATTATAAATACAGAGCCATGCGTGCCAATGGTGTGGATGAAAAATTCATTACAGGTGACGCAAGCGATTATGAAAAATTTATCAAATGGGCAGAAACTGTTCCTTATACGTTAAGAAATCCTTTGTATCATTGGACTCATTTGGAATTGAAAAATTATTTTGGAATCACCACTTTATTAGATTCAGATTCTGCGCAAGCCATTTATAACCAATGTTCTAACTTATTGAAAAAACCAGAATACAGTGTAAAAAACATTCTTCGAAAAATGAATGTCGCTGTTGTGGGAACTACAGATGACCCAACAGATGATTTACGCTACCACAAACAATTGCAAGATGATAATTTTGAAATTAGAGTTTTGCCTTCTTTTCGTCCCGATAAGGCAACGGAAATGGAAAAAGGACAAGCATTTGTAGATTGGATTCAAAAATTAGCAAAAACAGTTGGTTATTCTATAACTGATTTTTCAAATTTAATAAAAGCGCTCCAAGAACGTCATGATTTTTTCCACGAAATGGGTTGTCGAATTTCCGATCACGGACATGCTAATTTCTATGGAGACGAATATACTGAAAGTGAAGTAAATATCATTTTTGCTAAAGCTATGAAAGGCGAATTAGTTTCTGTTTTGGAAATTAATAAGTATAAATCAGCGGTATTATTTGAATTGGCTTTAATGAATAAGAAAAAATCTTGGGCGCAGCAATTTCATGTTGGAGCGATAAGAAACAACAATGCTAAAATGCTACAGGATATTGGTCCCGATCAAGGATTTGATTCGCTTGGCGATTTGAATATGGCTGATAATATGAGCAAGTTCTTCGGAAGATTGAGTCAATGCGATGGATTAACCAATACTATTGTCTATAATTTGAATCC
>CANKLK010000167.1 GCA_947482805.1 Flavobacteriaceae bacterium
CACCTACCCAAAAGGCGGGGTTTCGTGTTCCAAAGACAGTTTTGTGGTTATTGGAACATTAGTTTTTCAAATCAAGTTTTGTGGTAAAAGTCCCGCCCTTCGGGTAGCTGCAAAACGTTATGGGCAAGTTTAAAAACCAAAACGGTCTGCGAGAGCCAAAGGGCTGAACACCCAATGTGATAAAAAAATATTATTATTGAATCGAAAAAGTGGAGACCAGAACCCACTCAAAAAAACGGGGCGACACCGAAAAGCCAAGCGATTAGGATAATTAAATTTAGTAAAATGAAAACATTAGCATTTATTTCGGGAGCATTATTCTCAAGTTTGACAGTATTAGGAGTACTCTTTAAAATTCAACATTGGCCAGGTGCTGCACCACTACTTGTATTTGGACTCGCTGGACTTGCATTAATTTTTATACCGTCTTTCGCAAAATACAAATACGACAAAGACAAATAAAGTTGTTGCCAAAATGACCACTATCTGATTTATTTGTAGATCAGACAAGTAACACAGACAAGAAAACCATCCCATAACAGCAAGCAAGCTCAAAAGCGGCTCGACCTATACGCTTATTTGCCGCTTCTGCGCCTGCTTGCAAAACGTTAGGTGCAAGCGTAGCGGACGACAAAACAACCATCGACAAACTGACAAAACATAGAAAAAAAGAATGGCATTAAGCTGGAACGAAATAAAGGATAGAGCCTTAGCATTTTCAAAAGAATGGGGAGGTGCGCACCGCGAAGAAGCGGAAGCAAAACCATTTCTAGTTGATTTTTTCAATGTTTTTGGCTTGAATCAACGTAAAGTTGCTGCTTTTGAGCACAAAGTGAAAAAACTAGGGGATGGCGATGGATACATCGATATGCTATGGAAAGGCTGGTTGCTCATTGAGATGAAAAGTAAAGGGAAAGATCTTACCAAAGCATACGAACAAGCCAAAGGATATATTCATGGCTTACAAAAATTGGACATTCCAAAATATGTGTTGGTTTGTGATTTTGAAACGTTTCGCCTGTATGATTTAGAAGAAACAGGTGAAGAAGCATACCATGAGTTTAAATTAGACGATTTTGTCAACCATGTGGAACTGTTTGGTTTCATTGCAGGCTATCAGAAAAAAGTGTATCGAGAGGAAGACCCTGTAAATGTTAAAGCGGCAGAGCTGATGGGAAAATTGCACGACCGCTTAAAAGAGATTGGTTATGAAGGTCACCCGTTGGAAGTGTATTTAGTTCGTTTACTTTTTTGTTTGTTTGCCGAAGACACCAATATTTTTAACAAGCAACAATTCGAAGATTTCATAAAAGAACGCACCAGCGAAGACGGAAGCGACTTAGCCGCTAAAATTCAAGAAATTTTTCAGGTACTCAACACGCCCTTAGATAAACGCTTTAAAAATTTGGATGAGCAACTCAATGCCTTTCCGTATGTTGGCGGAAAATTGTTTCAGGAAATATTATCTATTGCTCACTTTGATTCCAAAATGCGTCAAACCTTGTTGGAATGTTGTTACTTGGATTGGAGTAAAATTTCCCCGGCCATCTTTGGTTCGATGTTTCAAAGTGTGATGGACCCAAAAGAACGCAGAAACTTGGGCGCGCATTACACCAGCGAAAAGAACATTTTAAAACTCATCAAGCCATTGTTCTTGGATGAATTATGGGCAGAATTTGAAAGCATCAAAACTAATAAAGCAAAACTCAATGCATTTCATGAACGATTAAGCAAACTGAAATTTTTAGACCCTGCCTGTGGTTGTGGAAACTTTTTAGTGATAACCTACCGTGAATTACGTTTGTTGGAATTAGCCGTTTTAGAACGTTTGTATGGAAACGACCGCGTGGTGGTTGAATTGGCCGATGTAGCCTTATTGGATGTGGACATGATGGCGGGAATTGAATACGAAGAATTTCCTGCACGCATTGCCGAAGTGGCCATGTGGTTGATGGACCACCAGATGAACCTCAAAATGAGCATGGAGTTTGGGCAATATTTTGCGCGTTTACCTCTGATAAAATCTGCAAAGATTATTTACGCAGACGCATTAGAAACCGATTGGGAAAACGTAGTTTCAAAAAATGAACTTTCATTTATAATCGGAAATCCGCCTTTTATTGGATCTAGAATTATGAATGAAGTTCAAAAATCTAGTATGTCAAATGTTTTTGATAATGCGAAAAATGTTGGAGATTTAGACTATGTTACAGCTTGGTATATAAAAGCAGCCAAATATATACAGACCACAAAAATTAAAGTTGCTTTTGTGTCAACCAATTCAATTGTACAAGGTTTGCAAACAAGTTTGCTTTGGAAGCCAATTTTTGAAAAATATAATATCAAAATCCACTTTGCTCACCGCACTTTCAAATGGAGCAATGAAGCAAAAGGAAATGCAGCAGTTTATTGTGTGATAATAGGTTTTGCTAACTACGACACTAATAACAAAAGCATTTTTGAATATGAAGATATTAAAGGCGAAGCCCACGAATTGAAAGTAAAAAATATCAATCCTTATCTGATAGATGCCAAAGATATTTTTATTGATAGAAAGCAAAAGTCTATTTGTTCTGTGCCAGATATGAATTTTGGAAATATGCCAGCAGATGGAGGCGAACTACTTTTTACAAATGAAGAAAAAGTGGATTTTTTAAAAAATGAACCCAATGCAATAAAGTTTTTTAAAGAATTTATTTCTGCTTTTGAATTTTTAAATGGAAAAAAAAGATGGTGTTTGTGGTTAGAAGATATTGAACCTGCCGAGTTAAGAAATTTAGAAATAGTAAAAGAAAGAGTAGAAAATGTAAAAAAAATTAGAGAAAAATCATCTCGCCCACAATTAGCTAAATTCCCGCATTTATTTGCTCAAATTACGCAACCCAAACAAAAAGATTTTATTTTAATTCCAAGAGTTTCTTCTGAAAATAGAAAATACATTCCAATGGGTTTTTTTGGTGCAAAAGATATTGCCAGTGATACTTGTCTAATTGTACCAAACGGAAACCTATTTCATTTTGGAATTTTAACTTCAACAATGCACATGGCTTGGGTTAAATCTGTTTGTGGACGATTAAAAAGTGATTTTAGATATTCAAAAGATATTGTTTACAACAACTACCCTTGGCCAGAGAACCCAACAGACAAGCAAAAAGGAGCCATTGAAAATGCCGCTCAAAAAGTATTGGATGCACGATTGGAATTTCCAAATAGTTCCTTAGCCGATTTGTACGATCCATTAACCATGCCGCCAGTATTGGTAAAAGCACACGACGACTTAGATAAAGCCGTGGACTTGGCTTACAGACCACAAGCATTTACAAGTGAAGCCAACAGAATGGTATTTTTATTTGAACTATACGAAAAATATACGGCAGACCTTTTTACAAAAGAGAAACCGAAAAAAACAAAAAAGACAGCTTGACAATGACGAGAAACATACGGACAACAAGAACGCCAGCACCTAACAGCGTGTAAGCAATATTGCCTTGCCGCAGGCGCAACACAAGGCAACATCGCCTACACGCAAACCGTTATGAGAAATGCTTTGAAAAATTCGTAATCAAGGAATAGCTGTTAAAAATTGAATTAATTACATTTGCAACTATGAAAAAGAATCTTTACATAATTGCAGGTTGTAACGGAGCTGGAAAGACAACAGCTTCTTTTACCATATTACCTGAAATATTAGATTGTAAAGAATTTGTGAATGCAGATGAAATCGCCAAAGGGTTGTCGCCTTTTCAACCGGAAAAAGTTTCGTTCGAAGCTGGGAGAATAATGCTGAAGAGAATAAATGAACTTTTAGAAACCAATGAAAACTTTGCTTTTGAAACTACATTGGCAACTAAAAGCTATAAATCAAAAATTATAGAAGCGAAAAGCAAAAACTATAATGTTACACTTTTATTCTTTTGGCTTCAAAATGTAGAGTTAGCAATTGAAAGAGTGAAAACTAGAGTTATAGAAGGCGGACATAATATTGAAACCGAAGTTATAAAACGTAGATATTTAAATGGAATAAAAAATTTATTTGAAATTTATCTTCCAATTGCTGATGAAGTTATGATATTTGATAACTCCGAAGGAAAACATGATTTGATTGCCAAAAAAACTTTAGAAACTGAAATCGATATTTTTAGCGAAACCAAATTTAATAAACTAAAAAACTATTATCATGGAAACACATAAAATGACACCGAACCAAACTAAAATTTTGGAAGGAATGGATAAAGTTTACGACAAATTAATTGAGTTCAAAAAGAAAATGAACAGTGAACTTGTGATTCTAAAAGATAATAAAATCATTAGAGTAAAACCTTAGCACTTCTCATAACAGCAGTTTCAAAAAATTGCGGGTCTAGGCTTAATTTAAAGATGGTTTTGTACTTGTAAAGTCAGTGTTTAATTGAAAGTTAAGGTGTTTTTAACCGCCAATTTATTAAGCACAACCGATAATTTCAGAGCGTAAATAGCCAGATAAAATTATTAAAAGG
>CANKLK010000168.1 GCA_947482805.1 Flavobacteriaceae bacterium
AATTATACCATCCAATAGTATTAGAGTTGTTTAACCTTGTATTTTGAGCATTTATTGAGCTTGATATTAAACTTAATAAAGCGATAATGTAAAAAACTATTTTTTTATTCATTCTTAATTCTTCAATGTCGTTTGATTGCGTGGTCGTTCTCAGGTTACCACTAACGGTTTGCGGCTACAAGAAGTTGGCGATTTCGGAGACGAAAACTGTCTGCCACCACCAAACTTGATACGAAGCACAAAGCTTCATTTAACCACTGAACCGCCAATTTCTTGTAGGTGCTGTTACAAGCTGTGCTTAGTCACCTTGTTTATTATAAAGGTCTTCAAAGAAAGATAATTTTGTCCTAAGTTCGCTTTCCATTCCTTTATTGAAATAAGCTACTTTAATTCTCTTAGTGTTACTTTCTAAAAGGTTGTAATCTAAATTTTCTTTCCATTTATATCGCACTGATTTAGCATGGGTGTCACGTTTGGGATTACCGTCCGGGTATAAAACCTTACCTGCTTTTAATACATTCTTTCCGTAAATTGGAAACAAAGAACCGTTCGGCATTGAGAGTAAATTTATATTTAATATATCAAGATTGGTCTCTTCATATAATATGGTAATAAAATATGTCAAGCAAGGTTTTTTTATATTCCCTTCGAGAGTGTAATAAGTAGGCAAACATGCTTCATCATAAATTTTTTCAACACCACTTACATCAAGTTTACCGTTATAACTATTTTGGTTGTTTCCAACAAAAATGTCACTTGTATAATCGCCTATATTTCTTGTTTGAACCGTTTTCAAATCTATATGAATAAATGCATCTTCAACCTCAAAAAACAAATCAGCACCTATTGGTGCTGAATTTGGTTGACCAATTCCTTTACCATTTAAGAGTGAATACACAATTCTTTCAGCGCCAGTAGCAAAATCAGAAATGCCTTTTCCTTCTTCTGTTGGATTCCATTTTGGAAACCAATCATTTTTGATTTTATATTTTGTTCTAAAACCGATAAGCAATTCGTCTTCTGCAAATTTCAGAAAGTGAAAATATTTATTGAGGTACTTCTGCTCTAATACTTCTAGTTTCTTTAATTGCTCCATTTGATTGGTTTTTTTTGGTGTTGGTGTTTTTTTCTTTTTCATATTTAATTAGTTCTTTCTTTATTACTTCAGCAATTTTTTTACCCAACAAAACTGGTACAGCGTTACCAATTTGTTTATACATATTTCCTAAACTCCCGTAAAAAACAAAATCATCAGGAAATGTTTGAATAATTGCACATTCTCTAACTGACATTCTTCTCTCTTTATTTGGATGAATTTCAGGACCAGTGGCAGTAATTGTGTCGCTTGGTTTATCCCAATTATTTATTCGCAAGGATTGCTCAAAAGAAATAGGTTTAAGTTCGAGTTCAGTAACTGCTTTGTCATATTTGCTGTCGAAACCTAAAATCTTTTTTAATTCCCACCAATCCTTTGGATTAGGAATACTTCCAGAATTATTGTCTTTTCTAAACCAATGTCCAGCTGTATGAGCATATCCAAATATTTCATCTACTTTTTTTGTTGAAACGCCAGCCTTACTTCTCCATATTTTTAGATAATCACAAATATCATGTTGATTTACTTTATGCTTTCTACCCCAAAATACATCGTGAACATTTGTGCGTGCAATATGATTATGAATTAACTTTCCTTTAATTTTAAACGGTTTATCTCTTGTTCTTTCGTTCGCCAAATAACCAACAACTTCTTTAACTGTAACGTATGGAAGATTTCTGCTTTCGAATAATGAATTTTCAATTCCATGCGTTTTTTTTGGAAACGGATTTTCTAATCCTAATCTATTTCCAATAATTACAACTCGTTCTCTATTTTGTGGAACTCCATAGTCAGATGCTTTTAAAACCTTAAAGTCAACTTTATAACCTAATTTTCTAAAATCAGTTATTATCATTTCTAATACTTTTCCTTGTTGCATAGAAATTAGTCCTTTAACATTTTCACCAACAAAATACTTTGGTTTTTTATCTTTTATTAAACGGAGTAGTTCTTTGTAAAGAAAATTTCTTTCATCTTCCATGCTTCGTTTAATATTTGCAATAGAAAAACCTTGACAAGGAAATCCACCAAGAAGTATATCGAAATCGTCTGGAATTTCAGAACTTGGTATTTTGGTTATATCGCCATATATAATATGGTCACCTATATTGTGTTTATAGGTTTCTACCGCTTCTTTAAAAAAGTCATTAGCCCAAATTACTTCGTAACCAGCTTGAATAAAACCTAAATCAAGACCACCACAACCAGAAAACAATGAAACTACTTTCATATTATTTTTTTGTTTTTAAATATTCAATTTTTTGTTCAGCAACTTTTAAAATTTCCAAATTAGCATCAGCTTCAATTATTTTGTAAGCCAATTGGTCGCTTAAATTTTCCTCAATTAATAATTGTACATTATACTTAAAGTATTTTGCAATTAGTTTTATTTGGTCTTTCGTTGCCTGTCTTTCGTTTCGTTCAATTTTCCCAAGTAAAGATGTGTCTATTCCAATTGAAGAAGCTACTTCTCGCAATGATAATTTTTTTTGCTCACGTAATGAACGGAGTTGTTCGCCAAATGAAGTAACCATAATTTTTGTCTGAGTCATTGAGGACTTATTTTGTCCAAAAGTATTATAAAAAACAATCGGGGACAAATTTTGTCCTTGAAAGTTTTCAACATATTAACATTGGTAAATTTCGAACTTCTTAAAACGGTTGAATGTCGATTTATACGATAGTTTCAATTGGTCGGATGAGTGTCTCCTAGCATTGCTTGTAACGTTTTTGCGCTTGGCGCAGTGGGGGACTTAGAAGCACTAAACTGTCATTCTGCACCAAAGCTGAATAGAAGCACAAACTTTCAATTTTGCACGTCAACCCCCATTGCGCCAAACGCATGTTATGTGCCGTTTTAGTCTTTAATAAATTTCATTTTTACATTGTCGGTAGTGATAAAATACAAACCTGATGGAAAATAAGTTATGTCAATAGTTAATACGTTGTCCTTAAATTGAGCATTTAGCATTTTTTGTCCCAATGAATTATAAATATCAAGGTTAGTTAGATATATTTTTTGATTTGAAGATTCAATCGTGATAATATTCTTTGCGGGATTTGGATATACACGAATGGAATTTATTAACTGTTGTCCTTCACTTATTGAAGTGGTTGTTGGGCAGAGAAGAGAATGTTTTTTAAAAAATTGCCAAATATGAACGCTTGCGTGGATGTCTTCGTTAGTTTGTCCTGCAATAATTTCGTAGCTAACGTTTTCTACTCCTGGCCATGTGTGTCCGCCACCATTTACTTTGTAAAGAATTGTTTCGGTATTACAAGAGCATCCTGTCCACGTATATCTTGTAATAGTTGAACTTTCCGTAGGGTCGATGTCTGGAAAATTGAATGATGATGAAGTTGGATTACAACCATTTTTAGTATTCCAAAATTTCATTAGTGTGTCTACAGGAAAATAAGTAAGAGGCCAACCGTTATTGGTAAACTTTGCACCATTGTAAGGCACTAATATGTCGGTTGTACCATTAATAATTAAAACTGGTACTGATCTACTTGGATTGCAAGTCAACATTTGCAACGAGTCGAGATTAGAACAAAGAGGAGCAATTGCAGCTATACGATGACTTAATTGGCAAGCTAATTTTTGGCTCATAAAGCCACCTTGAGAAAGCCCTGTTGAATAAATCCTATTTGTGTCAATATTAAATTCAGTTTTTAACGAGTCGATAAGCTTATTAAAAAATGAAATATCATTAATTCCTGCTGTGTCAGAGGGCGATCCTACTCCAGCACCCCAACTACAACAGTTACTCCCAATTTTCGAACCTTGAGGATACACTACTAAAAAATTAGCCGTGTCAGCAACTAAGCTCATTTGAGTGAACCCTATTGTCCCTAAGGCATTACCACCGCCACCATGTAAAGTCAAAACGACTGGCCACGGAGTAGTACCTGTATATGATGCAGGCTTGTATGTTCCATAATAGCGATATTGATTTTGATGATAAATACTGTCAACCACGTAAGTCTGTCCGAACATGTAGTTAATGAGCAAGATTAAAATTGTCGTTGATAATGTTTTTTTCATATTGTAAATTTAGTCTTTAAATGGCACATAACGGTTTCGGGCTTGGCGAAGGTGGCGATTTTCACCACAAATGTTAATGCGGAGAACCAAACTTTGATTAACCACAAATGTGTCTGCGGAGCACAGATCCGCCACTTTTGCCAAACCCGTGTTATGCCTAGTACTTTTATAATTAAGATTGTCTTTCATCGATGACTTTTATACTATACTATTCATGAAATCAATATCTTGTTTTTTTGCGTCCCACTTAAGAACTTGAATTTTACGACCAGGTCTAAACTCTAAAATATCTTTTCTATTAAAAG
>CANKLK010000169.1 GCA_947482805.1 Flavobacteriaceae bacterium
ACAAATCGGAGATCGTTATCCAAGTGGTGTTTACAACGTGGTTGTAACACAAGGAGAAGAAGTGAAAACTGTTCGTGTGATTAAACGATAAGTATCAATTAATAAAGCAAAAGACCTTCGAGAAATCGAGGGTCTTTTTTTTGGTGTTGGTAGCTGTTATCAATTAACAATAATAAGTACTAAATTACCCTTTTTTACTACTTTATTTCACACACTTTTTATCACATACGTCACAATGCCCCAAATAATTAGCTCATTGTTTTCGGTGACTTTTATGGGTTCAAAAGCTGAGTTTTCGGGCATAAGATAAATGCCATCCTTTTTAATTTTAATGCGTTTTACCGTAAATTCGCCATCGACAAAACAAATGGCTATTTTGCCATCGCGTGGCTCGAGACTTCTATCGATAACCATAATATCACCATCATCAATACCGGCACCAATCATAGATGTTCCTGAGGCTTTGGCATAGAACGTAGCTTCATGGTTTTTTACCAATACATTGTCCAAACTGATTTTGGTTTCGTCAAAATCGGCAGCAGGCGAAGGAAATCCTGCCTTAATACCACCTGAAATAAAAGGATGCTTTTGGTTGTTTTCCCAATCGGGCCGAAAGAAGGAAATAGGCTTTTTTAACGACATTTTATTTGCAGAATTTCGTTAAAGTTAGTCGTATATCTTTTAGACAAATGCTCTTGCTTCATTTTCCAGGTGCGTTGCAAATCTTGACTTCCCAATCGTATTTTGCGTTCGCCTGTTTTTTTATAATGATCGTCCATCACTTTCATTAGTTTCAGATGCTTTGGATTTTCTTCCTCAAAAAGATGGAATTGCTTTTGGTTCTCGGGAATAATTTCGGTAACAATAACGCCTGCTTTTTTATAGATTTCGCCTTCTTCAAAAATAGTCTTAAGCATTTTCACTGCTAGATTGCTTATAGTAATCGAGGAATTACTGGCAAAAGGCAAGGTTTCTATTTTATAAAAATTGTAACGCTGTCTTTCGGTTTTGTACTTGTCTTTTCGCAGATAAAGTATTACGGTATGGCAACACGATTTTTGTTTGCGAAGTTTCTCGGAACAAACCGTCGCAAAGGTAGAAACACGTTCTTTCATTTCGTCGAGCGTGGTAATATTTCCGGCAAAACTTCGGGTGACCGCAATGGTTTTTTTATCTTTGGGTTCTTCCAATTCCAAAACCGATTTACCTTCCAATTCATATTTTAAGCGCAATCCTACTACGCCCATTTCCTTTTTGATGAAGGCTTCGTTATGTGGTAATGTTAAATCATACGCGTTGTTGATGTTTTTGGCTTTCATCTTTTTTGTCAGCCGAAAACCAATGCCCCAAACATCTTCAATTTTGGTCCATTTCAGAGCTTTTAAGCGCTTTTCTTCATTATCGATAACATAGACGCCTTGTGTTCTTTCAGGATACTTACGAGCAATTTTATTGGCTACTTTAGATAACGCTTTGGTTTCGGCAAAACCAACAGAAACCGGAATGCTGAGCCATTTCATGATACGGATTTTCATCTGCAGTCCATACTCATGAAAATCAGGGATTCGCATACCATCAAAATTCATAAATGCTTCGTCTATACTGTAGGGTTCGGTATGAGGCGTAAAGCCTTCTAAGATTTTCATCACCCGCTGACTCATATCGCCGTACAAAGGATAATTGGAAGAAAAGACTTGTATGTTTTTTTCTTTGAGTTCCTGCCGCACTTTAAACTCGGGGGCACCCATAGAAATACCGAGAGCTTTGGCTTCATCACTACGCGAAATAATACAGCCATCATTATTGGATAAAATAACAATCGGTTTACCAACCAATTGGGGCTGGAAAACACGTTCGCAGGAAGCGTAGAAATTATTGCAATCGACTAAAGCATACATGTGGTAAATTTAAAGAATAGCCAGCTAATTTTTACGGCTGTTGATAACTAAAAAGACAGGATGTGATATGGTTTTATAGCCACCCCGCCCTTCGGGCACCCCTCCCAAGGAGGGGAATGAAAAAATCCATCAAAATGACTCTTGATGGATTTTAGTATTTTTTAAAAATGCAGTTTTTAGTTTAGCAAATTGGTTAATAAAGATGGATAAATTCCAATGACAATATTTAGTAAAATAGCAATAACTGCTACAGCATAATATACAAAAGGAACCGCTTTTCTGTCTTCGGAAGCTTCTTTGGTATACATAGCCAAAATTAGTTTGAAGTAGTAGCCTACACTTATGATAGAGTTGATTACTGCCGCAATCACGACAACTATATAACCTGCTTTTATGGTTTGGGTGAATAATATAAATTTAGCAAAGAACCCAGAGAAAATAGGAATTCCAGCCATAGACAAAAGCGATGCCGTTAAAACAGCAGCCAACAACGGATTTGTTTTTCCTAAGCCATTAAAGTTGATAATATCCTCGTTGTCTTTGTCTTTTGTCACATAAATAATTACAGCAAACGAAGCGATACCAGCCAATGCATAAGCTGCAGAATAGTACAATAATGTAGAAGCTGCGGTCGTCATACTAAGTAGCGCCATCAACATAAATCCGGCATGCGAAACACCCGAAAAGGCCAACATCCGTTTTACATTTTTTTGACGCAATGCCATGATGTTTCCGACCGTCATAGAAAGTATGGAAATTACTACTACCACGATTTGAAATTTATAATCTATATCTGCGTTTAGAACATCCAATAATTTGAATAAGGTAGCCATAGCAACAACTTTGGCCAACGTACTCATGGTGGCTGTTGTTATTGAAGGTGATCCCTCATAAACATCGGGAGCCCAAAAATGGAATGGTGCTGCAGCAATCTTGAAAAGCATACCAATAAGTAATAATATAATTCCGATAGTGTACCAGATTGGTAACTCCGCAGAACGCGACAAATTTTTGATATACTCTACATCAAAACTAGTCATGGCTCCATATATCAAGCAAATTCCAAACAAGATAATTCCGGAAGCAAAGGAACCCAAAAGGAAATATTTCATTCCGGCTTCGTTACTTTTTACATCCAGTCTTTTGCTTGCAGCCAAGACATATAATGAGATAGACAGCACTTCAATACCAAGAAAGAACATGGCTAAGTTTCCAAAAGAAACCATGGCAACAGCGCCTGCCAAAAGAAAAATTTTGATGGCAATATAATCTGAAATTTTGGTTGGATGCTCTTTATAAAAATTGCCGCTTAAAGCGACTAAAAATATCGTGAGTACAATAAACAGACTGGAGAAGGCCACAGAAAATTTGCTAACTACAATCATATTGTTATACATAGGATTGTTGTAAAGTTCAGGCGTATTAAACTCAGCCATGGTAAGTCCAAGAATGGCTAACAGTCCAAGAATTGCTACCGGAACTAATAGCTTTCTTAAATTAAAGATTTCAGCGATAAGGCAAAAAACACCTAAACCTGATATGGCAATTAATGTATTCATTTTTTTATTTAGGATTTGGGATTCAGGATTAAGGATTTGATATTCTTAAAGCTGAACCTCTTTATTATTTTTTATTTAGGATTAAGGTATTAGGATTTGGGATTTGATGTCCTCTTAAACTAAAATCTTAATCTTATTGTTGTTGTTTATATTTTTAATGATGGAAATGATTGGAATTCATTTTTTAATCCTTAATTTCTATTTTTTATAGTTCTTATGGCAGCTGAAAAAATGGCAACTAATTCATCAGCTTCTTTTATTAACTTTTCTAATTCAATTTTATCACAATCTATTTCTAATTCTTTGATAAATTCTAACCAAAATAAACTTTCATCGGCTTCTTCATCTACAACTTTCAATTTATTTAAAAAATCCGAATCAGATTTTCCTCTGCAAACAGCTCTGTAATTTGCCGCTACAGAGGAAGAAGATTTAAAAAGTTGATAAGAAACTACATCAACTGCTTTATTTTTTTCAATTGCCATTAGAAATTTAAAAGTTCTAATAGCAAAAGATTTAGTTCTTATCTTTAGCTCCTCTTTCGTCATAAATCCTTAATCCCAATTTATTCCACTTCGCTCCATTCAGTCGCTCTTTCCGCTCGTGTCCTGAATCCTTATTCCTAAATCCTTATTCCTAAATTCAATTATTTGTTTATGTTTGATAAAATTTCAATTAAACTCGGCGTAACCAAATCAACTATAGGTTTTGGATATAATCCGAAGAATAATAAAAAGCCGATGATAACGATTAATGTTATCGCTTCATTGGTTGTAACGTCAGCAAAATTTTTGGTATTGGTTTTACCCAACATTGTATTTTGGAACATCTTCAGCATATAATAACCACCTAAAATAATGGTTGTCCCACCCAAAATAACAAACCAAATATTGATTTGAGCTAAGCTATATAAAACGGTAAACTCTCCAACAAAGTTGAATGTTCCCGGCAAAGCGACTGATGC
>CANKLK010000170.1 GCA_947482805.1 Flavobacteriaceae bacterium
AATAAGTCTTGACTAAGTTGCTCTGCCGAATTACTAACTTGTTCTGGGGCTTTTTCATAAAGGGCTAGTTCTTTTATTAAGGAAAAAATAGCCTGTTCATCTCCAGGTTTTGCTGCTCTTATTTGCATTATTTCAAACCGTTGAGATCATAGCGAATTGTAATACCTGTTTTAAGATTTCCAGTAGGAAAGCTTGTTTGTACTTTGGGGGTATTTAGTTGTTGTTCGTAATAAAAAATTGCACTTAAGTGATCTGATAACTTGTAATTTGCATCAAGTTTAAAGCTTATAACTTTTTGCCCTTGAGTTGCTTGATTTGTATTTTCAATAATTTTCCGAATAATAATGATATTGTCTCTGAATGAAAAATTAATATTAATGATTAAGTCACTTTTCTTAATTCCTTGAAAGGGTAATTTTAGTTTTGGAAAAGTTAAAACTGTTCCAATTACAATTTCTTTACCTAAAACCTCAGTAACTTGATTATTACTAAGAGAAAGTGTTGTACTTCTATCTTTTCGGAATTCAAAATTTGTAGTTAAACTTATTCCTAGGATATTCCATGTTGCTAAGAATCCATACAATGGACCAAATTTTTCTGAGATTTTTATATTTTGAATTTGTGTACTAGAAATAAAATTATTATTCAAATCTCTGGCAGTTGAAAATCCGTTGCCATCTTGACTTGCATTCAAATTTGTCTGCATACCACTCAATGTTATTGTTGAAGAATATGCATGATTGAGTTTAAAACTTTTCAAGAATTTTTTTGTAAACTTAAATTTTGTGAGCCCACTATAATTCACTGTCCAATTAGGCAATGGAATATTATTTAATGGATTGATAGCTTTTTCAGAAATTTTATTTCCAGAGTACGCTGTTAAGAAAGCGCCTATAACAACATCTTGATGTGAATCAGAATAACCATCAGAAAATCCATTTGGCAACAAACTCGAATTTGGATTTCCTCCTCCAATTAAATTTGAAACTATTTTTCTATTTGATAAAAGTTGATTAAAAATATCTGAAGAGTTTTCAGGCCCTGATTTCACGAAAGCTGAATTTAAAGTAATTGTAGAATAGGTTAAATTTTGAGTTGTAAATTCACTCTGATTTTGAAATTCTGAGTCGTTAGGATTCCAGCGATAAAAAGAACTTGTATTATTGCTATAATTTCGAGTTACATTTAGATTAATAATTAAATCTTTTAAAGGTTCGAGCGTTGATTTTAGAATTAAGTTTGCTGAATGTGTAGCTGTAAATTGTGTGTTTAAGTTTTCATTTTGAACTAACCAGTTTTTATTCCTTGCTAAATCTGCAACATTGTAGCCATTAGCCCTTCCAAAAATATCATATCCTTGTTTCCCAAAAATAAATCCTGCTAAATCACTTGTTCTATTATTCATCCCCAAAACACTAGTTTCTTCATTAAAACCTGGAAGTAAGGTTCCGTCATTAAGAGTATATGTCCCCGAAACATTTCTAACTGTCATAAGCATGCGGGCAAGAAATCCATTTATTGGTGGCACTTCTTCTTTTTCTTTTTCTTTCTTTCTTAGTTCTTTTTCTTTTTTCCGTTCCCATTTCCTTTTTTTCCATTCGTGTTGTTTAAGTTCTTTAGGTGTCATCTGATCAAGTGGTTTCTCAGGTTTAAATTCTTCTATTTTATCAGGAACTTTATTTTCTTTAGCTTTTGGATTGTTTTTGTCATCAGGTGTTTTAGGATTCAGGTTGTTTCTTCCAGTTGCATTTCCTTCAGCTAATACTTTCTTTAAAAGGCTATATTTATTGTATAGGTTTATAAAATTTGCTTGTAGTGTAAGATTAATAGCCCGGTTATTTTGGATTATATTTCCAAAATTACTTTGACCAAGTGGCGCTCGTTGCCAGTTAAAGGTTCCTGAATATTTAGTATTTGCACTTAACCAATTTGTAAGCGGGAATTTATCAAAGGGTACAATGTAGCTTATGGAATAATTGTGCGAGTAATCCATTGTCTTCCCTCCTGTGTTAATTTGTGATTTAAGAGTATCTACAAACTCACGATAACCTTCTGGATTTAATTTTCGATCAATACCATGATTCCCTTCCTCAAATATTCCTTTGTTAATAGCCGAAAAAGTTGTTTTAATATTTTTAGTTAAATCATAACCTATTTGATAATTCCGTGTTAAATCAAATCTTTTTAGGTAGATAGGTGCAAATTCATAATCTGGAACAAGGTTATTTCTTATCTGCCTCTGATTAAAGATTCTAGAATACTCATTACTAAAGGATATATTTTTAGGCAGAAGAAAAAGATTAAATTCTTTAATTATTGCTAGATTTTTATTCTTTTGAACTGGTTTCCATTTTTTAAATGGTTCAATTCCTTTACTAGAAAAAGTGTAATTATAATTTAATGATCCAGTCCATGTCTTAGTATTATCATAGTTTGTATTGAAGTCGCGTTTTAAATTCTCTGAAAAAGCATAAGTTGTGGAAAAATTTGATATATTCCAGAGATGTGGTTTACTACCTGCTTTCAATTCTTTACGTACGTTTGTAAAATTAAAAGACCGACGTTCACTAAAATCTTGCCCTAATTTTGCTCGCTCTTTTCGAGTTGCTAAATCATAGTCTTTAAGTTTGATATCAGGATTGAAGGGATCATATTCTGGATTAATTACACCCCTTGAATATCCATAAAAAAATGGAAGCGACAATCTCGCCTGCTTCCCAAAAAATTGACCTAATTGTAAAGTTGTATTTATGTCTATTCCAATTTTCTCATTTCTCTGTCTTTCTTGAACGCGACTTTCAACACTTCCCCAATTGATACCGGAATAATTTCCTGAGGCGGCGATAGTTCCAAAATCTGCTAGTTGAACTTGCATTTGACCAATAGCCGCAGAACCACCTTCACTTACAAAATCTGTTAAGCGCAATTCATTGACCCATACAATTGCACATTCTGCATCTCCATTGTCGGGTTTCCATATATTATTTGGATCAGTTTTAAGCGGATTTCGTACCCCAACCATTATTGTTTTGATTCCTTGTAGGTTTGGACTACCCTTAACTTTTATTTTCCTTTTATCATTAGCAGGGTCAGGCGTACTATATTCTACAATATAAGATATACCATTTGCGCCTTGTTCAATTTTGGAATTCCTTTCCTTTTTTAAATCTAAAAGATCATCAAAAACAATCTCCATATTGTTATTCTCTGGCCAAATTGCATCAGGACTGGTTGCCCCCCAATCTGTTACATCCATAGGAATTTCGTACTCATAATAGTTTTCTACAAAATCAGTTCCAAGACGAACAAAAAGTGTTAAGTCTTGATTGTTTAGTGTATTTGGTATGACTTCTTCAGCATGCACAAACATTTTTAATTTTTTATATGTTCGAACATCAAACTGTACATTTCGATATGCTGCCCTTGCATCTCCGTCTTGTAAATTACATACCTGAAGCATTAGCGATTGCTCATTCATTTGACGTTGATATACCTGAGAAGGATCAATTTCACGTGTTATTCCCGGAGGAACTTCGTATTTTACAGGGTAGCGTTGATCATTTTCTTCTACATTTACTGCACCAATATTAAATGTTGTAAGATTTGGGTCAGTTTGAATGCTAAGTCCTGCTTGTGTTAGGTCTTGTCTAAATCTTCTCCATTCGCCTCGAATTAATTCAAGTTTAGCAAAACGAAGAACAACTTCCTCATCAAAATTCTTTAAGAACATTCTCATAAATCGAATAGAGCGAAAATCTTGAATGCCATTTACTCTTTTTTCGTAATCTACTATTGGAACTTTAAACTGGTACCATTTTTCAGTTTTATTCCCATTTTGAAAAGTTTGAACATTCGTAATATAATTACTTCCAACTTGCATTTCATTTGGCCGAAGATTTACTTTGTATTGAAAATAATTTTCAGTTTCTGAGAGATTATTATCTTGATTGATATCTTCAATATCTGGTCTATTAGTTGCTTGAGTTGGATATCCATCACCATTTAAATTATTTGAAAATCCTGTAGTAGGAGAGTTTCCTTCAAATCCATTATAGTGTTTATAACGCTTTAGGATATCTAATTGTTGCCCATCAAAATCATCATCAAGATAATAATTATAATCGTCTTGAGAGGGGTCATTTGTAATTTTACTTTTTGTTTCAGTTGTTAATGCAGGATTATTTTGCACCCAATTCACAAAATTTAAGTAAGCTGTTTGTTCATCCGTACTTTTCCATCCATCAAGCCCTACATCTTGGTTTAACCGCGCCTCCTCATTATTATCAAAAGCGTTAACGATCGCTTGTTGAGAAGAAATCCTTGACCATACAGTAGTATCAATATTGTCAGTTGACGATGTAGAAAGTGCAGGCAATCCATTTTCATAACTTTTTCGAGAATCTGGAAGAATA
>CANKLK010000171.1 GCA_947482805.1 Flavobacteriaceae bacterium
TATGATTTAGATTCCTTTTAAAATGATTAGTATGTATTAAATCTATGTTATGCAAAGTAACGCGAAAAAAAACTAACTGAAAAATATTTTTTAGTCTATATTTAATTAATTTATAACTATTTTATTAACAATTGAGAAAAAAATGTTCATTTGATTTATAAACCAAATCCAACATACTCTCTCCTACCGCTTTCAGACATAATTTCAAGTAAAATCCCACGATTTTGATCATTTAACTTTGCAGTTAATTGCTCTACGCTTGAAATAGTTTCATTATTTACTTTTGTAATAATTGTACCAACCTTAAGCCCTAAGGATTGTAATTTTCCTGCACCTATAGATTTAATTTTAATGCCGTATGTAATATTCAACTCTTTCTTTTCGTTATCCGTTAATTCAATAAATGTAGCACCTAGGGCAACATTCTTTTTTATTTCTTCTTTGGTCACTAACGAAGTCTCTCCCTCTTGGTTACGTAAAACAAGTTCTTTTGTCACCTCATCTCCATTTTTCTTTCTTAAGGTAATTGAAACCTTATCACCAGGACGTCTTTTTCCAATTTCCTCTTGAAGTGAAGCAACAGAGTTAACTTCTTTACTTCCAATTTTTAAAATTATTTCCCCATCTTTAATTCCTGCTTTATCCGCACTTCCACCTTCTATAACTTGGGCCAAATAAACGCCTTTTAGATTTGGAAGACCTTCTTTTTCTTTTATTTCTTGCGTAATATCAGAAATTTGAACCCCTAAAAACCCTCGTTGAACGATTCCATAGTCAATAATATCGCTCATTACTTTTTGAACTAGATTTACAGGAATAGCAAATGAGTAACCACTGTAACTTCCAGTTTGAGAGGCGATAGCTGTATTAATTCCAACAAGTTCGCCATTTGTATTAACGAGTGCGCCACCACTATTTCCGGGATTAACGGCAGCATCAGTTTGAATAAAAGATTCGATAGGGAATACGTCTTTTCCTGAACGCTCACTTAGTAGATTAATATTTCGAGCTTTTGCAGAAACAATTCCAGCAGTTACTGTAGATGTTAAATTAAAAGGATTTCCAACGGCTAAAACCCACTGTCCAATTTTTAAGTCGTCACTATTTCCCATTGGAATAGGTGTAAAGCCCTTTCCTTCAATTTTTAAAACTGCTAAGTCAGTTGCTGGGTCAGTCCCTACAATTTTCGCAGTGTATTTTGAATTGTCATTTAAAATAACTTCTATTTCACTTGCATTATCAACTACATGATTATTCGTAATAATATAACCTTCTGAAGAAATAATCACACCAGATCCAGCCCCAGAACCATACTGCTTAAATTCACGACCTCCAGCTCCCGGCCCATTAAAAAATTCCTGAAATGGATCGCGTTGAAAAGTAGTTTGGACAACTTTTGTTGTAACATGCACTACTGAATTAATCGTGCTTTCAGCAGCTCCAGTAAAATCATCCGTAGGCGCTAAACTACTATAACCTGTAAATTTTCCATTCTGAAACTTATTTCCATCGATAACTTGATCAGATAAAGATGCATAAGATGATTGGAAATACATATAACAAGCAAAAGGAATTACTCCACCTAGCAGTCCAATACAAAAAATTTTTAAATAAGATAGTTTATTCATAACAATAAAATTTAATTTTCAATACAAGAATAACAATAAAACACTACATTTATTTGATTTACCCTTGTTAAAAATTTGTTAAGAATAATTAAGTTAAATTAGGTATATTTGACCTTAATTCTATGCAACTCAAATTTTCAAAATATCAAGGAACAGGGAATGATTTTATTTTAATAGATAATTTATCTGGTAAATTTGATTCCATAAGTAGTGCTGAAATCCAAGTTCTTTGCGATCGGAGATTTGGAATTGGAGCAGATGGATTAATTAAAATAAATCACTCTGAAACAAACTCCTTTTACTTGGATTATTCCAATTCAGATGGCAGCAAAAGTTTTTGTGGTAATGGTGCACGTTGTGCAGTAGCTTTTGCAGAAACACTAGGAATTGACATTTCAGATGTTACTTTTGATGCAATTGATGGTCCTCATTGGGCAAGTAAAACCAAAGACCAAATTAGAATTCAAATGGGAGACGTATTGCAAATTCAAGCTAACAAAAATGAATTTGAACTAAATACCGGTTCTCCTCATTATGTAAAACTTAGCGAAGATATTTCTAGCGATACTATTTTAAATTTTGGAAAAAGCATTCGCTTTTCAAGCAAGTATCAAGAAAAAGGGATAAATGTGAACCTATTAAAAGGTATTACTCCTACTAGCATTGAAATTGCAACATACGAAAGAGGTGTTGAAAACGAAACACTTTCTTGTGGAACAGGAGCTACAGCCTGCGCGCTTGTTTGGGATAAAATTCAAAACGCTAATGTTAATTTTGTTGAAATAAAAGTAAAGGGTGGTAAATTAAAAGTAGAATTTACAAGAAATAAATCTGAAGGATATAATAATATTTATCTTTCTGGACCTGCAAATTTTATTTATTCAGGAGAGATGAATCTTTCAAAAACAACAAATTAATCATGTTAAAAGGGAACTCAATTTACTTACGTGCAGTAGAAAAAGAGGATGCTTCAACTCTTTTTATTTGGGAGAACAATCCTACTAATTGGAAAGTATCAAATACAGAGATTCCATTTTCTATGCATACTATTCATCAATTAATTGAACAACAATCAAACATTAGAAATTCAGGACAATTACGAATGATTATTTGTCTAATCGAGAATGATTTTCCTATTGGCGCTGTAGATTTATACGATGTAAGTTTTCGACATGGATTTGCATCACTTGGAATTCTTATCGCCGAGGAAAAAGAAAGAAGAAAAGGTTTTGCTAAGGAAAGTATGGAATTAATGATTGAATACACAAGAGACATTTTAGAATTTAGTAATTTACAGTGTAGTATTCATGATGACAACGAAGCAAGCATTAACTTTTTTAAACAATTAGGATTTATACTTTGTGGCACAAAGAAAAACTGGCTTTTATACAAGGGAAAACGTATTAACGAAGTAAATTATCAATTATGTCTAAGAGAAACAAAGTAGTAGCAATAATAATCACCCTCATCGTTTTTATTTCTATTGTTGCACCAAAAGCAATGCTTTTTATTTCAGGAAACAATAAAAGTTGTAATACTAAAGAAAAAGAATTTTTTATTCTTACAAAAATAGATTTAGACAGTCTAGCTTTATGTTTGAAGAAGAATGGAATTATTGACAATCCAAGTTCTTTTATTTCATTAGGAGAATATAAAAAACTATCAAATAAGAATATTGCTCTTGGGAAATACATAATTGAACCAGGAACAAGTTACCGAACTCTATTAAATGGTTTTTCTCAAAATTCAAATGGAAACGGAAATGCAGAGGTTGAAGTATCTGTCACATTTAATAATTGTCGCGATATAAATGAAATGGCTGGAAATGTATCAAAGTATATATTAGCTGACAGCACTAAAATTGTTTCTTATATTCAAAATAGTAAAATATTAAAAAAGTATAAATTTACTTTAGATGAAGTTCCAACGATGTTTCTTCCAAATACCTACAATTTTTTTTATGATACAGATGAAAAAGAATTTGTTGAGCGAATGGCAAATGAATATAAAAACTTTTGGACCAATGAACGAAAATTGAAAATTAAAAAAATCGGATTAAAATCTTCATTAGAGGTGGTTACATTAGCTAGCATCGTCTATTCTGAACAGTCAATTAATAGTGATGAATGGCCAATTATTGCAGGATTATATCTGAACAGAATAGCAAAAGGTATCCGTTTACAGTCAGATCCTACTTTTAAGTTTTGTTGGGGAAACGAATTAAAGGGGGTTCAACGCCTTTTAAATAAACACCGAGATATTGATTGCAAATACAATACCTATAAAATAGATGGTTTACCTCCAGGACCAATCTGCCTTACCTCTGCTAAAGTTATTGATGCAGTTTTAAATCGTGTTAAAGTGGATTACATATTTATGTGTGCTAAACCTGATTATTCCTATCGTCATAATTTTGCAGTAACTGGGGCAGAACACATGAAAAATGCACGAATTTTCCAAAATTGGTTGGCAAATGAACTTAAAAAAAAGAATAAAAGATGAAAAGAAGAGCATTTTTTAAAGCAGGATTGAGCTTAGGTGCTATTTCCTTGCTTGAACCATTAAAAGGAGCGAACCTTCTTGCATCTTCATTCGAAGGTGTTACTTCTCGGCCAATTGTATTATCAACTTGGATTCATGGCTTGGAAGCAAATCGTGCTGCTTGGGAAGTTTTGAGTAAGGGAGGAAAAGCAATTGATGCAGTAGAAAATGGCGTTCGAATTACGGAAGCAGACTTAGCTAATCGAAGTGTTGGAATTGGCGGACGCCCTGA
>CANKLK010000172.1 GCA_947482805.1 Flavobacteriaceae bacterium
AGATCCGCCACCGCCAGATGGATGCGTAGATCCATTAGATCCAGCTTGTCCAATTGACGGAGGACTTGTATTTTTAATTGCAGCTGGAATTGGAATTGGGGCTAAAAATGCAAGAAGAAAAAAATAATAGACTTTTTAAATAAATTTTATAAAGACATGGATTTTTCCATGTCTTTTTTTATTTCTACCTTTTTTTGTTTCTTTAATTAAACTGCTAAAAAAACATAACTAAAATCAATTTTTATATATGTTTTTCCCATTCGATTCAACCATAAAGATTTTATTATTGCTAAGCCATCAATTTAATATTTGATTGTAAAATTGGTTTTAATTGAGTATTTATTTAGATCAGCATCTTGTTCATTTCCATTAACAAATTCACTAGATTTAAAATTGGCAAAGTAGTTTTTTTTGTTGAAATTTGTTTGCAGTTGGATACTAATTTCAAGTACCCATAAATATTATGATACAACCCCTTTTTAGTTCGACTTTTATTATTAAATACAAACAGGTAATATTATCTCTGTTGGTATCTTTTATTTTAGTTTCTATTCAATCTTGTACCGCACCTAAAAATGCTACTTATTTTAATAAGTTAGTACGTGATACGGTTATTCAAACGAATTTAATCAGGCTGCCAGAAGTGGTTATTCAAAAAAATGATTTGTTAGGAATTTCAGTTAGTAGTTTAAACAATGAATTGGATGAGAAATTCAATAAAATTGGAATGATAAAATCTGGTTCCCTAATTGGGGATGGATTTTTGGTTAATGAAAATGGGAGTATTAATATTCATTTCTTAGGCTTTGTTCAAGTAGAAGGGTTAACCAGAAATCAGCTTAGAGAAAAACTTGAAAAAGAGTTAACTCCTTATTTCAAAGAGCCAATTGTAACGGTGCAATTTTTAAATAAAAAAGTAACAGTAATGGGTGAAGTTAAAGCACCACAAGTCGTGTTATTAACAGAAGAATATACGCCCTTAATAGACGTATTGGTAAAGTGCGGAGACTTAGGTAAAGATGCATTTGTAAATGATATAATGGTTATAAGAGATTCAATCAATTTTAAGCAAATAAAACATTTGAATCTCGAAGATCATTTACTTTTAAGTTCTTCATGGTATTATGTAAAACCAAATGATGTGGTTTATGTAAAATCAGACATCAGAAAAACGTATAAAGAAGAAAGAATGCGTTCTTTACAAATTTTGGTATCACTAGGGGTTTCTGTATTCTCTTTAATCATCATCATTTTAAATGCTCTCATAAAATAATTTTAGTAAAGCGGCATGAACGAAGAATTTGAAAAAATACAGAAAAATAATGATGGGATATTAACTCAGATTATTTTTCGTTATTTACCTTTTTGGCCAGTATTTATTTTAATTGCAACAGTTACATTAATTGTATCAATTGTTATGCTTCGTTCACAAACAAAAATTTACGTAGCATCCTCCAAAGTTTTATTGAAAGACCCTCAAAAGGGGGGAGGAGATTCTAAAGTGTTAGAAGCATTAAATATTTTCAGTGAAAAGAAAATCGTGGAAAATGAGTTGGTTGTATTGAAATCATCCTCTTTGATGGAAGAAGTGGTTAGAGAAATTGATTTATATGCTTCTGTGTTTAATGAGGGTAGAGTACAAGTAGAATCTCTTTACGGGGAGAATGCACCTTTATATTTCATTGCAGAAAACAAAGATAGTATTGATGCTTCTGGGAAATATTTTTTTCAAGTTGATTGGAAAAAAAACATCGTAAATATAGATGGTAGAAATATTCCGTTTAATGCGTTATTGACAATTGGAAAAACCCGGTATAAAGTAATACCAAACTTAAATTATAATAAAAACCTTTCGGGTAAAAATTATTTTGTAGTTTTCAATTCCATAAAAACAACCGCTTCAGGAATTATTAATTCTATAAAAGCAGCTCCAATTAGTTATGCTTCTACGGTTATTGATGTAAGAATGGAAACACCGATTCCTCAAAAGGGAATTGATATTTTAAATAAACTTTTTGAGGTGTATAATAGAGCAGGGATTGATGATAAAAATCTAATAGCTACCAAAACTTTGAATTTTATTGAGGATAGATTGAATACCGTAATTAATCAATTAGATAGCGTAGAGAAAAATATCGAACAATTTAAAACAAAAGAAGGTGGATTAGAATTGGGAATTCAAGCCACTACTTTTTTTGAAACGGTAAAAGAACTAGACAAAGCAAATAGCACACTTGATTTGCAATTGCAACTTTTAAAAGAGGTGTCTAACTATATTAATAGTAAAGCTAAAAAAGCGGGAACTGTACCTTCGCTTATATTATTAAATGATGAAACACTAAGGTCATTATTGAATCAATTATATACCGCCGAGTTTGAATTGGATCAAGCTAATTCATCATCAGGCAAACAAAGCAATGTAGTATTATTAGCTGTAGAAAAAATAGAAAAATTAAAAGGCAGTATTAGAGAAAGTCTTGGAAACTTACAAAGTAACTTGCTGACTCAAAAGCGAATCAATGATCAGAATATTTCATTTAACAAACAATTGTACACTTCCGTACCACAAAAGGAGCGTACTCTTTTAGAGATAAGCCGACAACAAGCAATCAAGAATAATATCTACACCTACTTACTTCAAAAAAGAGAAGAAACCGCATTGTCTTCTGCATCTACAAGTGCAGATCTAAGGGTGTTAGAAAGAGGCTCTTACAGTGGACCAATCAGTCCTATTGCAAGCACATACTATTGGGCTGGTTTTTTAATTGGGTTGATCATATTTATTTTATATGTTCAATTATATGAACAATTGAATAATCGCATTATGTTTCGTGGAGAAATTGAAAAGAAAACAAATGTTCCAGTAATTGGTGAAATCGTACAATCTAAAAATAATGCAAGCATTGCTATTACAGAAGGGGTAAGAACTGTTATTGCAGAGCAGTTTAGAGCGTTAAGAACCAATCTCAATTTCATGGGTTATAACGAAAAAAATAATGTCTTATTAATTACTTCAAGTATTTCTGGAGAGGGGAAGAGTTTTGTTTCTTTGAACTTAGCCATTAGTTTAACTTTAACAGGTAAACGAGTTGCTTTACTTGAATTGGATTTAAGAAAACCCAAACTGAGTAAATTACTAGGCATGAAAAGGGATATAGGGATTTCTAGTCATCTAGTAAATAAATCAACAATTGAAGAAATTATAAAACCAACACAGTTTAATAATTTATTTTTATTAGGTGCAGGTCCCATTCCACCAAATCCTACTGAATTAATCAGCAAGCCTGAATTTAATGAAATGATTGAATATCTAAAAGAGAAATTTGATTATGTAATCATTGATACTGCTCCGGTTGGACCTGTAACTGATGCTCAACTTCTATCTGATTATGCCAATCTTACCTTGTTTATTATAAGACACAACCATACGCCTGCAGTATTTGTAAAAATGATACAAGGATTCAATGAAGAGAAGAAATTTAATAACATGTGTATTGCGTTTAATGGCATTAAACCGAGAGGAATATCTTTATTCAATTATGGTTTTGGAGGTTATGGAAACGGTTATGGTTATGGGTATGGTTACGGCTATGGTTATGGTTATGGTTATGCGTATAGAAAAGCAGATACCAGCTATTACTTAAATGACGACAATACTCCTGGTTTTAAAAATATAAAAGTTACAGGTAAATTTTTCTTAAATTTATTCAAAAGGAAATAACCATTTTTTACAATTTTAAATATAGTCTTTGGTTGCAGTTTTTACTGTAACTGAGGACTAGCGAAGCTTTGTCTTATATACAAGAAAATATCAATTGGTACGTAGTGTACACCCGTCCTAGATGGGAAAAAAAAATAGCCATATTTCTAGGTAATCGTGGCATAGAAAATTATTTGCCATTGAATAAAGTCCTTAAACAATGGAGCGATAGAAAAAAAATAGTACAAGAACCTTTATTTAAAGGGTATCTATTTATAAAAATTGCAGAAAAAGATAAATGGGATGTAAAATTAGTTGATGGTATTTTAAATTATGTGCATTGGCTTGGAAAACCAGCAATAGTAAAAGAATCGGATATTGAAAACATCAAAAAGTTTTTGCAAGAGTTTGATAATGTTCAAGTTATTGACAAATCTCTGCAAAAAGGAGATGAGGTTATTGTTCAACAAGGTATAATGATGAGTTACAAAGGCATTGTTTTAGAGGTTTTAAATAATAAAGCTATTGTAAACATTGACAGCATGGGCATTAAATTAAATGCAACTTTTGATATTAATAAATTACAATCAATTTCGAATTGATATTTTTTAATTTTTAATTTTTACTTTTTAATTAATGAAACTATCAGACAAAATATATGTAGCTGGACACAA
>CANKLK010000173.1 GCA_947482805.1 Flavobacteriaceae bacterium
AAAGCAGTATTCCAAGCCCAAACCGCAACAGGAAAATTAAATGCAGAGATAATTCCTACTACGCCCATTGGGTGGTATTGTTCGTACATTCTATGACCAGGTCTTTCAGAGTGCATTGTCAAACCATGCAATTGACGAGAAAGTCCTACTGCGAAATCGCAGATATCGATCATTTCTTGAACTTCACCATAACCTTCTTGAAGTGATTTCCCCATTTCATAGGAAACTAATTTACCAAGAGCTTCTTTGTTTTTTCTTAGCTTTTCCCCAAATTGTCTAACAATTTCACCTCGTTGAGGTGCCGGCATTACTCTAAATGTTTGAAATGCCGCAGTAGCTGCTTGCATTACCTTTTCGTAATCTGCTTCGGAAGTGCATTTTACAGCACCAATTAATTGTCCGTCAACTGGAGAAAAACTTTCTAAAGTGGGTCCATTTGAAAAATTATTTACTCCTGTAGAAGTGCCTTCATTTATCGCTTTTACACCTAATTGCGCTAATGCTTCTTTCATTCCGAATTGATTTGCAATTGTTATCATTGTAACTATATAGTTAAGAATTGTTATATTATTTTACAAAAATACGTTATTTAATAAAATAAAAAAGGGTTTTAGCGCGAACTAAAACCCTTTCTACAAAATAAAATAAATAATTATTTCATCAATCCTAATTGTTTCATGAAATCCATGTTGTCCATGAAATCTCTTTCTTCCACAATTTTTCCATTTACCATTCTTGCTATAGTACAACCTTCTACGGCAATCGTTTTTCCAGTTGCAGGAATTCCCATAAAATTCCCAGTATGGGTTCCTTTAAACTCCCAGTATTTAGTAAGTTTGTCGCCACTAGCAAACATATCTTTAACAATGAATTCTCTGTTAGAGAATCCAGTTACGAAATTTGCATAATACGCTTTTGCGGCAGCTATTCCTTTAATTTCTGGCACGGTGTGCAGAACAATTTCTGGAGCATAAGCAGAGTCAAGCACGTCTACTTTACCTTCATTTACAACTAATTCCCAAGTTTTGGAATAGGAATCGATGTTTGCCTGAGCTATTTTTTCTCTTTCGGCACTTTCATTTTTACAACTTACAAATAGTAAGCTTGTTAATGCAATAACTAAAATTGATTTTTTCATTTTATTAATTTTTAAATTATTTGTACTAAACAAATTTAATTTATTAATTGTAATACGCAAACAATTTGCAATGTTATGTTAATATTAATTTTTGATTAATAACGTTTATTATTTTTGTAATATTATTTATCATTTACTGGTTAATAATTTTTCAAATACTAGAGTTATTAATATTTAGGCATACATTAATTAGATAATTTTAAAAAATGAATAACAATAATTACAGATCTACTTGCGCTATTGCGATGACTGTAGATTTATTTGGTGATAAATGGTCTTTATTGATATTAAGAGATATGTTGTTACATAAAAAAGCAACGTTTAAGGAGTTTTCAAATTCGAAAGAAAAAATAGCAACTAATATTCTTACTTCTCGTTTGGTTCATTTAATAGAATTTGGCTATGTTGTTAAATTAAATCCAAAAGGGACTAAAAAAAGCGCCATGTTTATAGCTACTAGAAAAGGAATTCGTATTCTGCCGCTATTAATTGAGCTATACATGATTTCAATTGATTCTTTGACGGATGATGAATTAAATGAATCGCAGCTTTCTATTAAGGCAGAAATCTTTAAGGATATAGAGTTGTTTATTAGTAGTAGAAGAGAAAAATATTTAGAGTTTGTGAATGAGATTCAAAGCATAACTATTCAAAATCAAAAGCATTTATTGCAATATTAATTATAAAAAAAGAGCAACTAGTTACAGTTGCTCTTTTTGATTGAATTAATTATTGACGATAGTATTACTTGGAATCATCGTTCCACATTTCTCTAACGGTTACGAATTTTCCATTCATTTTCTTCCAAATAGTAATGTACTTACCGGTGCTTTTTACTTTTCCTGATGCATCTTTTCGAATTGTTTTTCCAACTTCGGTAACGGTGTTTTCATCGCCAAAAACATCAGAAGTTTCGCTAATATTTGTTTCTCCTATTTTAGCTTTAGCCCTTTTCTCTTCCATGTCTTTTAGAATTGCTGCTTTTCCAGTAATAATTGTTTCGTTATTAGGAAGTCGTAGTGCATCATCAGCATAAAGGGTTATCAAGTTATTAAAATCACCAGCATTGTAATAGGCGTCCCAGCTTTTTTCTAATGCTATAATTTCTGCTTTAATGGCAGCCATTTTTTCATCTTTAGAAACATATTTTACATCTTTCCCAAAGCTATTAACGCTTGTTATTTTTCCGTCTAAACTATAAGAATATTGAAGAAATTGATCTCTATTCCCTACAGTCCCATCTTTCATTTCCCATTTTACATTTGCACTAACCATTATTCCAGAAACTGGGTCTGTATCAGAAATTTTAAAAGGTAAAATTCCTTTAATTTTCCAGTTTACGGATTTTGTATTATCAAAATATTTGATCCAATTTTTATTTGATATTTTTTCAAACTTTCCGTTGGAATGATAGTATTTTAAAGAATCTGCAAAAAACTTAGAATAAGCCTCACCATCCATTTTATTGAAAGCAACTGCCATTTTCTCGATTGTTTCAACTTCCCCTCTATTTGAAAAAGTAAAAGTCGCGGTGCTGTCTTTCATAAAAAATTTACCCCCATCTGCCAATCCAAATTCATTCGTTTTAGGAACATTTTGAAATTGCAAAAAGTCACTTATTTTTCCAGCTTTGTTGATGGTAAAAATTTCAAACAAATATAATTTTTGTTTAGACCCATTTTTCCATTCTCGATCTTCTTGTGAGATTGAAAAAACAAGATCTTCATTAGACCCTTTAATTTTAAGCGGAAACATTGCAAAGGGTTGTTGGTTTAATGATTTCATTGACTTGTGCCAATTGTTACTGAAATCTCCTGTTTCTTTAATCATTTTATCCGAGTAAAAAGACAAATCTTTCTTAGCATCGTTAGAATTGTATGCTTTCATGCTTTCTAAAACTACATTCATTGCTTTGTCACTACCAAGAATATAGGTTTTACCTTTGTCTTTTCCTTCTTGAAATATTTTACCTGCAGACGTAGTATTTTGAGCAATTGCAAAACTTGAAAATGCCAAAAGGATAAATGCTGAAATATTTTTGATTGTTAATTTCATTTTGATTGTTTTTTAAATTTAAATTATTTATTAGTTAAGTACATTATTAAACCAGTAAAATCCCCATATCCTTGTTGGTAAAGAATTTTCCCGTCTGCATCAAAATCATAGGATTCATATATTTTTAATCTACCTGATTTGGCTTCGGTAGCATCTGTTTTTTCGGTGCTAATTTCCCAAGTAGAATAAATACGTACAGATCCATCAACTTCTTTTGTTAGCGAATTTACTCCTGGCAAAAAAACAGGAATGGAATCTAACAATTTAAAATTAAAATTTTTAAAATTTTCATGGTCTCCGATTTTAAATTGATCTAATGAAAGGGTGTCTTTGGCACCGAACCAAGTATTCAATGATTTGAAATCTTTAGAAAATGAAGAGTAATCAATTTTTTCATTTTGAACGCCTTGTAGATAAGTCAAAACAGTTTTAGAATTTTTCTCGAATGCTTCATTGGCAGCCGAATCGCTTTTTGGTTTACAAGACGCAAATAAAAGAGACACAAACAATACAGAATAAATTAATTTCATAATAGAGGGTTTTAAATTAAAATTATTATTTATCAAATGTAAACAATTACTTGTATTAAACAAGTAATTGTTTAATTATTTGTTTGTTAAGAATTTTTTTATGTTAAAAAGGGAAACGGATAAAAATTAATTTATGGGAGTTCAGAAAATAAATACAAAAGTAAAAAGTATAGATATTAATTTTAACCTGTAAAAACAAAAAAACCTCACATTTCTGTAAAGGCTTTCTCTTGATTGCTCCCCTATTGGAGAAAGTTACAATTTTAATGCGATGGCAATTTACTTAACTATCAGAAAAACAAAGGGTTAACAAATAATTATTTGTCACAATTATTATCTTCATACTACTTCGGAGAAAATCACTTTAAAATCTATTCATATAAATGAACTTCTATTTAATAAAGAATATTTATTGGATAATATCAATACGGCATTATTATGTATAGATACAGAATCTTATATTGAAGTTGTGGAGATTGAACTTAAAATAGCATTATAATACATTTTTTGTATTTTAAACATTATTAATTTAAAAACAGCTATATTTGAAATAATATATGACTTTGTTATACATATGTTTATGTTAAGGGCAAGTTTAAAAGCGACAAAACTCATAAAAAACAATTAAAAGGAGAGTCCAGAACCCCTT
>CANKLK010000174.1 GCA_947482805.1 Flavobacteriaceae bacterium
AATAGAGTAGAAAACGCACCGAGATACATTCACAATTTTGGACTTTCTTGGACTAATAATAATATTTCAGCAACAGTACAATACAGAATGTCAGGAAGAATTTTCACCGATGCTAATAATACCACAACTCCATCTGCCAATGGCGTAACGGGACTTTTAGATGATTATCGTGTTTTTGATTTATCTACTGAATATAAATTCTTGAAAAATTATAACATTCGTGCAGGAATTAATAATTTATTTGATGAAGAATATGCCACTCGTCGATCAAGCGGTTATCCTGGTCCTGGAATTTTACCTGGCGAAGGAAGAACTTTCTATATTTCTATAGGTGCCAAGTTTTAATACAATTATATCATAAAAGGAACTCCATTCGTTGGGAACCTTTTTACCTTTGCAATATGAATATTCAGGAAATACTAGTTTATATTACTGTGTTAGCCGCAATTATTTTCTTGTGTAGAAAATTTATTTGGAAACCTAAATCAAAGAAAAACTGTGGCGATGATGGCTGTGGTTGTCATTAACCCAAAGCTACATCCAAAGTCATCATTACAATAAATCCGGCAATCAATCCCAATGCAGCAATATCAGTATTCTTATCTTGTTGCGTTTCAGGAATTACTTCTTCAACCACAACAAATATCATCGCACCAGCAGCAAATGCCAATGCATAAGGTAAAATGGGAATAAAAAATAGTACGGCAACAGCTCCTAAAACACCCGCAATAGGTTCTACCAAAGCGGATGATTGTCCGTACATAAAACTTTTCCATCTACTCATTCCCATTCTTCGTAATGGCATGGAAACAGCAATCCCTTCAGGAAAATTTTGAATTCCAATTCCAATAGCCAATGTTACGGCACCTGCAATGGATGCTTCGGGAATTCCAGCTGCAACACCACCAAAAAGAACTCCAACCGCCAATCCTTCGGGAATGTTGTGTAATGTAATAGCTAAAACTAAAAGAGTTGTACGTTGCCATGGCGACTTAACCCCTTCCGTTTCTTTAAAATTGATGTGTAAATGAGGTAGCAATTTATCTAAACCAAAAATAAATAAAGCGCCTAAAGCAAATCCAACTGCTGCCGGAATTACTTTAACAAATCCTTCGCCTTTACTCATTTCAATGGCTGGCGATAACAAACTCCAAAAGCTTGCTGCTATCATAACACCACCCGTAAAACCGAGCATTCCATCAAGAACAACCCGATTCATATTCTTAAAAAAGAAAACAAAGGATGCCCCAAGTGCTGTTAAAAACCAGGTAAATAAAGTGGCGTATAAAGCCGCCAAAACTGGGTTTATACCTTCGAAATAGGCAATAATTGACTCAAACATAATTAATGAACGTATAAATTAGTAGCTATTTTATTTGATATCGTAATTTCTTTAGAATTGATTTCTACCAGTAAAGTATCATCAAAACTTTCTTTTTCCTTAACCAAAAAAGTCGACCCCAAAGCAATTTTTTGTTTATCCAAATACTTTAAAAAATCAGAAGACGAATCTTTCATGCCAATGCAACGATATTGTTTGTTTAGTTCAACTTCTGAAAGCAGTAATTTATTGACTTTTTTAATTTCGCCATTTGCATTTGGAATAGGATCGCCATGTGGATCAAAATCAGGAAATCCTAAAAACTTATCTAACTTATTTATTAAAGAGTCAGATTTAATATGTTCTAATTCTTCAGCAATATCATGCACTTCATCCCAGGAAAAATTAAGTTTGTCAACCAAAAAAACTTCCCATAAGCGGTGCTTTCTGACGATCATTTTGGCCGAATGAAATCCTTTCTCTGTTAAAGTTACACCTTGGTATTTTTGATAAGCAACTAGTTCTTTATCGGAAAGTTTTTTTAACATATCTGTTACTGAAGAAGCTTTAGTATCTAGCATTCCGGCAATAGCATTGGTATTTACTCCCTTAGGAGAAACAAGCGATAAATGATAGATAACTTTTAGATAATTCTCTTCTGAGGTTGTCATTAATAGAAAGTTAATTTTCACAAAGAAAAGAAATTATTATTTGATTTTCAAAATTTATTTTTAGTTTTGTCTAAAAATATAAAATTTATGAAAAATATAGTCCTCTTTTCACTACTGTTTTTGTCTTTATTCTGTTATTCCCAAGAAACAGAACCAATTCAAACTGATCGACCAGACCAAACAGAAACACCAGCTATTGTTCCAAAAGGCATGTTTCAGGTTGAAACAGGATTCTCTTTTCAAAAAAACAACCAATTTAATAACACCAATACATTGCCTTCCACTTTATGGAAATATGGTGTAAATGAAAATTTTGAGCTTCGTTTAATAACCGAATTTGTTTCAGAAAGAATTGAAGACAGGACTTTTTCGGGATTAAATCCAATATTAGTAGGTTGTAAAATCAAGATTTCAGATGAAAAAGGAATTTTTCCAAAAACATCTTTTATCGGACATGTTTTATTACCAAATATGGCCTCAACAAAATTTAAATCTGAATATTTTGCGCCAGAATTTCGATTCGTTATGCAACATACTTTATCCAAAAAAATGACATTCAGTTACAATCTTGGTGCAGAATGGGATGGAATCACACCCGAAGCTACCTTTATTTATACCATTACTACTGGATATTCTTTTACTGACAAATTGGGTTCCTATATAGAATTTTTTGGATTTGCTCCAGAAAAAGACAAAGCAAACCATAGTTTTGATGGTGGTTTGACTTATTTGATTAACAATAATTTTATGTTAGATTTGTCTTCGGGAATAGGCATTACTGATAATGCACCAGACCACTATGTGGCTCTCGGTTTTTCGTTCCGTATATAAATGAAACACTACAATTACATTTTCACAGGTTCGGGTTTATCAGCGCTAATGACTGTTTATGAAATTATTCTTTCTGGGAAATTTGAAGATAAAACCATTTTACTTATCGATGAAAATGCAAAAAAAACAAATGACAGAACCTGGTGTTTTTGGGATGAAAATAAATTGTTTGAACAAGTCGTTTCTAAAAAATGGGATACTGCACTTTTTGCTGACAAAAATTTCAAAAGAGAATTAATCCTCGAGCCGTATCAATACAAAATGGTTAAAGGTATAGATTTCTATACGCTAATCTTTGATGAACTTTCTAAACATTCAAATATTCATTTTGTTAATCAAAAAGTTATCGATTTTCAAGAATTAGGGAATCATTGTGTTGTAAAAACCGATACAGAAAGTTTTACCTGTAACCAAATTTTTAACTCAATATTTTTTCCCGAACCAATTAAAAACCAAGCTAAATATCCTTTTTTACATCAGCATTTTATTGGTTGGTTTATCAAAAGTAAGGAAGCTGTTTTTAATCCGGATTGCGCAACGTTCATGGATTTTTCTGTTGAGCAAAAAGGCAATACTCGATTTATGTATGTTCTTCCAACCTCTAAAAATGAGGCGTTAATAGAGTACACTTTGTTCTCCAAAGATTTATTGCCAAAAGAAGAATACGAAACAGAAATCAAAAACTACATTGAAAAATTAGGAATTACGAATTACGAATTACTAGAGAAAGAGCAAGGAAACATTCCGATGACTTCGTATGAATTCTGGAAGCAAAATACGAAGAACATCATCAATATAGGTTCTGCCGGTGGCTGGACAAAAGCAAGTACAGGCTATACTTTTAAAAACACTACAAAAAAGTCTAAAAGCTTGATGCAATTTCTTCAAACTGAAACTGACTTTAGAAAATTTCACAAAAAAGATAAATTCTGGTTCTATGATTTGTTGTTTTTGGATGTATTAAACAGAAGAAATGATTTGGGATCGGAAATATTTTCAGCGCTATTCAGAAAAGGAGATCCAACTTTAATCTTTAAATTTCTCGATGAAGAAACATCACTTTGGGGAGATTTACAAATGATTTGGACATGTCCAAAAGGGCTTTTTGTAAGGACAATGCTTGGAAGAATTTTCAAGTTTTAATCTGGCTTTTAAACAATAATAAATCTTTATGATTTCTTTAAAATAAAATTTTGGAAATCTAATTACCTTTGTACAGGATTTTTAAATCCTAATTCGCAATTCCTAATTCGTAAATAAAAAATTATGTATCCAGAAGAAATGGTATTACCAATGAAAGCAGAACTTTCACAAGCTGGTTTTAAAGAATTACATACTGCGCATGACGTAGAAGAAGCTATCAAAGCAGAAGGAACAACACTTGTAGTGGTAAATTCAGTTTGTGGTTGTGCTGCTAGAAATGCCCGTCCGGGAGCAAAAATGAGTTTAGACGGCGCCAAAAAACCTGATCACTTAGTGACGGTTTTTGCCGGTGTTGACAAAGAAGCTGTTGATGCTGCACGTCAGCA
>CANKLK010000175.1 GCA_947482805.1 Flavobacteriaceae bacterium
ATATCATAATACGAACGAACAAATTGAATTAGATGAAGAAAGAACATTAGAACTTGAACAAAAATATCTTTTCAAAGTGATTCGTTTCACAAATAATGAAGTCATTAACGATATAAGTAATGTATTATTGAAGATTAAAGATGAGTTAAATCTTCGAAATTCTTTTAAAACTATAGAGCTCGCTCCCCTCTCTTCTGGAGAGGGGTTGGGGGTGAGGTTTATTGATGTATTTACTACTAGACCCGACACAATTTTCGGAGTTACATTTATGACCTTGGCACCCGAACATCCTTTGGTTCAAGAAATAACAACTTCTGATAATTTAGAGAAAGTAAATGATTATATTTTTGCATCCTCAAAGCGTTCCGAGCGTGAAAGAATGGCGGATGTAAAAACTATTTCTGGAGTTTTTACTGGTGCTTATGCCGAACATCCTTTTTCGAAAGAACCAATTCCGGTTTGGATTGGCGATTATGTTCTTGCTGGATATGGAACGGGCGCCGTAATGGCGGTTCCTTGTGGCGACGAAAGAGATTATGCATTTGCTAATTTCTTTAAAGACAATCCCGATACATCTGGAGGAATGCCAGAAATTAAAAATATTTTTAAAAATATTGATATTTCTAAAGAAGCCTATACTTCCAAAGAGGGATTTATTTTAAATAATTCTGACTTCTTAAATGGATTGAATTACAAAGAAGCGACTCAGAAAGTCATTGAAGAATTAGAAAAAATAAACCAAGGAAAAGGCAAAATTAATTACCGATTGCGAGATGCTGTTTTTTCCCGTCAGCGTTATTGGGGCGAACCATTCCCAGTGTATTATGTAAATGGTTTGCCACAAATGATTGACAAAAAATATTTGCCAATCGCCTTGCCAGAAGTAGAAAATTATCTTCCTACAGAAGACGGATTACCGCCTTTAGGAAATGCAAAAGCGTGGCATTGGGATACCAATAAAAACGAAATCGTTTCGGTTGAAGATGCAGCTAATCCCCCTTCGGGGGTTTGGGGGCTTGAACTCAACACTATGCCTGGATGGGCAGGGAGTTCGTGGTACTGGATGCGTTACATGGATGCGCACAATACTGACGAATTTGCAAGTAAAGCCGCATTGGATTATTGGCAAAATGTTGATTTATACATTGGCGGAAGCGAACATGCCACTGGCCATTTATTGTATTCTCGTTTTTGGAATAAATTCTTGAAAGACAAAGGTTTTGCGCCAACCGAAGAACCTTTCAAAAAACTGATTAATCAAGGAATGATTTTGGGAATGAGTGCTTTTGTTTTTAGAGAAGAAGGAACCAATACGTTTTATACAAAAAGCAAGATTGCGGGCTTAAATACTCAAGCACTTCACGTTGATGTTTCTTTAGTAAACACCTCTGATGAATTAGATATTGAGGCATTCAAAAATTCAAGATCGGAATACAAAGACGCAGATTTTATTTTAGATAATGGAGAATTATTCATTTCTGGCTCCTTCCCTTCGGGGAGGTCGGGTGGGGCTTACATCGTCGGTCGTGAAATCGAAAAAATGTCGAAATCGAAATACAATGTAGTAACGCCTGATTCTATTTGCAACGAATATGGCGCGGACACTTTGCGATTGTACGAAATGTTTTTAGGACCTTTGGAACAATCAAAACCATGGAATACTGCCGGAATATCTGGAGTTTTTGGCTTCTTGAAAAAATTATGGCGTCTATATAATGATGATGCTACCGGTTGGGTTGTAACCAATAACGAGCCTTCGAAAGAGAGTTTGAAAAGTTTGCACAAAACCATTAAAAAAGTAAACGAAGACATAGAGAACTTCTCTTTCAATACGTCAGTTTCGCAGTTTATGATTTGTGTAAATGAATTGACTGCGCAAAATTGTCATGACCGTGCCATTTTGGAACCATTGGCAGTTTTAATTTCACCGTATGCACCACATATTGCAGAAGAATTGTGGTTGCAATTAGGTCATTCGGAATCTATTTCAACCGTTGATTTTCCTATTGTGAACGAGAAATATTTGGTAGAAAGCAGCAAAGAATATCCAGTTTCTTTCAATGGAAAAATGCGTTTTACAATAGAATTATCCTTGGATTTATCGGTTGCAGAAATTCAAGAAATCATTATGAAAGACGAACGAACGATCAAACAATTGGAAGGTAGAACCCCAAACAAAGTAATTATCGTTCCGGGAAAAGTAATCAACTTGGTGGGATAGTGACAAAATTGCATCCAAAAAATTTGGCTTGTAATTTGATGTAGTTTTTGTAACTTTATCTTTTAAAAATAAAATATATGTATTTAATAGTAGCAGGTTTAATTATGTTGTTCAGTTGGTTGGTGAGTCGCCAATTGAAAAATAAGTTTGAAAAATATTCAAAATTACAGTTGAATAATGGAATGTCAGGTGCTGAAATCGCCGAAAAAATGCTCGCCGATCACGGAATTACAGATGTTACCGTTATTTCTACTCCAGGACGTTTAACGGATCACTACAATCCAGCGGACAAAACAGTGAATTTAAGTGAAGCCGTTTACAACCAAAGAAATGCAGCTGCTGCTGCCGTTGCCGCTCACGAATGTGGTCATGCGGTGCAACATGCCACCGCTTATAGTTGGTTAGAATTCCGTTCTCAATTGGTTCCAGTGGTAAATATTGCATCAAATTATGTGCAATGGATTTTAATTGGTGGAATTTTTATGATGAAAACATTCCCGTCATTATTGTTAATTGGAATAGTGATTTTTGCTGCAACTACTTTGTTTTCCATTATTACTTTACCAGTAGAATACAATGCTAGTAACAGAGCTCTGGCTTGGTTAGAAAACAAAAATATGCTAACTAATGAAGAACAAGCTGGCGCAAAAGACGCTTTGAAATGGGCCGCAAGAACCTACGTAGTTGCTGCAATAGGCTCAATTGCGACATTATTGTACTATATCATGATTTACATGAACAGACGATAATCGTTAGTCAGATAAGATTAGAAAAGCGGGGAGCATTATTGCTCCCCGCTTTTTTTAAACACGAATTACACGAATTGCCACAAATTTTTAAAATTTAATTCGTGAAAATTGTTGAAATTATTGAAAAAGCTATATTAATTGTCACTCTTTTTATAACCGAATCAACAAATAACCAAATTAACTTTCTCTTTTCTTGTATAGAATTTTTAAACACGAATTACACGAATTGCCACAAATTTTTAAAATTGAATTCGTGAAAATTAGTGTAATTCGTGGTAAAGGTTTTTTACTTTTTTATAACCGCATCATCGCATAACCAAATTAACTTCCTTACAATTGGATTTGTCGTTCGATTTGCTGGTCTAAGGAAATGAAAGTTTCTGTTCTTGAAACGCCTTCGATAGCTTGGATTTTGGTATTTAATAGATTCATTAAATGCTCGTTATCGCGACAAATAATTTTGATTAAAATCGACCAATTTCCTGTTGTATAATGACATTCTAAAACTTCAGGGATTTTTCTCAACTCTTTTACGGCTTCCGAATTTCGAGCGGCTTTATCAAGATAAACTCCCACAAATGCCATAGTGCTGTAGCCCAAAACTTTGTTATTAACGATAAATTTTGATCCTGAAATTACCCCCGATTGTTCTAATTTTCTTAATCTTTGGTGGATTGCAGCGCCTGAGATCCCGATTTTATTAGCAATTTGAAGGATAGGTTTGCGGGCGTCTTCCATTAAATCCCTAAGGATTTCTTTGTCGATTCCGTCTATTTCTACGGTTTGTGAATTAAGTTTCATAACTTTTTTATTTCAACCAAAATCGTGTTTTTGGTTATAATTGAAAAGCAAAAATACAAAATATACTTTAATTTTATCAATTATGATTTTCTAGCCCCGATGGAAGGGAAAATCCCGTGTTGATGTGAGGCACGAACAACAACACGGATTGGGATGACAGCGGGAAATAGCTCCAAAAAAAATTAATTCACTACACTATTGGAATTGTAGCCTTCGTAAGGCATTTCAACTTCTTTAAACACCACGCCAAGGGTCTCTAATTCGGCTAAAATGGGTAAATAGATTTCTTTTGTTATGGGAAGTTGTACTCCTGGAGTGGTGATTTTTCCGTTTAGAATTTGTAAGGTGGCAATAGCTAAGGGCAGTCCAACGGTTTTTGCCATTGCGGTATAGGTTTGGTCTTCGCCAACGCATACCATTTTGGAATCGATTTGTTTTTTTTGACCGTTGATTTCGTAGCCAAATTTGTGATACATCACAATCATGTCTTTATCATCGTGTTGTAACGTCCAACTATCGCTGAGTATTTTTTCTAAAATTTGAGCTGGGGTTGCGTTTTTTAATCCCACGATTTTGTTTG
>CANKLK010000176.1 GCA_947482805.1 Flavobacteriaceae bacterium
GGCGGAAGAATCGGTATTGCATCACAAGCATTGGGGATTGCAACAGGAGCTTATGAATTGGCCTTGAAATATTCTCATGAGAGAAAAGCTTTTGGCAAAGAAATTTTCAAACATCAAGCTATTGCCTTCAAATTAGCCGATATGTATGTTAAAATTACAGCTGCTAAATTGTTGATCATGAAAGCAGCTTGTGAAAAGGATGAAGGTAAAGATATTGCACACTCAGGTGCCATGGCAAAATTATATGCTTCCGAAATTGCTTTGGAAGTGGCAAATGAAGCAGTCCAAATTCATGGCGGAAATGGTTATGTTGCCGAATACCACGTAGAACGAATGATGCGCGATTCTAAAATCACTCAGATTTATGAAGGGACTTCAGAAATTCAAAGAATTGTAATTTCAAGAGGTTTGGTATAATATAAATTTTGATGTCAAATATACCCTTTCAGAAATTCATTTTTGATAGGGTATTTTTTATTATTTTAGCATTTGAAAATAATGATATGAAAAACATCATCATCACAGGAACATCTAGAGGAATTGGCTATGAGCTAGCATTACAATTTGCCAAAGAAGGACATCATGTTCTAGCTATTTCTAGAAAAACACCACAAGGTTTATTGGGAAACCAAAACATTACCTGCTTATCCGTTGATTTATCCAAAGAAAATGGGCTAGGCGATGTTAGTAATTTTATTTCACAAACCTGGAAAAAAGTAGATATCATTATTCATAACGCCGGAAGTTTGGTCAACAAACCATTTGCGCAAACTACGCAGCAAGATTTTGAAAATGTATACAAAGTCAATGTTTTTGGTGTTGCCAATCTTACGCGTTTGTGTTTGCCCTATCTTAAAAAAGGAAGTCATGTGGTTTCTATAAGTTCGATGGGAGGTATTCAAGGCAGTATGAAATTCGCTGGATTAGCTGCTTACAGTTCCAGTAAAGGAGCCGTTATTACGCTTTCTGAATTATTGGCCGAAGAATACAAAGATCAAGGCATTGCTTTCAATGTGTTGGCACTTGGTGCTGTAAATACCGAAATGTTACAAGAAGCGTTTCCAGGTTATGAAGCACCAATTTCGGCTAAGGAAATGGCGGATTACATCTATAATTTTGCCCTCAAAGGAAATAAATACCATAACGGAAAAATAATTCAGGTTTCATCTTCAACGCCATAATTCATTGAGTGAAGTCCTTCAAAAATACTTGCCCGAACATGCTGTGCATTTTTGCTTTGAATTAATAAAAACCAATAATGTGCATCTCAAAATCGTTAACGAGCGACAAACACGTCATGGTGATTACCGAAGAGCAATAGGAGGGAAACACGAAATTACTGTCAATGCCAATTTGAATAAATACCGATTTCTTATAACTTTAGTTCATGAAATCGCTCATTTAGTGGCCTATGAAAAATATGGCCGCTATATAAAACCACATGGTAACGAATGGAAAATTACGTTTCAGCGTCTGATGGTTCCGTTTATTCGACCAGAAATATTTCCACATTCCGTTTTGCCATTGGTAGCCAATCATTTCAGAAATCCAACCGCAAGTAGTGATACCGATGCGAGATTGGCTTATGCACTAAAGCAATTTGACGAAAGAAAACCAGATGTTAATTTTGTGCACGAAGTACCAAGCGGCAGTATATTCCGAATAAAAAATGGTAGAATATTTCAAAATAAAGGCTTACGCGTTAAGCGTTATGAGTGCCTCGAAGTAAAAACAGGAAGATTGTATTTGTTTAACGCAAACGCTGAGGTGGAGATTTTACCGGGTTAAAACAAAAAAGCAGCATTAAAGATTATTAATACTGCTCAAAATTTAAAGTTTTAAATATATATTAGTTAATTCTTTTAAAAACAAAAACTTGTGAAGAGGGTTCGGAATCAATATAAGTTAAATAGATTTTTAAAGTGTTGGAATTTAAAGTTTTAATTTCAAATGTATATATATTATTCTCTCCTGTAACAGTTAGTACATTACCCTCTCTAGTGTAGGGTTGATTTGAAATAGCTTCGAAACAATCACTTCCATTAAAAGTATGGTCCATGATTGTTGTGGAAGTTATCATTGAATAATTTTTAGAACAACCTGTTTGAGGTATATAATCTGTTAGAACTTCTTGTCCGTTTGTAACAGTACCTTGTTTTAAATATTCCCATTTCCCTAATAAAGAGGCACTTTCATCTTCATTAGAACATGAAGTTAGAGCTGCAAAGCTTACAAAAGCAACTGCTAATAAAATCATTTTTTTCATTTTGTATGGTTTTAATTTTGGCAAAAATAGTAATAATCTTATTATATGTGATTATTGATTTTTAAATAATAAATCCTAGTTTATTATAAATATATTTGCATTCATAATTAAAAAACTCAGAAACTTAGTTACATAGTAACTCAGCAACTTAAAATAATGAACAAAAATTATTACGCTATACTAATGGCAGGTGGAGTTGGCTCAAGATTTTGGCCAGTAAGTACTGCCGATTTCCCAAAACAGTTTCACGACATGTTAGGTTCGGGAAGCACCTTGATTCAAAAAACATTCAGCAGATTATCTAAATTAATTCCAGCTGAAAATATTTTGATACTAACCAATGAACGATACAATAATTTGGTTTTGGAACAATTGCCAATGGTTAAACAAGAGCAAGTTTTGTTAGAACCAGCCATGCGAAATACAGCACCTTGTATTTTATATGCTTCGCTAAAAATTCAAAAACAAAATCCAGAAGCCCTTATGGTTGTTGCGCCAAGCGATCACTGGATTGAAGATGAGGACGAATTTTCAAGAAATTTGCAACAGTGTTTTGACTTTTGCCAAAAGGAAAATGCTTTGATGACTTTGGGGATTCAGCCAACATTTCCGAATACAGGTTTTGGTTACATTGAATTTGATAAATCTGATTCGAACCCGATTAAGAAAGTAAATCAGTTTCGAGAAAAACCCGATTATGAAACCGCAAAATCATTTTTGGAAGCTGGTAATTTCCTCTGGAATGGTGGAATCTTTATATGGAGTGTAAAAGTAATTACAGAAGCTTTTGAGAAGTTTCAACCACAAATGAATGCCTTGTTTCAACTAGGAGTTGAGAGTTATAATACTTCTAACGAAAAAAAATTCATTGACCAAAATTATGCTAATGCAGAAAATATCTCCATTGATTATGCCGTAATGGAAAAAGCAAAAAATGTGTATGTTTTGCCTGCTACTTTTGATTGGAATGATCTAGGAACTTGGGGTCAACTTCATGAAAAACTAGATAAGGATGAAAACAACAACGGTGTGATTAACGCAAAAGTGGTCATGGAAAATGCTTCCAACAATATTGTTCGTTCCGATGCTAATAAAATAATTGTTATCGATGGTTTACACGATTATATTATTGTTGACAAAGAAGGTGTTTTGTTGATTTATCCGAAAAGTAAAGAACAGGATATCAAGCGAATTACTGCTTTGGCAAATGAATTATAAATAAAAAAGGAGCAATTACTCCTTTTTTATTCTTCTTTATTTTGTGCTTTTCTTATTTTTTTGAAAAGATTAGACGAATAGACAAAGTCGGTTATGGCTTCATTATCGGTTTTAAAAATGTCATTTTTGGTTCCTTCCCAAGCCAAAATCCCTTGTTTTAGAAAGATAATTTTTTCACCAATTTCCATCACTGAATTCATATCATGTGTATTGACAACGGTTGTGATATTGTACTCAACCGTGATTTCATGAATTAAGTTGTCAATAATTATAGCTGTTTTTGGATCGAGACCAGAGTTGGGTTCATCACAAAAAAGATATTTCGGATTGTTTACGATGGCACGGGCAATCGCAACACGTTTTTGCATTCCTCCCGAAAGCTCAGAAGGTTTTTTATGATGTGCTTCTTTTAAATCAACTCTTTCAATTACAAAATCAACACGCTCTTTTATTTCAGTTGCCGTTTTTGTGGTAAACATTTTTAATGGAAATCCAACATTCTCTTCCACAGTCATGCTGTCAAAAAGTGCGCTTCCCTGAAATACCATACCAATTTCGGTACGTAATGCTCTTTTTTCATCTGCTGTTAAATTGGAGTAAATTCGCCCGTCAAAAGAAATAGTTCCTTTATCAGGAGTATGAATTCCGAGTAAACTTTTGAGTAAAACGGTTTTGCCTGAACCACTTTGACCGATAATTAGATTGGTTTTCCCGGTTTCAAAAATGGTAGAAATACCTTTTAACACTTTTGAATCTCCAAAAGATTTCTCTACGTTTTTTACTTCTATCATTAGGTCAAAAGTAATTGGGTTAATATATAGTTTGCCAAAATAATCGTCACTGCTGTCCAAACAAAAGATACCGTA
>CANKLK010000177.1 GCA_947482805.1 Flavobacteriaceae bacterium
ATCGGTGCCGGACTTTTTGTTAGAACAGCAACAGCAGCAGCTCAAAATGCCGGACCATCAGTTACTATAGGATTCATCGTTGCAGCCATTGGTTGTGCTTTGGCAGGGTTATGTTATGCCGAATTGTCTTCTTCTATTCCTATAGCCGGAAGTGCTTATACTTATACTTATGCTACAATGGGTGAATTCCTTGCCTGGATTATCGGTTGGGATTTAATTTTAGAATATGCCGTTGGAGCAGCAACTGTTGGAATTGCGTGGAGTGAATACCTCAACAACCTGCTGGTCAATGTGCTCCATGTGAGCCCAATTCCTTATGAGTGGTGCCATTCGCCTTTTCAAAACTCAATAGATGGTGTAAGCGGAATTATCAATTTACCTGCGCTATTTATTGTAGCTGCCATCAGTTTGCTTTTAATCAAAGGAACTCAAGAATCTGCTTTTGTAAACGGAATTATTGTCGTGGTCAAAGTAGCTATCGTTGTAATGATTATCATTTTTGGCTGGCATTTTATAAAACCTGAAAATCACACACCTTATATTCCTGAACCGGGAATCTTTACAGACGAACACGGTGTTGGACATAGTTTTGGAGGAATCATGGGAATTCTTGGTGCAGCAGGAACGGTTTTCTTTGCTTTCATCGGATTTGATGCTGTGAGTACAGCCGCTCAGGAAACTAAAAATCCTAAACGCGATATGCCAATCGGAATTTTAGGATCTTTGGCAGTTTGCACAGTTTTATATATTCTTTTCGCTCACGTATTAACAGGACTTGAATCTGTTGAGTTTTTTAGAACTGGCGGGAAAGAAGCATCTGTTGCCAACGCTATAACTTCGGCAATGCCAGGATTTGAATGGTTGGCTCAGTTCGTAACGGTGGCAATATTAGCAGGATTCTCATCTGTAATTCTAGTCATGTTATTAGGTCAGTCGAGAGTATTTTACTCAATGGGTAAGGATGGTTTATTGCCAAAGTCATTCAGTGACATACATCCAAAATACAAAACACCATACAAAGCTAACTTGGTAATTATGGTAATTGTCGGTTTATTTGCCGCATTTATTCCAGGTGACATTGTTGGTGATATGACAAGTATCGGAACCCTTTTCGCCTTTATATTAGTTTGTATTTCGGTTATTGTTTTAAGAAAAACAGAGCCGGATATGAAACGCGAATTCAAAACACCATTTGTGCCACTTGTGCCAATTTTAGGAATTATTGTCTGCCTAGCAATGATTTATGGATTAGGTTGGACAAACTGGTTAAGACTTATAGGTTGGTTAGCTATCGGTTTTGTTGTTTATTTTGGCTACAGCAAGAAAAATAGTAAACTGAATAATCCCAAAGAATAATAGAGCTTAAAAATAAATTATATAAAGGATTAAAGGGTTCGCTCTTTAATCCTTTTTTTGTTAAAAATTGATAATTATCATTTCTGGAAGTTATATTTTTACGATATTTGTTATATGAAAACTTGGAAAAACTTGTTAGCACATTTAAAATTTCTGATTAAGAGAAATCCTGAATGAGTTTTTTTAATACGAATAAATATTAATTTGAACCCATTTTCAAATTATCTCATTTTCAAATTTTCAAATTAAAAATACTATGCCATTATATCATAAACTAGGAAATATTCCGCCCAAAAGACACACACAGTTTGAAAAACCAACCGGGGGTTTGTACTATGAACAGCTTTTTGGTACTGAAGGATTTCATGGACATTCTTCATTATTATATCATGTTCACAGACCAACTCAACTCAAGGAAATATCCAAATCATATTCAGTAGAACCAAAAATTGCCATTGGCAAAAACTTAAAATCCTTACTTCTAAAAGGCTTCGAATTAAAACCCGAAGATGATTTTCTAGATAGTAGAAAAGCTATGCTTGTTAACCGCGATTGTATCATTGGATTGGCAGCGCCAAGAAAATCATTAACAAGCTATTTTTATAAAAACGCCGATGCCGATGAACTGATTTTCATTCACAAAGGAAAAGGGAAACTGCGCACCATGATGGGAAATATCCAATTCGAATATGGAGATTATCTTATCATTCCACGCGGAATGATATACCAAATCGAATTCGAAACCGATGAAAATAGATTGTTTTATGTCGAGTCGTATGCGCCTTTTTATACACCAAAACGATACAAAAACGAATCTGGACAACATTTAGAACACTCTCCTTTTTGCGAACGCGATTTCAAATTGCCAACCGAATTGGAGACACACGATGAAAAAGGCGATTTTACAATCAAAATCAAAAAAGAAGGCATGATACATGAGATGGTTTATGCTACACATCCTTTTGACGTTATTGGCTGGGATGGATACAATTTTCCATACGGATTCAGCATTCATAATTTTGAACCAATAACAGGTCGTGTACACCAGCCGCCACCTGTTCACCAAACATTCGAAACGTCGACTTTTGTGGTTTGTTCCTTCTGTCCAAGGTTATATGATTACCATCCAAAAGCCATTCCAGCACCATACAATCATAGCAATATTGACAGTGATGAGGTTTTATACTATGTTGATGGCGATTTTATGTCACGAAATAATATTGAACAAGGGCATATTACGTTGCATCCAAAAGGAATTCCACACGGGCCAGCACCAGGCGCAATGGAGCGTAGTATCGGGCACAAGGAAACTCAGGAATTAGCTGTCATGGTTGACACTTTTCGACCATTGATGGTAACCGAAGAAGCTATGGCATTAGACGACGGGAAATATTATAAATCTTGGGTAGAATAATGAGGAGCTATTTGCTTCGCCTGTTCGCTATATCTTTTTGTTTTTGAAGAAAAACAAAAAGGATGCCGCTACCATCAGGGCTAGAAGTTAAAACCAACACCAACGTTCGGATAACCAAATAACCGAATCAACAAATTAACACAATGAGTAAAGAAATAAATTCCGTTGAATACGGACTAGAAAAAATATTTGAAGGAGCGCAAGATTTCCTTCCTCTTTTAGGAACTGATTATGTTGAGTTTTATGTAGGCAATGCCAAACAAGCCGCTCACTTTTACAAAACAGCTTTTGGATTTCAGTCGCATGCCTACGCAGGATTGGAAACCGGAATGAAAGACAGAGCATCCTATGTTTTAAAACAAGACAAAATACGTTTGGTTTTAACTACAGCATTAAACAGCAATTCACCAATTGGCGAACATGTAAAAAAACATGGTGATGGTGTAAAAATTATTGCGCTTTGGGTTGAAGATGCTCGTTCAGCATTTGAAGAAACTACCAAGCGTGGCGCTAAAGTATATATGGAACCAACAGTAGAAAAAGACGAACACGGAGAAGTAGTTCGAGCCGGAATTTATACATACGGAGAAACGGTTCATATGTTTGTGGAACGCAAAAATTACAAAGGTGCTTTTTTACCAGGTTACAAGGAATGGAAATCCGATTACAATCCAGCTCCGGTTGGTTTGAAATATGTAGATCATATGGTAGGAAATGTGGGTTGGAATGAAATGAATACCTGGGTAAAATGGTATGAAGATGTTATGGGATTTGTAAACTTCCTTTCATTTGATGATAAGCAAATCACAACCGAATATTCGGCTTTGATGAGTAAAGTGATGAGTAATGGTAACGGAAGAATTAAATTCCCAATTAACGAACCAGCTGAAGGCAAAAAGCGTTCTCAGATTGAAGAATACTTAGATTTTTACGAAGGCTCTGGCGTTCAACACATCGCCGTAGCAACAGATGATATCATCAAAACAATTGCGGATATGCGTTCTAGAGGTATTGAGTTCTTAAGTACGCCACCACAGGCCTATTACGATGCAATTCCAGAACGACTGAAAGATCATATGCACAAGTTCAAAGAAGACATAAATGTACTTCAAAAATTAGGTATCATGATTGACGCAGATGATGAAGGTTATTTGCTTCAAATATTTACAAAACCTATTGAAGACCGACCTACTTTATTTTTCGAAATTATTCAAAGAATGGGTGCCAGAGGTTTTGGAGCAGGAAATTTCAAAGCACTATTTGAATCTATCGAAAGAGAACAAATGCTTAGAGGGACTTTGTAAAAACCTAATTTTCTTTGAACATTATTTAAAAAGCAATCATTAAAGCCATTATTTTTTACTAATTAATTGTTAAAGTTGATAAATCACTTGTAATTCTGTAATGATATGAACTACATTTGTGTCATCTAAAAAGGGAGGAGTGGTTTCCTTATATTTTTGGATAAATTTTCATAATTTATAGTTTTTTGGTTGGTTAATAGCATAAAAACTCAGTCATTAATTTGATTGGGTTTTTTTGTTTTAATACATTTGGAACAGAAATTGCAA
>CANKLK010000178.1 GCA_947482805.1 Flavobacteriaceae bacterium
AGCAGGTAAAGTAAATAGTATTGCTACCATTTTTACATTGGATATTTACAAGAAAAAAATTGATGTAGATTGTAGTGAACAGAAAATGGTTCAAGTAGGGAAATGGGCTGTGTTTATAGCCATGATGCTAGCGGTAGTTATTGCACCACACCTAGGAATTGATAAAAAAGGAGGATTCGAATTTATTCAAGAATATACTGGATTTGTGAGCCCTGGGGTTTTCGCCATGTTTATTTTAGGATTCTTCTGGAAAAAAACGAGTTCTAATGCAGCCATGTTTGCAACCATTGGAGGTTTTATATTGTCAGTAATATTTAAGTTTTTACCAAATTGGATGAATTTAGAATTTTTAAATTCAACAGGTTTCGCAGTATTAGTTCCTCAAGAGAATGGAACAAGTTTGTATGAAATTCCGTTTATTGACCGTATGGGATTTGTATTTGTAATCTGTGTGGCAGTAATGATCGTTATTAGTTTATTTGACCAAAAACGAGGAATAAAATCTAAAGGATTAGAAATAGAAACCTCTATGTTTAAAGTAAATAGTGGCTTTTTAGCAGGTAGTTTATTAGTAACTGGTATACTGGTTGCCTTATATTCTATTTTCTGGTAGAAACTGGTTCGTTTTTATATTTCAAAGCCTCATTATTTTATGTGATGGGGCTTTTTTGTTTTGAAATTATACTAAAGAAATAGCGAATAATTAATATTAAAAATATTTGAAACAAAAAGACCAAGTGCATGAGACCTTTTGAATAACCGAAAGTTGTCTAAAACATTTTAATTTGTATTTATTATGATATTTATAAAAGCGAAATTGAAAAAGTATATTTTACCTATTCTTCTAACTATTTTTTTCTTTGCATCCTTTGCCTACGGTCAAAAATTTGTGTACGAGAAAGGACCATTGGTATTAAAAGCCAATTCCTTAGAAGATGGGTTAGGGCGTTTTGTAACTGCCGATTTGTCCAGTGTCAACCCAAAAAACACTATTTCATTAAAGCCAGAGGCCACACCCCTAACCAAAAAAATGTGGGCAATTGCGCTTAATGATGTCGAGCTCAACTTGATTACCAACGATTACGGAATCTATTTTGCTGCGGGACGTCGTTATGCAGACAGAGTATATTGCCGCGATATTTCCTATGCAGGTATTTTGGGTCTCAATGCTTTGTATCCCAAAGAAATGATGACGTCACTTCGTGTAACGCGAAATGTAGTGTCTAAAATGGGATACAAAGTTGCTACAGAAGAGGTTGTTAAAGAAATCGATGCTCCTTGGGAAGCAATTACTGACGATAGAAAACAAATTATGGCTCAATTCAAAAGCAATAGTATTACCCGTCGTACGGATGACGTAGTATGGATATGGGCCGTGGATGATTTGTTTAAAACGCATCCTGAAGTGGCAGATTGGAATTGGTTTTACTCTAATGGGAAAAGTAATTTTGACACCCTTTATGCTCCTTGGTATGATAAAGTAGATGGCTTGTACAAAGGTCAAAACACTTTTCAGGACTTGCAATCCGATGGCTATCCAGAAGGTTATTCCCAAGCAGATTGCGTATTGCTAAAAAGTACCTCAACCAATTGCTTGTATTATAAAGCGTTGCAGTCACTTGCCAATGCTGCCAAAAAATGCAATCTACCCGAAGAATCTAAATCTTGGACCAAAAAAGCAGAGTCACTCAAAAAAGCGATTTTAAAAGAATTACTATTGCCCGATGGCACTTTTACTTACTTTAAAGACAGAAACGGAAAAGTATTGCCCAACCAACACAATCTGGGAACTGCTTTTACAATTCTATTTGGGATTGTAAAGGGAGAAGCTGCCAGAAAAGCGATTGAAAATTATCCATCGAATCAATACGGAACTCCTTTAATTTATCCTTATTTAGGAGATGGAAAAGGGGATCACAATGCTGCCGCTTGGCCCTTTTGCGACACTTTTTTCTTGCAAGCCAAGGAAATTACAGACGGCAAAGACTATACAGGTTACAATGCGGCATTACTAGCACGAACAATGGGAACTAAGTTTTCTGAAAAAAGAGATAAAGAATGGGGCGGATTTGGTTCGTTTCACGAGAAAGTGCCATTGCCTTCAGGTTTAATTTCGGGTTCGGGATCACAACTATGGACATCGGCTGCTTTTATGAATGTATGTTTGAGAGCCAAACTTGTTGATTTAAAATAAAAAAAAGTAAAAAAGCATTAAACCAATATATCCTTAAAATCAAATAATAAAGTAATGAATAGATTAAAAATAGTTTTCAGTTTAGCTCTTGTGTTAATATTACCAAAGCTTCTAGCCCAACCCCTAATTAAATATTCCAATGGCAATCCAGAATACAGTATTCAATGGAACAAACAATTTGCCCAGATTAATGCACTGATACCTGAAATTGAAATCAACGATAAATGGGTATCAGTTCGTGAATTTAAAAATATCCGTTGGGAGAAAAAAGAGGGGACTCGATTGAGTGAAGTGAATAATTATAATGGCAAAGTAGACTATTTGTATCTTATTTGCGAGGACCACCCCATGATTTCTAATTTTACAATTGTATTTGAATTAATGGAGGGACGCCCCTATTTGGTAATGAACTCTTCATTAAAAGCTTCGGAGAAATTCAAATTAGGCGGAATCAAGTTGTTTAATTCCGCACAAGAAAATATGGTTTTGCCTGGCAATAGCAAAGATTGGATGGTCTTTACCGAAAGTGCTTCAGCTCCACATACAGGGGGTCTTATGTACCCGTATCAATTGAATACAAAAAAGGCAAAAGAAGGAACGTACTCTAAAGCGCATACCGGAGTTTGGTTAAGTATGTTGGTCAACGACAAAAAAAATTGTGCTTTTTCTTTTGCAAGTATAGCGAGTGAATTATGGCCCAATAACTTCAAATGGGAATTACCTGTTAAAGACGATTTCAATAAACTAAAAGTTTCTGCACGAAGTGGTGCTATTTTCGAAAGAGAAAAAATTTGGGTTCCTGCCGGAAATACGGTTACTACCGATGCTTTTTTGGTTGGTTACTGGGAAAACCAACGCCCGACAAATGTATTGTTGGAAACTGGAAAAATTATGGGAGAAAATGTACGAAAAGGAAAACCGATGCACTTTCCAGAAGCAGGTTGGAGTTCTTGGCATTCCTATGATAGAAAGATTTCTGAAAAAACGTTTTTAAGTTCTGCTAATTTTATAAATACCAATTTGAAAGAGTACGGTTGGAAAACCATTCAAATTGATGGCGGCTGGTGGAAAGAGCCTGGTCTTTATAGTGTTAATGATGTCACTTTTCCTAATGGAATTCGATATCTGTCAGATTATGTAAATCAGTTGGGTCTTGACTTTGGTCTTCATGTAAGTCCTTTACGAACCAATCCTAAAGATCCAATTACTTCAAAACATCCTGATTGGATTTTGAAGCCATTAAATAATAAGAAAATTGCAAAAGGGGATGATGAAATGGCGACAACTGTTGGAACAGTCTATGTTGATGGAAGCCATCCTGAAGTACCCGCTTTTTCGGCAGCAAGATACCAACAAATCGTTGAAGGCTACAGGCCTTCGTTTATGAAATGGGACCACACTTATGGAGGTTTAGAAGAAGGTGTGCGATTTGATTCTACCATGACTTTTATGCAAGCTCACAATAAAACGATTCGTGCAATTAGAAGTACTTTACCTGATGATTTAATCGTGACACGAAGTATGGGTTATGTATTTGGAGCTTTAGAATGTTATGATGCCATCCGAATTGGCAACGACATCAATCATCCTGGATATAAATCAGAAACAGAACCCTACACCAACATCACCTATGGTAAAACCTTAGGGACTATTGAGGACGAAAGAGTGGAAAAAGGCTTAATTCGATTCGCTCGTGCCGTATCACAAAACTATTATATTCATAAAAACATAGCTATTGTAGATCCAGATGCTTTTTTTGTTTCTCCACAGTATTCATTTGATGAAGCAAAATGTCACATGACTTTGGAAGCCATAATGGGTGGACTTTTCTTTTTTGGGGATAAAGTCGAATCATTACCCGCAGAACGTTTAGAGCTATTAAAAAATAGGGAAATTATCGCAGTGAACAAACTTGGAGTTCATGCCGTTCCTCTCGATTTATTTTCGGGAGTAGACATTCCAACCATTTGGAAATTAGAAACCAAAGACCGCCTTATCATTACCATATTCAACTGGTTGGACAAGGATGTTAGTAAAACATATAATCTAAAAACGGATTTCGAGTTAAATAATTCAAAATA
>CANKLK010000179.1 GCA_947482805.1 Flavobacteriaceae bacterium
CACTATGCCAAGTATGGTGCCGATAGTTTTCAACCTATCAATACACCAGCCGAAGGTGAAGAGTTTTTGTTAAAACCGATGAACTGTCCTCACCACTGTGAGATTTACAATGTGCGTCCATGGTCGTATAAAGATTTACCAAAGCGTTATGCTGAATTTGGAACCGTATACCGTTACGAACAAAGTGGTGAATTACACGGATTGACTCGTGTTAGAGGATTTACTCAGGATGATGCTCACATTTTCTGTACGCCAGAACAATTGGACGAAGAGTTTAAAAAAGTAATTGATTTGGTATTGTATGTTTTCGGTTCGTTAGGTTTTGAAAATTTCACGGCTCAAATTTCCTTACGCGATCAAGAAAATAGAGAAAAGTACATTGGTTCTGATGAGAATTGGGAAAAAGCCGAAAATGCGATTATCAACGCAGCAAAAGATAAAGGTTTGAATACCGTTGTTGAATATGGCGAAGCCGCTTTTTATGGTCCAAAACTGGATTTCATGGTAAAAGATGCTTTAGGGAGACAATGGCAATTAGGAACCATTCAGGTAGACTACAACTTGCCTGAACGTTTTGATTTGACCTACAAAGGATCGGATGATCAACTACATAGACCTGTTATGATTCACCGTGCACCATTTGGTTCAATGGAACGTTTTATTGCGATTTTATTAGAGCATACTGCTGGTAATTTCCCATTGTGGTTAATGCCAGAACAAGCTATTATCTTGTCATTGAGCGAGAAATACGAAATATATGCCAAAAAAGTTTTAGATTTGCTAGAAAATCACGAAATTCGCGCCCTAATTGACAACCGAAACGAAACCATCGGCAAGAAAATTAGAGATGCAGAAATGCAAAAAACACCTTTCATGCTGATTGTGGGTGAAGAAGAAGAAAAAAATAATACAATTTCTATTCGACGTCACGGTCAAGAAGGAAAAGGAAATATTTCGGTAACTATTGAAGAATTTTCCTCTATTGTGAATGAAGAAATAGGAAAAACATTAAAAACATTCGAAGTTTAATTAAAAAAATAAAGTCATAGCAATAAGAAACAACAGAGGGTATAGTCCTCGAGTAGAAAAAGTAGCAGCACACAGAATAAATGATTTAATTCGTGGCGTTTCAGAAGTTCGTCTAGTAGGAGAAAACATTGAGCCTGGAGTATTTAAATTCTCTGATGCGCTACGTTTAGCTGAAGAGCAAGAAGTAGATTTGGTAGAAATTTCTCCAAATGCAGTTCCTCCGGTTTGTAAATTAATGGATTATGGAAAATTCATCTACGAGCAAAAAAAGAGAGACAAACAACTTAAAGCAAAGTCTACACAAATTGTTGTGAAAGAAATTCGTTTTGGTCCTCAGACTGATGAGCACGATTATGAATTTAAAAGAAAAAATGCTGAGAAATTTTTAAAAGAAGGTTCAAAATTGAAAGCATTTGTTTTCTTTAAAGGACGTTCGATTATCTATAAAGAGCAAGGTCAGATTCTATTATTGCGTTTGGCACAAGATCTAGAAGAATACGGAAAAGTGGAAGCCATGCCGATTCTAGAAGGAAAGAGAATGATAATGTTCATTGCTCCGAAGAAGAAAACGAAGTAAGTTACTGGGTGCCTGAGTCACTAAGTTACTGAGAAAAAAGACATAGCTACATAGCCACTAAGCTACTTAGCTACTCAAAAAAGTAAGTAAGTTAAATTAAATAATCTAGGAAAAAATGCCTAAAATGAAAACAAAATCCAGTGCTAAGAAGCGATTCAAAGTAACTGGCTCTGGAAAAATCAAGAGAAAACACGCTTTCAAAAGTCACATTCTGACAAAAAAATCTAAAAAGCGTAAGTTAGCTTTAACGCACTCTGCTTTGGTTCACAAAACAGACGAGAAAAGCATCAAACAACAATTAAGGATAATCTAGTATTCAGTCACAGTCACAGTAAGCAGTAACAACTGAAAACTGAGACTAAAAACTGTAAACTTGACCCTTTAGGTTAAAATTTATTTAAATAACCTTGGAGTATGGCCATAAAGTTACCTTGATTAAATTCGGTACGCCTGCTACAAAAAAACAGAAAAATTATGCCAAGATCAGTAAATTCAGTTGCTAAAAGAGCAAGAAGAAAAAAGATAATGAAGCAAGCCAAAGGTTTCTTTGGTCGTCGTAAAAACGTTTGGACGGTTGCTAAAAATGCGGTTGAGAAAGCAATGTGCTATGCTTACCGTGATAGAAAAGTGAACAAAAGAAATTTCCGTGCTTTATGGATTCAACGTATCAACGCTGGAGCTCGTTTAGAAGGAATGTCTTATTCACAGTTTATGGGTAAAGTAAAAGCTAACGGAATCGAATTGAACCGTAAAGTTCTTGCCGATTTAGCTATGAATCACCCGGAAGCTTTCAAAGCAGTACTTAAAAAAGTAAAATAAACGTTTGTACAATCTTATTTAACTTACTTATTTATAGAAATCCCATTCGAAAGATTGGGATTTTTTTTATTTAAGAGCACATCGTTTGTCTTTCATATACCAGTCGTCCCGCTTTCCACGCTGCATGGCAGCCAGTTCCAATCGGGGCTATTATTCAGATTTCGATTTCTTTGGGAAATATGGAAAAGGAATTCTAATTAAAAACTTCTTCCTTTACTCCATCAAAACTTGCAAAAACCATACTTGGGTGTGAATCCTGATGATAAATATTTCCTTTGTTGTCTATAGCAATTGCACCCGCAAAACCATCAAAAGGTTTTAGTTCATTAAAAGTTTTTTCGAATGCTTTTTCTAAAGTGAAACCATCAGTAACACGAGTTACAATTTTAGCTGCTAATGCACCACTCACGATATCTTCACCGACTCCGGTTAAACTTACACCACAAAATTCATTTGCATAATTTCCGGCTACTGTTGCCGAATCCGATATTCTTCCCGGAATTTCAAAGCCTTTTCCACCTGTAGAAGTCGCAACCGCAATTTTTCCATTCTCATCTAAAGCTACACAACCAACAGTTCCTATTCGTGTAGCAGCCAATTTAGCTTCATATTCTGAACGTCGTTGTGGAATTTCGGTAGAGAATTGTTTAAATCCGTTTGCTCTGGCAAAGTTGGTTGCACCACTACCTCCCAAAACTTTATCATCATAATTCAATAAAATTTGGGCAACTTGCACCGGATTTTTTACTTCTTCAATATTGATAACGCCACTCATTTTCATAGTTGAACCATCCATCAAAGAAGCACTCATTCTGATTTTACCATCCGCCTGAATTTGAGAACCAATTCCTGCGTTGAACAATTCGTCATCTTCTAAAAGTGAAACGGCATAAACCACTGTTTCCAAAGCGGTATGTGTTTTCAAATAGTCATAAGAATCTGTAACAATACGAAGTAACGATTGCTGTTTGGCAATTTTCGTTTCGTTATTAGTAGAAGATTCCGAGAAAAATCCGCCGTGAATGATAACTTTCATTGTTGTAAAGTTTATGGTTTATAGTTTATAGTTCATGATTATAACAAAAAACCACAAACTATAAATAACAAACTTTTTAAACGTATTGTGAAGACTTTATAGTCATTTTGAAAGTAGTCAAATCAAAAGTATCATTAATACTCATCACATGAGTTACTAAATGATTTATTGATATAGGTTGTCCTAATTCAACTTGCGTTAAATTAGTGTCTTTTATTTCTTTTCCGTCAACCAAAATAACCAATCCTGAACCAATTGCTTCCATCATAGAATTGTTCGTAATCAATAAACCGGTATCTTCTCCAAGTCCGATTCCAAGAACTTTTGGATTACCTACAACCGCTTGAAACAAACGTCCAATTCGTCCACGTTGCACAAAATGCGTATCGATAATCACACCGTCAATTAAGCCTAAACCGCTTGTAATTTTCACTTCTCCTTTCAACAAAGCCTCACTACTGCTTCCTTGATAAATCATGTTATTTGAAGCCGCTGCAGCACCGGCAGAAGTTCCTGCATATACAAAGTCTTCGTTGTGATATTTGTCTAATAAAATGTCATGAAATAAAGTGCCTCCAAGTATAGATGTCAATCGCAATTGATCTCCACCGGTAAACATAACTACATCTGCAGCTTTCAAACGATCTATAACTTCAGGTTCAGAAGCTTGTTCGCGACGCTCAATATTTAAAACATCAACATTATCAGCACCTAAATAGTGTAGTGCTTTTACATATTCTGGACCAATTTCTTTCGGGATTTTAGAAGCGGTTGTAA
>CANKLK010000180.1 GCA_947482805.1 Flavobacteriaceae bacterium
GCAAAACGGTTCTGGTTGAACCATCTTCTAAAGTTTCTTCCTGTAATGATGTAGCAAAAACCGCCAAAAACATTCGGTCCAATCCAACTGAAGTTTCTACTACATAAGGAACATAATTTGAATTGGTTTCGTTGTCAAAGTATTGTAATTTTTTACCTGAATATTGTTCATGAGCTTTCAAATCGAAGTCGGTTCTCGAGTGAATTCCTTCCAATTCTTTGAATCCGAATGGAAAATTAAACTCAATATCGGCTGCGGCATTGGCATAATGTGCTAATTTTTCATGGTCATGGAAACGATAGTTTTCTTTGCCTAATCCTAGGGATAAGTGCCAGTTTAAACGCGTGGTTTTCCAGTATTCGTACCATTTCATTTCTTCGCCCGGTTTCACAAAAAACTGCATTTCCATTTGTTCAAATTCACGCATACGGAAAATGAACTGACGTGCCACAATCTCGTTACGGAAGGCTTTTCCGGTTTGTGCAATCCCGAATGGAATCTTCATTCTACCCGTTTTTTGTACGTTTAAGAAATTCACAAAAATTCCTTGTGCGGTTTCCGGGCGCAAGTATAAATCCATAGCATTCTCGGCAGAAGCTCCCAATTTTGTTCCGAACATTAGGTTAAATTGACGCACTTCTGTCCAGTTTCTTGAACCGGTTTCTGGGTCGGCAATTTCCAATTCTTCGATAAGGTTTTTTACATCTTCCAAATCTCCGTTTCCTAAAGAACGGCCCATTCTTTCTAGAATTTCTCTTTCTTTCGAAAGGTATTCCATCACTCTTGGATTGGTTGTTTTATATTGCTCTTCGTCAAAAGAGTCGCCAAAACGCTCACGGGCTTTTTCGATTTCTTTTTTGGCTTTCAGGTTTAATTTTTCGGCATAATCCTCAATTAAAACATCGGCACGATATCTTTTTTTAGAGTCTTTGTTATCAATCAAGGGATCGTTAAACGCATCAACGTGACCGGAAGCTTTCCATGTGGTTGGATGCATAAGGATTGCGGCATCTAAACCGACAATGTTATCATGCATCTGCACCATTGCTTTCCACCAATATTCTCTAATATTTTTTTTTAATTCTACTCCGTTTTGAGCATAATCATAGACTGCGCTCAAACCATCGTAAATTTCGCTTGACGGAAAAATAAATCCGTACTCTTTTGCGTGCGAAACTACGTTCTTAAATATATCTTCTTGTTTTGCCATAATGCTGCAAAAATATAAAAACGGATTTTAAAAAATTGATTAAAAAACAATTAGAATTACATTTTTTTATACTTTTATGTAAGAAAATTTCTTTTTTTATGATTCAATATCTTATTAACCTATTTTTCCCAAAGTCTTGCGCAGGTTGTCATTCGTTTTTATTGAGTGCCGAAAAAGTAATTTGTACGCAATGTCGCCATGAAATCCCGTTAACGAATCATCATAAAATTGAAGAAAACGAAGTGATTCAAAAATTTTATGGCAGAATTCCGTTAGAGTTTGGTTCTGCTTTGTTTTATTTCCATAAAAAAGGCATTGTACAAGAGATCATACATAAATTAAAATACAATGGACAAGAAGAAATCGGGAGAGTCATTGGCAATTGGTATAGCGAAGAATTACAACATCTGGAACAAATTAAAAAAATTGATTATATCATACCTGTTCCTCTGCATAAAACGCGACTTCGCCAAAGAGGTTATAATCAAGTAGAAGGTTTTGGCAAAGCCTTATCTTCAAAACTTGAAATTCCATATAACAATGAACTTTTATATAGAAAATTATACACTAAAACTCAGACTAAAAAAGATTTTTTAGGAAGAGCTGATATGAATTCGACTGCTTTTGATGTTTCTTTTTCTGAAGATTATCATGGCAAGCATTTTTTGCTCATTGATGATGTGATTACTACTGGTTCAACACTTGAGGCTTGCAGTCGAGCCATTTTGAAAATTCCAAATGCTAAAATCAGTGTTGTATGCATGGCGATGTCGCACCACTAAATGTTAAGTTTCCTCAAAAACATTTCATTCAAAGTAAATATAATTGTTATTTTGTGCTTTGATAAAACAGCAGTATGCAAAAATTTATTTTCAAGTTTTTTTTCTTTGTTTTTATGTTGCTAATGATGAGTTGTGCCAAGCGTGGTTCGATTACCGGCGGCGATAAAGACACAATAGCTCCTGTTTTAAAAGCAAGTTTTCCTAAAAATTTCTCGACTAATTTTAATGGCAAAGAAATCAAATTGATTTTTGATGAATATGTAAAGTTAAAAAACATAAATAAACAGTTGATTATTTCTCCTCCAATGAAAAATCAACCGGAAATTTTACCACAAACGGCTAGCAAAATACTAACAATTAAACTGAAAGACACGCTTCAACCAAATACTACTTATAGTTTCAATTTCGGACAAAGTATTGAAGATAACAACGAAGGGAATCCGTATCAGCAATTCAAATATGTTTTTTCAACCGGAGCTTATATCGATTCTTTGAAAATAAATGTGAAGGTGAAAGATGCTTTGGAAAAGAAAGTAGATAATTTCGTTTCGGTGATGCTATATGAAATTAATGAGAAGTTTAATGATTCTACGATATACAAAGAATCTCCGAGATACATCACCAATACTTTAGACAGTTTGGAAGTTGTTACTATTGAAAATATTAAAGCAGGAAAATATCTTTTGTTAGCGTTGAAAGATAACGGAAATAATAAATTCAATCCAAAATCGGATAAAATTGGTTTCCAAAAACAATACATCACGATTCCAAACGATACTATTTTTGAACTCGACTTGTTCAAAGAAAAACTGCCTTTCAAAGCTATTAAGCCAACACAAGGTTCGGGTAATAAAATAATAATGGGCTATGAAGGCAATCCAAAAAGCATGAAGGTTTCCTTAAAACATGGCTCGGAGATTATTCCGACTTTGGTTACTCAATTTCCTAAAAAGGATTCCGTTCAGGTTTGGTTTAAACCCATAAAAGCAGACTCTTTGTATGTTGCTGTTGAAAAAGACAATTTCAAAAAAGAGTTTACAATTAATATGAAAAAGCAAAAAACGGACACGTTGAGCTTAAGTCCTGATTTTTCAGGTATGCTTCCTTTAAGAGAGCGTTTTGCTATTAGTAGTTCGATTCCTTTAGTGAAGTTTGACAAATCAAAAATTGCTGTTTTTAATAAAGATTCTATTGCTGTTCCGTTTGAAACGGAATATGATGATTTTCAACAAAAGTTGTATTTTAATTTCAACAAAGATCCTTTAGAAAAATATAAAATTCAATTAATGCCTGGTGCTTTAACCGATTTTTATGAGAAAGCAAATGACACGCTGACCTATAGAATTGCTACTAAAAATGCATCTGATTATGGTAATTTAAAGGTGGTTTTAGAAAATTCAAAAAGATTTCCAATTATTGTTGAACTTACAGATAAAACCGGAAAAATTATGGCAACGGCCTATACAGAAAACAATCCAATTGTTGAGTTTTTAGCACTTGAACCCGATAAATATACGTTGCGTATTATTTATGATGATAATAAAAACAAAGTATGGGACACCGGAAGTTTTATGGAAAAACGCCAAAGCGAAGAGGTCATTTATTTTCCAAAAGAAATTGATGTTCGAACTAATTGGGATGTGGAACAACCGTTTAATTTAGGAAAATAGTACTATTTAACATTAAGAAATTAAGACGGTAAGATTTCATTAAGTCTTAATTTACTTAATTTTTCACTTAACTTCTTAATGGTGAAAAACAATAACCAAATTCTATTGCAAAATAAATTTGTCTCTATCATACAGAAAAGCTAACTTATTTCGTGTCTCGATAAGTTTAGCTTTATTTAATTCTACAATAAATACAGCGTCTGCTTCTTGTGGTTCTAAAATATAATCCCCAAGAAAATCAACAACCTGAGAATGCCCAACATAGCTATGTTTGTTATGGTCATTTCCAATTCGGTTTACGCCAATTGTGTAACACATGTTTTCTACAGCTCTTGCTTTTAGCAAAATATCCCAAGCATTGACGCGTGGTTTTGGCCAATTGGCAACATATAGTAAGACATCATAATTCTCTTCATTTCTGGAAAAAACAGGAAAACGCAAATCGTAACAAACCAGTGGACAAATCCTGAATCCTTTATATTCAACAATCAATTTATCGATGCCGGCTGTATAAGATTTGTGTTCGCCTGCAAGAGTAAACAAGTGCCTTTTGTCATA
>CANKLK010000181.1 GCA_947482805.1 Flavobacteriaceae bacterium
AGTGCGATTTGCGAAATTACAAAAATCATTCACGACAACGGAGGTTTGGTTTATATGGATGGCGCGAACATGAATGCACAGGTTGGACTAACTAATCCGGCAACTATTGGCGCTGATGTTTGTCACTTGAACTTACACAAAACTTTCTCGATTCCTCATGGCGGTGGCGGACCAGGCGTTGGACCAATTTGTGTCAACGAAAAATTAGTTCCATTCTTACCAACGAATCCAATTATTCCAGTTGGCGGAGTCCAAGCAATAACAGCTATTTCTGCTGCGCCATATGGTTCGGCTTTGGTTTGTTTAATTTCTTACGGTTATATCAAAATGCTCGGAGCTGAAGGATTGAAAAGTTCAACTGAACATGCCATTTTGAATGCCAATTATATGAAAGCTCGTTTAGAAGAACACTATCCGGTTTTATATTCAGGTGAAATGGGGCGTGCCGCACACGAAATGATTTTGGATTGCCGATCATTTAAACAAAATGGTATTGAGGTAACTGATATAGCAAAACGTTTGATGGATTATGGTTTTCATGCACCAACCGTTTCTTTCCCTGTAGCAGGAACCTTGATGATAGAACCAACCGAGTCAGAAGATTTAGCCGAGTTAGATCGTTTTTGTGACGCGATGATTTCTATCCGTAAAGAAATTGAAAGAGCAAATGCTGATGACACTAATAACGTATTGAAAAATGCTCCCCATACTTTAGCCATGCTAACAACTGATACTTGGGTTTACCCATACACTCGTGAGCAAGCAGCTTATCCGTTGGATTATATTCATGATAATAAATTCTGGCCAAGTGTGCGTCGCGTAGATGACGCTTATGGCGACAGAAATTTAGTTTGTTCATGTGCGCCAATCGAAGCATATATGTAAAATTAAAAGTCGTAACATCTTAAAGTCGAATGTCATGAAGTATAAAAACACTTGACATTCGACTTTTGACTTTATGACCTTATCACAAAAAAGATGAATGATATTCAAAACCAAAACGACTTGTATTTACTGGTAGATGAGTTTTACAAAAAATTGCTTTCGGATGATTCCATCAGTTATATTTTTACTGATGTTGTTAAGATTAAAATCGAAGAGCACCTCCCTATTTTAGTTACATTTTGGTCGCAAGCCATACTCGGAACCGGAGGTTATACTAAAAATTTGACTCAAATTCATTTGGATGTTAATGATAAAGAACATTTAACTCCTGAATTATTCAAAATCTGGCTTAATCATTTTTACAATAGTGTTGATGAAAACTTTAAAGGCGAAAAAGCAGAACAAATAAAAACCCAAGCATTGAACATTGGAACAATAATGCAGATAAAAATTGCCCAAGAAAAAGGCAAAAAAATGTGATTTTCATAATATATGTATTCAATATTAAGAATATTCATAATTTAATCTTGTTTCTTACTATTTTAGTAACAATTAATAGCTTTTATTTTTAATTTCGCAAAGAAATATTTAAAATAATGAATATAAAAATAACCGGATCAGGAAGTTATATCCCAACTGAAATAGTATCTAATAAAAATTTTTCTCAACACGTTTTTCTGAACGATGACGGAACGCCATTTCCTCATCCAAATGATATTGTTGCAGAAAAATTTTTAGAAATAACAGGTATACAGGAACGTCGTTATGTTACTGATGATTTACAAACTTCTGATATTGCATTTATCGCAGCAAAAAAAGCAATTGAAGATGCAAAAATTGATCTCGAAACATTGGATTATATCATCTTTGCTCACAACTTTGGCAACGTAAAAAAAGGAGCTATTCAAACCGATTCGTTACCAAGTTTGGCAACACGAGTAAAGTTTGATTTGCGTATAAAAAACCCAAAATGTGTGGCTTATGATATGCTTTTTGGCTGTCCGGGTTGGGTTGAAGGTGTTATTCAGGCACAAGCATTTATAAAAGCAGGTATGGCTAAAAAATGTCTAGTCATTGGTGCAGAAACCCTTTCCCGTGTAGTTGATTTGCACGATAGAGATTCCATGATTTATTCTGATGGTGCAGGTGCTACTATTATTGAAGCGATCGATGAAGATGGCGGAATTTTGGCCCACGAATCGGCTACTTTCACCTATGATGAAGCATATTATCTATTTTTTGGAAATTCTTTCAACAAAGCGCATGATCCTGATGTACGCTACATCAAAATGCACGGCAGAAAGATCTATGAATTTGCATTGAGCAATGTTCCAAAAGCCATGAAAGAATGTCTGGAGAAAAGCGGCATCGATATTAGCCAGATAAAAAAAATACTTATTCATCAGGCTAATGAAAAAATGGATGAAGCAATTATTCAAAGGTTCTATAAACTTCACGGACAAACACCACCGGATGGAATTATGCCTATGAGTATTCACAAATTAGGAAATTCAAGTGTGGCAACCGTTCCAACATTATATGATTTATTAGTAAAAGGCAATCTTGAAAACCATTCAATTCATAAAGGTGATATTATTCTTTTCGCCTCGGTTGGAGCCGGAATGAATGTCAACGCTATCGTTTATAAAATGTAATTTTTAACTGTTTATAGTTTATGGTTTATGGTTTATAGTTAATTTTGCCTTGTTAAGACCACAAACTATAAACCACAAACTTTTTACATGTACGAGAAGACCTATCCAAACAAACGCTTTATTTTAACGTTAGCTTTTCTGCAAAAACACGTTACAGCTTCAGAAACCATTTTTGACCTTGGAGTACCCAATCCATTTTCAAAAATCATGGAGGAGAATGGTTATTCCGTTATCAATACCAAAGGAGAAGATTTAGATAACGACCAAAGTGCTTTGAAAAATCAAAAATATGATGTATTTACCGGTTTTGAAATTTTTGAGCATTTGTTAAATCCTTATACCGTTTTAGAAAATGTTAAATGTGACAAATTATTAATCTCAATTCCACTGCGATTATGGTTTTCTCCTGCTTACAGAAGTAAAACCGATAAATGGGACAGACATTACCACGAATTTGAAGATTGGCAATTGGATTGGCTTTTGGAAAAAACAGGTTGGAAAATTATCGACCGACAAAAATTCACACATCCGGTTAAAAAGCTTGGTTTCCGTCCATTATTGAGGTATTTCACACCGAGATATTATATTGTTTATGCCGAAAAGAGAAAATAGATAATAGAAAAAAGAGAAAAGACTATTTTCCTATGAACTACTACATCGTTATTCCATCTCACAACGAAGAAAAATTTATTACACTGACTTTACAGTCATTAGTGGAGCAAACTGTTTTGCCTAAAAAAATAGTAGTGGTCAATGACAATTCTACTGATAAAACAGCTGATATTGTTTTGGCTTTCGCCAAGGAGTTTGCGTTTATATCATTAGTGAATAAAACATCCGAAGCCATTCATCTTCCCGGAAGCAAAGTAATTCAGGCGTTTCAAAAAGGATTAGACACAGTAGATGAAAATTACGATTTCATTGTAAAAGCGGATGCCGATTTGATTTTTCCAAGCCATTATTTTGAAACTGTAATTTCTCATTTCAAATCAGATAAACAAATTGGGATGGTTGGAGGCTTTGCTTACATAGAAAAAAATGGTGATTGGATTTTAGAAAACCTAACCGATAAAGATCATATTCGTGGTGCTTTTAAGGCATATCGCAAAGAATGCTTCCAACAAATTGGTGGATTGAAACCGGCTATGGGTTGGGACACTGTTGATGAGTTACTTTGCAAATTTTACAATTGGAAAGTGGTCACCGATGAAAATTTGAAAGTAAAACACCTAAAACCAACTGGCGCCAATTACAACAAAACAGCGCGTTTCAAACAGGGCGAAGCTTTTTATAGTTTAGGTTACGGACTTATTATTACTGCTATTGCGTCGCTAAAACTAGCTATGCGAAAAGGAAAACCTTTATTATTTATCGATTATATAAATGGTTTTTGGAAAGCAAAATCAGCAAAAAAACCACTTTTGGTTACAGCAGAACAAGCTAAATTCATTCGTGATTACCGCTGGAAAAAGATGAAGAAAAAGTTAATTTGAAGTTTTGTGGATTTAAAAATGTAAGATGTAGGTTAAGTCATTTTCAAATTTTCAAATTAATCCATTTTCAAATTAATATCCCTATTTTTGACAATATTTTTAACTCATGATGCTAATCCGTTATTTATCGCAAATAGGAAAGTATTTCCTAATGTGGAAAGAGATTTTTAACAAACCAAC
>CANKLK010000182.1 GCA_947482805.1 Flavobacteriaceae bacterium
AAAAGAGTCCAAAAAATTAATTTTGGACTCTTCAAATAGTTTTGAAAAATAATTTAGTTGATTACTTTCGGATATAAAATTTGATAGTCTCTACCGTCTTTTTTCTTCAAGGTAGAACCGTATTTAGCATTAATTGCATCAATAAATAAGTTGGTAATTAAAGCATACCCTCTAGCACCTGGATGAACCCCATCTAAAGAGAACGATCCTCCAGTTACATACGTTGAAGTCATGGTATATGTATTGAAATTTAATCCAGCAGTAGTACTTAATTGATTCATTACCGATTTAGCATCAACAAAGGCTAAATTGTTAGCAGTTGCGGCAGCTTGAATCACTACATTGTAAGCATCAGTTGCTGTTTTAACTTCAGCAACTTCATCAGATGAAAGCACCCATTTATCTTCCAAAGGTACAGAAACTCCATTTACTTGAGCTGGATTTCCACCTACTGCTGTTCCAATGATTGATCTGGAAGGCAATACTAATAAATCTGCACTTGTAGCTTGTCTGTAAGAAGGCAAACCAAGAGCACTTAAATTAGTTAAATAACTATCTACCATTACAACCGCATTTTGACCCGCTGCAAAAGTAATCGTTCTTTTTGTTTTTTCAGCCGCAGTAATTAATCCAGCACTCTGAGCTACTGCTAAACCTCCGTTGTAGGCAGCATATCCACTGTTTAATTGTGTTGCAGTTGCAGCATTAAGGGGAACTGCATTGTAAGGAACAGCTGTAAAATAAGGTAAAGCAGTTACATAATGTAAATTAGCAACTACTCCTTTTCTTCCATTTGCTGAAAGCTGAGTAGCTAAAGTATTGTATGCCGCCGTAAAATTAGCGGTTGGAGTTAAATCATTTCCGTTTACGGCATCTTGTGAAGTTGGAACACCACCATTAGTAGCATAACCCAACTCATCATTTCCACCAATCCACAAAGAGAAGAACGTTGGGTTTTGAGACAACGCATCTCCTAAAACCGTAGCTGTTGTAGCCGACGCCATTCTTTTAAAATAAGGGTTTAACGGCGCGTAACCATTGAAAAGTAAGTGGAAACTTTTAGCTCCAGGAATACCCATGTTGTTAAAAGAACCAGTTAAACGCTCTGTAAGCGTATTTGCTGAAACTCCAGGAACTGGAGTCGGAGTATTTGTTGAAGTTTCAAGATACAATCTTTGAGAAGCTACTTGAACGCCTCCAGCTGAGAACCCGCCCACATTATCTGCGGCCATATAAGGACTTGAGAAAACACCTCCACCAGCGGCAGCAAATTGTTGCGCTAGTAAATTAGGGTAAGAATTTTCTTGCCCTTTTTTAAATAATGCTCCATCAGAAAATCCAGCAGCAAAAGAATCTCCTAAGGCTACATATCTTGAGAAATCAGCGGTACCTGCAGTTACTGGTGTTTCGCCAGTAGTAGTTGTATCGTCATTTGTACATGCTATAAAGGTTAAGGAAACCAGTACAACCCATTTGAAATTTTTTATCATAACGTATGTTTTTATATTATTAATAATTATGGTTTAATAGTCCAAGAAGCAAAAACTTGTTGCCCTATTAATCCAGCTCCTAATACTTGGAAGTACTCTTTTCCTCCTAAGTTAGCCGCACCAATTTTGAAAGAAGATTTCATACTTGGAACATTGTAAGTTACTTGAGCGTCAATTACAGTAGCTTCAGGAATTACACCGTCAACCATTGTAGATTCCCATATATATTCAGTATTCCATCTTCCGCTAATATTAAATCCAAAGTTTTTGAATAATTTTTCGTTACCAATAGAAGCCTTTACTCTATGTTTTGGAGTATTGAAACTAGCTTCGAAACTTTGGTCTTGAGATTTATCAAAATCAAATTCAGCATAGTTATAGTTTACACCAAATTCGAAATCTTTGTATACTTTTTTAGAAAGTCCAAGTCCAAAACCAAGAGATTTAATTTCAATTTTAGTGTTGGTATACAATTGAAATGCTCTATAATCTCCGTTAGCGAGAGCGTAAACTGAACGGGCTCCTAAATCTGTTGCCAAGTTTGTTGGGGTGGGAATATTTGGATTATCTTGTGTTGATCCATAAAGAGGTGCTACAACGTTAAGGTTTCCAATGAAATTATTATATACGTTATAATAACCATTAACATCAACAGAAATATCATTAACTACTGATCGGTATCCTAATTCTAAAGCTTTAACCTCTTCAGGTTTTACATAATCTAATTTTGTTTTTTTCAAAGCTGCTGGGTTTCCAGTGGCAGAAAATGCTGCTACTGAAGCTGCTGTGTAGGAGTTGTTGTAAGCATTTAAACCAGTAATATTTGCCGTTGGCCCTCCTGTAAATGGCTGACCCGATGTTGAAACAGCTAAAGTTTCTGTATATCTTATTAAGTTATCAGGAGCAGAACCCAATAATATTGCGCTACCTACGTTAAATCCGATGTACTGATCTTGAGTGGATGGGTTTCTAAAACCGGTTTGGAATGAAGCTCTGAAATTGTGTTGTTTTTTATCCCCGGCGGAGTAAACAGCAGAGATTCTTGGCGAATAATTGCCCTGAAAGTTTTGAGATTTATCGTAACGAATAGACCCTGAAAGTTTCAAACGGTCCTCCATTAATTTTTTTTGCAATTGAGTGTAAGCTCCATATTCGTTATAATTAATGGGCCCATTTGCATCGGTATAAATTCTACCATGAGAATTCAATTCATACAATCGGTAAGATCCACCTACTTGAATTTCAGCAAATTTAATTACGTCTTTGAAGTTGTAATTAACATCTGAATGATAAATTCTAGAGTTATCTACTAATTTAGACCCTGAAAGCACACTAGCTTCTGAAGTTACTTGGCTAAAAGCAGTTTTAAATGCATCTGTTCCTGGAATTAATCTTCCAGTTTCAGCAGTATTTCTTGCAATTTGGTGAGCGGCAGTAGGTGTTGCACCTAATAATGTTGATTGTACATAAGCTCCAGCATATTGTCCGAACCAAGTTCTATCATCTTTCCATTTTCTGTTGATGTTGATACCTGTAAACAACATGTCGTATGAATTTCCACCATCTTCAGTTGTAGTGTAACCTCTAACGAAGAAGTTCTTCCCTTTTAATTCTAATTTATGTTGTTGCATGAAAAAGTTGTTCAAGTAGTATCTGTTAGCCCCTTGGTAAACGGCATTACCAAAACCAAATTTACTTTGCCAGATAACTTCTAAATTTTCATTTCCAAATGGTCTTAAGTGTAAAGAGAAATCCAATTTAGTGTTTGATGCTTTGTTGTCTGTTAATTCAATTTCTTTATAACCAGTTCTACTTACATTGGTGTCTGGCAATAAATTTACTGCAGAAGCAGGAATTAATCCAGCAGCAGCTAAACCTTGACCTACTCCTTTAATGTTAGTTGAAACTTCATCACCATATACGTTGATACCGTCATAATTGATGTTGCTTCTGTCTCTTCCAGCAACCGTTTTATCATCATAATTGGTAGCGAACCAGTCCGTACCACTCATGTAAGTATAATTAGCTTTAGCAGCGAAATAGTTATTAAATTTATGAGCTACTCTCACGCCATAATCTGAAAAATTATTAACACCCGCAGCTAGTTGGCTGGTTTGACCGTATTTCACATAACCGTTCACCCCTTCGCTAGTGAATGGATTTTTACTGTTCATAAAAAGAATACCATTAAAAGCGTTCGCACCATATAAAGCAGATGAAGCTCCAGGTAATAATTCCACACTTTGAACGTCAATTTCTGAAATTCCAATCATGTTTCCTAAAACGAAGTTTAGCAACGGAGAAGAGTTGTCCATTCCGTCAACTAATTGCATAAATCTAACGTTTGCAACCGTTGCAAATCCTCTAGTGTTGATTGATTTAAATGTTAAACTACTGGTGTTCATTTGAACCTCTTTAAGGTTCTCTAAACCGTCGTAGTAAGAAGGAGAAGCTGTTTTTTTAATCTCTTTTAGTCCCATTCTTTCAATTGTAACTGGCGACTGTAAAACTTTTTCAGGAGTTCTTGATGCCGAAACGACAACTTCGTCTAATACGGTGTTTTTAATTGAATCTGAAACTACTTTTTGTGCAAACGATACGCTGCAAAAAAACAATGTCAAAATTAGTAAGTGTTTTCTCATTGTGGTTTAAAATTTGTTTGTTAGTGTAGCTAAATTAGTATTT
>CANKLK010000183.1 GCA_947482805.1 Flavobacteriaceae bacterium
GGCGGAACTGTAGTTGTTTTAGGAAAAACAGGACGGAATTTTGCTGCCGGAATGAGCGGTGGCGTTGCCTATGTTTTTGATAAGAAAAAACAGTTTGAAAAAGGCTTGTGTAATATGGAAATGGTTCAGCTGGAAACATTGGATGAACATGATTTGACACAGCTTAAAAGATTAATAAAAAGACATTCGCTTTTCACCAACAGTCCATTGGCAAAACTGATGCTTGACGATTGGGAAAACCAGCAAAAACAGTTTATCAAAGTAATGCCAACCGATTATAAAAAAGCATTGCAAAGATTATCAGAGGAAAAACAAATAGCAGCATTAATAGCAAATTAAGATGGGAAAGTTAGGTGGATTTAAAGAATACGATAGAGCCGACGAAAGTAATTTGGTTGTTCAAGAACGGGTTTCAAATTATAACGAATTTACGATTCCGTTACCCAATCAAAAAATAAAAGAACAAGGTTCAAGATGCATGGATTGTGGTATTCCATTTTGTCACAGTGCGTGTCCCTTGGGGAATTTAATTCCCGATTTTAACGACATGGTGAATCAGGAAGAATGGCAAAGTGCTTTAGATATTTTACAATCAACGAATAATTTTCCTGAATTTACAGGAAGATTATGTCCAGCACCCTGCGAAAAATCATGTGTGTTAGGCATTATCAGCGAACCTGTTGCGATTGAAAATATTGAAAAAAACATAGTGGAAAGAGGTTTTGCCGAAGGTTGGATAAAACCACAAGCACCGGCAATAAGAACCGGAAAAACCGTAGTCGTAATTGGTTCTGGTCCGGCCGGATTGGCAGCAGCTCAACAATTGAATCGTGCGGGTCATTTGGTTACCGTTTTCGAAAGAGACAATGCTATTGGCGGTTTGCTTCGTTATGGTATTCCAAATTTTAAACTGGAAAAAGCCATCATCGATAGACGCATTGCAATTCTTGAAGCAGAAGGAATTGTGTTTAAAACCAACGTCAATGTTGGTGAAAATTATAGTATAAAACAACTCAATTCTTTTGATGCTATTGTTTTGTGTGGCGGGGCAACCGAACGAAGAAGCATTCCAACAAGAGGAATAGAAAGTAAAGGTGTTGTACAAGCTATGACTTTTTTGACTCAACAAACCAAAGCATTATACGGAGAAACTATTCCAAATCAAATAACTGCAACCGGCAAAAATGTTATTGTAATTGGCGGTGGTGATACAGGTTCAGACTGTGTTGGTACCTCTAACAGGCAAGGGGCAAAATCGGTAACGAATTTTGAAATTTTACCAAAACCCCCTGAATATAGAAGCGAAAAAACGCCATGGCCCTTTTGGCCTTTGCAATTAAAAACATCTTCCTCACACGAAGAGGGCTGCGATAGAAACTGGCTCATCAACACCAAAGAATTTATTTCTAATGAGAAAGGAGAGTTAACCGGCTTGATAACTGTTGAAGTGGCTTGGAAAATGACTCCGGGTGAACGCCCGCAACTTATTGAAAAAGAAGGTTCCGAAAAAGTATGGCCTTGTGAATTAGCTTTGTTAGCACTAGGTTTCACTGGACCAGAAAAAACGTTGAGTGATCAATTAGGAATTGAGATTGATTTCAAAAACAATTACAAAGCCAAAAACTATCAAACCAATATTCCTAATATTTTTACTGCGGGCGATATGCGACGTGGACAATCTTTAATTGTTTGGGCTATATCAGAAGGACGAGAAGCCGCTAGAGAAGTTGACAATTATTTGATGGGTTACACAAATTTACCAACCAAAGGAAATGGTGATTTACCAAATTTGTAATCATATCAAAATTTCATAAAATCATAAATATTTTATCATAACTGACGCCATAAACTATCTTTGCCACCCGAGTTACGTCTTAAAGACGAGACAAATTGAACGAAGTTAAAAAAATAAAATCATGCAACCCAAAGAATTACTAGACTTAGCTGAAACATTCGGAAATCCATTGTATGTTTATGATGCCGAGAAAATAGAAACACAATACAACCGATTGACCAATGCTTTTAAAGTAGAAAAACTTCGAATTAATTATGCGATGAAAGCTTTGTCGAATATCTCCATTTTAAAGCTGCTGAAAAATTTGGGTTCTGGATTGGATACCGTTTCCATACAGGAAGTGCGTCTAGGTTTGCATGCGGATTTTACTCCAGATAAAATTATTTTCACACCCAACGGCGTTTCCTTTGAAGAGATTGAAGAAGTAGCCGAAATGGGCGTTCAAATCAATATTGACAACCTTTCTGTTTTAGAGCATTTTGGTGCCAAACATCCAAAAGTTCCGGTTTGTATTCGTATCAATCCACACGTGATGGCGGGTGGAAATGAGAATATTTCCGTAGGTCATATTGATAGTAAATTCGGAATTTCGATTTATCAGATCCCACATATTTTACGAATCGTAGAAAATACCAAAATGAACATCAACGGCATTCACATGCATACAGGATCAGATATTTTGGATATTGAAGTGTTTTTGTACGCATCTGAAATATTATTTGATGCCGCCAAACAATTTAAAAATTTAGAATTCCTTGATTTTGGTTCCGGATTTAAAGTACCTTATAAAAAAGGGGATATCGAAACCAACATTGAAGAATTGGGAAAAAAACTAACCAAACGCTTTCTGGCTTTTGAAAAAGAATACGGTCGCGAACTAACCTTAGCATTTGAACCAGGGAAATTCTTGGTAAGTGAAGCAGGTTATTTTTTAGCGAAAGTAAATGTGGTAAAACAAACCACATCTACAGTTTTTGCAGGAATTGATAGCGGATTCAATCACTTAATTCGTCCTATGTTTTATGGATCACAACATGCTATCGAAAATATTTCTAACCCAAAAGGCAAAGAGCGTTTTTACACCGTGGTGGGCTACATCTGTGAAACCGATACGTTTGCTAACAACCGCCGAATTGCCGAAATTCACGAAGGTGACATTTTGTGTTTTAGGAATGCCGGGGCCTATTGTTTTTCTATGGCATCCAATTATAATTCGCGATTCAAACCTGCCGAAGTGCTATGGAAAAATGGTAAAGGTCATTTGATTAGAGTACGCGAAACCTTTGAAGATTTACTGCAGAATCAGATATTGATTGAAGTGTAGAACACAGATTTCACAAATTTTCACGGATTAAACTTTGTTTTAATCAGACAAATCTTTGTTTATTTTTCCAAAATCTCATTCAAAACCTCTGATTCTGTTCCGTTTGGTAACGTTATTTTTAGTTTCTGCGATAAAGTTGGTGCAATCTGAGTGATTATCTTTTTCTCATGGCATTCGCCTTTTTTTATGTTCCATCCATAAAACAATAACGGCACATGTGTATCGTAACTATAGGTTGTTCCGTGTGAAGTTCCGGTTGGACCATATTCAATATAACCCGGTTTATCCAAAACAATCATATCTCCGTTTTGGGTCACGTCATATCCTTTGGCAATACAATTCAGATGATAATCCGCTCCTGAATTTGCTAAAATCTCTTCTTCAGTATAAACGCGCTTTACATAGTTTTGCGTCATTAAGAAGTCTTTAAATGCCTGTTTTACTTTACTCAAATCCAAACCTTTGGCTTTGATTTTATTCTTATCAAAAAACAAATTAAAGCTGTCATAACGCAGCACTAAATCTTCACCAAAAGTATCCGTTGAAAATTTCTCAAGATTTTTATCAAGCTCCTTGACATCAAGATTTGTGACATCGTATTTGTTATCGTTTAAGAAACGGGCATTTTCTGCTCCGGCATGATCAGCAGTCAGGAAAACCAAATAATTTCCTTTTCCGACCGTTTTATCCAAATAGTTTAAAAAGTCAGCAATAGTCAAGTCCAAACGCAAATACGTGTCTTGCAATTCGACAGAACGTGGTCCGAGAATATGTCCGACATAATCGGTAGAAGAAAAACTCACGGCTAAAAAATCGGTAATAGTATCTTTTCCTAATGATTCTTTTTCGATGGCTAGTATAGCAAAATCGGCCACATAATCATTTCCAAAAGGAGTTGCTCTCAAAATACTCGGGTTGTTTTTATCGAGCATCGCTTTTAAATCATATGGAAAAACAGGTTTGTCTACTTTGTATAATTTCCCTTCGTATGGATTATCATCTAGCAGA
>CANKLK010000184.1 GCA_947482805.1 Flavobacteriaceae bacterium
GATCACTTAAATTTTGAGGGTTAAACTGTTGATTTATTTTTCCAAGGAATGAAAAATAGAATTTCTGCTTGATTTTCGTAATTGGATATCTTTCTAATTGCGCTTCGTTTGCTTCCCAATTTTGCTTTGAAAGTTTACTTTGAATTAATTTTAAATCATCACGATCTAGGGCATCAAGTTTCACTTGAGAATAAGTAAATCTTAGAGCGCTAAGAATTAAGAAGAAGAGTAGATATTTTTTCATGTTTATTTTTATTAAAACGCACTATTTTCTAAATTATATTTAGACTTTTAATCTAGCGAAATAGTGGTCTACCTTTATTAAAAGATAGATTAGTTTTAGGTAAAATTAATCATATATTTATTAATCTCAAGGTCATGAAAATAAGAATAGATAAAAATAAATAAATACTATTTTTGAATTAAAAAAACGATTTTTTTATAATTTTTTTTCAGTAAGATTAGTCATATTTCAATATAAATTTAAAATCCTTCCGCCTCAGTTATAAAAATTTCAATTCGAGATGCCCCAACTTTTCCTCCAGAAATATGCTCATCATGTATCCTAAACCCTTTTTTATTATTTATTAAGAACTGAATTTCAGATTTAAGTTTTCCTTCTCCTGCTCCATGAATGACTAAAAATTTAACCTGTCTTTTTTGAAGCATTTGATTTGTAAATTTTTTAAAGCTTTCAATTTGAAATAAAAATTTATCATGAGAACTAAGATGAGAACTTTTTTCTAAAAGTACCTCAATGTGTAAGTCTATTTCTGGGATTGATTTATAAAGCTTTTCACTTTTTTTTATTAGAATTTCATCTTCTTGTTTTATATAGGTTTGCGAGACAGGAATTGGATTAAACTTGACTAAAAATCTACTATCAATTTCTCTTTCAAAACCATGTTCATCTACTATTAATCCTCTATTATTTTGTTCTCTAATAAACAAGAAAAATCCACTTTCGTTTAAAATAGAAACTTTATCACCATTCTTAAAATTCATTTTTTTAATTAAAATTGATTGCTTTAGTAGGACTTATACTAGTTACGACATAACTTGGGATAATTAAAGATGCAATACAGACAAAGAAAGTAATTAAATTAATTGCCATCCAATTAAAAATTGTCAGTTCCATTGGGACTTTATCAATGTAATATATTGTAGGATTTAAAGCAATGATTCCAAAAGCACTTTGCAACCAACATAAACTTATTCCTATTAAATTCCCATAAAATAGCCCTTTACAAATCAGATAAGCAGCTTGGTATAAAAATATTTTACGGATGCTCCAATTTGTTGCCCCCATTGCTTTTAAAATACCAATTAGGTTTGTTCTTAAAACAATAATAACAAGCATCGCAGAACCAACATTAATTACTCCAATAACAAGCATAAGAATAATAATTATATACACATTGAAATCCAAGAAACTTAACCAAGCAAACAAGTCACTTTCATTGTCCAAAATACTCTTTACTTGAATCAATTGTCCTTCAGAATCCGGGCGCATTTCAAGCATATTCTTTAAGTTTTTTTCTATTTGATCTAGGTTTCTCCAATCAGATATAAAAACTTCATATCCAGCGATATAATTTTCAGAATTTCCTTTTCCCGGAATTGTTTTAATCGAAACATTCCCTTTTGTTGATTCTAGGTTATATGTATCGGAATCTATTTCTTGTATTTGAAGCAAGCCATTTTCATCATGAGAAAGCTCTTTACATAACAAAGGACTTGTAACATCTATTGATAGATAGCTGGTATCTTGAGCATCTAATTTATTATTTTTATAATTTACGGTATACGTTATTAGACGAATTAAAGTGTCTTTCAGCTCACTTAAATAAAATCCAGAATAAATATCGGCACCCTTACCCCAGTCGTACATTAAATTACTTCCACCTCCATTTATTTGAGCTTTTATTAAAATAGAATTTGATTTTTGGAGTGTGTCATCAATTTCTATAGACGAAGTAATTCCGTAATCATTCAATCTTTGAACCTCTCTTAAATCACAAAAAACAATCTTCTTATCATATTCTTCAAGCCCAGTATTAAAAACACCAACAATTTTATAGCGTCTTGAAACGGGTTGATTTTTTACATAAAAACAGCTTACTTCATCGGAAACGCTATAATTTAGACTATTACAGATTTTTTCGGACACAATTATTTCATTTGAAATGTTATTTTTATTATATCTTGGAATTCGACCTTTCACTAAATGTTTTTGAATGAATTCCCAATCATATGACATAGGCACTCCTTTCATCATTACTCCAGAAATTTCTTGCCTTTGAATAAGTGAATCTTTTCCATTTACTAATTTAATTGTATCCAAGAATTTTGAAGACTGAAATAAAGCTGGTTTATAAGAAATAGTTGTTACTCCTTTTACTCCCTCAATATTTTTAATTTTTGCAATACTATTTTTGTTTATCTTAAAAGGTTCACATTCATAAATACTTGAACTTCCTGTTTTAGAGATAAATAATGGAGCATTAAAACCAGTTACTTTTTTCCTAATTTCATTTTGGAATCCAGTAACAATAGCAATAGTAATTAAGTTAACAACAATTGCTAGTGCAATACTTAAGACAGATATTAGTATAATAGGTTTAGAAACTTTTTTATCTTGCGTCTTAATTTGGACGAAACGTTTTGATATGAAGAATTCAAAAGACACTAATAAGAGATTTAATTTCCAAAAATACGGAAAGCTTCTCTGTCTTGAAACTATTTTATTCATTTTACTACTTTCTTGTTCTAGAAATGCAAATGGCGAGCTTGAGATTCTATCAAATGGCATTTTTACTTCTGATTCTCTTAGTAATAAAAATAGTTTCTTGCAAGAGCATAAAAGTTCTAAGCCCTTAATTTTGGGAATTGATCGTTTAGATATTTATTTGGATTCATTAGTTGGAAAAAGAATAGCGCTTGTATGTAATCAAACTTCAATTTTAAAAGATGTACATTTAGTAGACACTTTACTTGCCTTAAAATTAAATATCGTGAAAGTTTTTTCTCCTGAACATGGTTTCAGAGGTCAAGGAGATGCCGGAGAAAAAATTGGCAATTCAGTTGATGAACGAACGGGCATCCCAATAATCTCACTCTATGGAAATAATAAAAAACCAACAGAAAGTCAGCTTGCAGATATTGACATTGTAATTTTTGACATTCAGGATGTTGGCGTACGTTTCTACACCTATATTTCAACTTTACATTATGTTATGGAATCTTGTGCTGAACAAACTAAAAAACTACTTGTCTTAGATCGCCCCAATCCAAACGCTAATTACATTGACGGTCCAATTTTAGAACTCCCTTTTAAATCATTCGTTGGTATGCATCCTGTACCAATTGTTTATGGAATGACCATTGGAGAATATGCTATGATGATAAACGGAGAAGCTTGGTTAGATCAGCAATTAAATTGCAATCTTTGGGTAATACCTTGTATAAATTACACACATGAAACAAGCTATAAATTACCTGTTGCACCTTCTCCAAATCTAAAATCTGAACTAGCAATTGCATTATACCCAAGTTTATGTTTATTTGAAGCTACTACTGTAAGTGTTGGAAGAGGAACAAATACGCCATTTGAAGTTTATGGACATCCAAATTTCCCTAAAAACTATTTTTCTTTTACTCCAATTTCTAAAGTTGGCGCTAAAAATCCTCCACAAATCAATCGTCTTTGTTATGGTTTTGATTTATCAAAAAATCAACTTGAAAGACCTAATCAAATCAACTTAGATTACTTAATTCAAGCTCGTGATTTCTTAGGGGATTCTATTCTATTTATTGATAACCCTAATTTTTTTAATCTTTTATCTGGAAATTCTTCCTTACAAGATCAATTACTTAAAGGTTGGTCGGTTAAAGATATACGAGAAACTTGGAGGCCAGGCTTGGAAAAATTTTTAGATATCCGCAAGAAATATTTGTTGTATAACTAGTTTGTAGTATAAAACTATAAATTCTCACCGCTTTTAATTACGGTTTCTTTCATTGTTAGTGCGTAGGCATCTAATTTTTCTTGAATTGATTTATCGAAACTTCCAATTATTCTAGCTGCAAGAATTCCAGC
>CANKLK010000185.1 GCA_947482805.1 Flavobacteriaceae bacterium
ACTGTATAAAATACATCGTGGTTTTCATCATCAAATAAATCCAATAAAATCTGATTGTGGTATTTACGAACGTCCTGCAAAGACGAGTGCAGTTCGTTTGATTTTTCAAAATAATTTTTGATAACCAACTCCAACGCATTTGTAGTTTTTCCCATAGCGGAAATTACCAAAAGGGTATCTTCATGACCTACTTTTTCCAATACACTGAATACATTTTTTATCCCATCGGCATCTTTTACAGATGCACCACCAAATTTGAATATTCTCATTTATAATTTACTTAAAAATTCATTTATTCCGTTTTCGTCCATTTGCGCCAAGCGCCAGTCTTCCAAGATTTTTGCCCCGGATTTTTGGTAAAATTCTATCGCTGCTATGTTCCAATCCAAAACGGCCCACTCAATCCGGCGTACTTTGTCGATTTTCCCCTGTTCAATAATTTTGGCGTACAATTTAAAACCCACACCGTTGCCACGCATGTCTTCCTTTACTATCAAATCTTCAAGATGTATGGTCTTACCTTTCCAGGTAGAATAGCGGTAATAGTAAAGTGCAATACCAACAATATTACCATTTACCTCAGCAACGAAAGTATAAAATAATGGATCTTCACCAAATCCGTCATTCTCCAAATCGGCGACAGTTACCTCAACAGCATGAGGTTCTTTTTCGAAAGTGGCTAATTCCTGAATTAGTTCAAGAACCGCTTTCATATCTTTTTTTTCTCCTTTTCGGATGTTCATTTGGGTAAAATTTTTTTACTTCGTAACAGTTCGGCCAATGGCCTCAGGTTACAAAAATACAATTATTAATTTCTTCTCGAAATAGATTTTTTCTTTCTCAAATTTATCGATATTTGCACAAACAACTACAATGATTTCGTAATGGAAGAACGCAACAGAACCTTAGGGGAATTTATTATTGAAAACCAAAAGGCACATCAGTATTCATCAGGGGAATTATCGAAAATCATTAACTCGATTCGGCTTGCTGCCAAAGTCGTAAACTACAAAGTAAATAAAGCTGGTTTGGTAGACATTGTTGGTTCAATTGGAGAGCAAAATATTCAAGGCGAAGACCAACAAAAAATGGATGTTTATGCCAATGAAATTTTTATACAAACCTTAATTAATCGTGAAATTGTATGCGGAATAGCTTCTGAAGAAAGTGATGATTTTATTACGGTAAAAGGATTAGACGAAGGCCATAATAATAAATATGTTGTGTTAATGGATCCATTGGATGGTTCTTCTAATATTGATGTGAATGTTTCTGTGGGAACTATTTTTTCTGTTTATAAAAGAGTTACTCCTAATGGAACTCCAGTTACTTTGGAAGACTTTCTTCAGCCCGGAATAAATCAAGTGGCTGCGGGTTATGTTATTTATGGCACTTCAACGATGTTAGTTTATACAACTGGCCATGGTGTTAATGGTTTCACTTTGAATCCAGCCATTGGTACTTTTTACTTATCACATCCTAATATGCAATTTTCGAAAGATGGAAACATATATTCTATCAACGAAGGAAACTATGTGCATTTTCCGCAAGGCGTTAAAGATTATATCAAATATTGTCAATTAGAAGAAGAAGACCGACCTTATACCTCGCGATATATCGGAAGTTTAGTTTCCGATATTCACCGAAATATGATTAAAGGTGGAATATATATTTATCCTACAAGTTCTAAATCACCTAAAGGAAAATTGCGTTTGCTTTATGAATGCAATCCAATGGCATTTATTGCAGAACAAGCCGGCGGAAAAGCTTCAGATGGTTTTGGAAGAATAATGGAAATTCAACCAACAGAACTACATCAGCGAGTTCCATTCTTTTGTGGAAGCTACAATATGGTTGAAAAAGCAGAGGAATTTATGGCAAAATACCGTTAATAAAAATCCATATTTCTCATATACATATAGGTTTTATCATTCGACTTTCCCTTTTTAGACAATAAAAATCTAAAATGTTTTTCATCGATTTTTGAGCATGTTTTTTATAGCAAAACAAAATAAATTGTAAGTTTACGTTACCAAAAAAACTAATGCTATGTCAGATTTCTGGATTCACTTCACTTCTGGATTAAAACATTTGTGCAACTTACTAGCTTATAAAGATGTTTTATTTCTTTTAGTACTTACTGTTCCTTATGAATTTAAATCGTGGAAGAAAATACTAATTCTAGTTTTATTGTTTTCTGCCGGACATATTTTGGCGCTAATGCTTTCTGTTTTTAATGTCATCACTATAAAAACCGACATAGTAGCCTTTATAATTCCGATAATCATTCTTATAACAGCTTTATACACTATTATTTCGACCGGAAAATCAAGCAAAAAAGACAGCATTATCTTTATTGCTATTGTAACTTCATTGTTCGGAATTATTCATGGATTGGGATTTGCTAATTATTTCAATAGCCATATTACAGGGAAACCTACCGATAAATTATTGCCCCTTTTTGAATCATCACTTGGTTTTTGTGTCTCTCAAATACTCACTATTACTCTAGCTTTATTGCTTGGATATGTTGTTCAAACACTACTTAAATTTTCAAAAAGAGATTGGCTTTTAATTGTTTCTTCCTTTGTCATTGGCATCGTAATTCCAATGATTATCAGAAGTGAAATTTGGGTTAAATAATTGTTCAGAAGCGAAAGGTTTGGGTATATTTGCTAACCTTTTTCCTGCTGTTCGTCACGCATGGCGTTTCCTTCCATCAGGGCTAGATGAAAAACTTTTTGATTTTACAGAATCTTTCAAAAGATTCTGAAACTTGTAAAGATTGTAATGAAAGAAAAAAAACAACTCAAATACGACATTGCTTACTTAAGAATTGCTGCCGAATGGAGCAAACTTTCCTATTGCAAACGCAAACAAGTTGGAGCTATTATTGTTCGCGACAAAATGATTATTTCAGATGGTTACAACGGAACACCATCGGGTTTTGAAAACTGTTGCGAGGACGAAGAAGGATTAACCCAATGGTTTGTTCTTCATGCCGAAGCCAATGCAATTTCAAAAGTCGCGCGTTCAACACAAACTTGCGAGAATGCCACCTTATATATTACACTTTCACCTTGCAAAGAATGCAGCAAACTTATTCATCAATCGGGAATAAAACGAGTTGTTTTTCAGCATGGTTACCGAGATACAACCGGTTTAGAATTTTTAGAAAAAGCGGGAGTTGTTGTTAATCAAATCGAAGATTTAGGATAATGAAATCAAAGGGAAAATACCTGCCAATACTTTTGTTTTCTTGCGTTGCCCTGGGCATTGTCATTGGTGGAATGGTTAATTTTCCAAAACGAACCTTATCAAAACAAAATGCCAGAAAAGTCAAAATTGAACAACTGATTGATTTTATCAATGAAGAATATGTAGATGATGTCAATTCTGATTCAATTGTTGATATGACTGTGAATTCTATTTTGGCCAATCTTGACCCGCATTCAGTATATCTTCTTCCAAGCGAACAATCTTCGGAAGCCGAAATTATGAAAGGTGATTTTGTGGGTATTGGCGTTAATTTTTATATGTATAATGATACCGTTACTGTGGTAAAACCATTAGAGAACGGTCCGGCAGCAAAAGCGGGAATTCTTTCTGGTGACCGAATTCTATTTGCTGATAACTCCAAACTTTTTGGGCGAAAATTACCAACCGACAGTTTATATAGTAAACTAAAAGGTGAAGAGGGCTCAAAAGTTTTATTGACTATTTTTCGAAAAAGCACCAATAAAAAACTAAAGATTACGGTTGAACGTGAAGTCGTTCCGATAAAAAGTGTCGACGCCTATTTGATGCTGAACAAAACTTCTGGCTATATTAAAATCAATCGTTTTGCAGAGAATACGTATGACGAATTCAGAGTTGGATTAGAGCAATTGAAAAAACAGGGAATGACCACTTTAGTGATTGACTTGCGTGACAATGGCGGTGGTTATTTGGAAAAAGCTGTCGAAGTTATTGATGAACTTCTCAAAGACAAAGAACTTATTGTTTTTACCAAAAACAGAAAAGGGATAATCGATAAAACATTTGCTACTGAAGGAGGCATCTTTGAAAAAGGAAAAGT
>CANKLK010000186.1 GCA_947482805.1 Flavobacteriaceae bacterium
ATGGCAAACTTAAAGGAAATACGTAATCGGATTAGTTCAGTTTCATCTACGATGCAAATTACATCGGCGATGAAAATGGTTTCTGCAGCAAAGCTGAAAAAAGCTCAAGATGCTATTACAGCGATGCGACCTTATGCCGAAAAACTAACCGAACTTTTGCAAAATGTAAGCGCTACTTTAGAGGGAGATGCAGGTGGAGAATTTACATCGCAACGCGAAATAAACAAAGTTTTAATCGTTGTTATAACATCTAATAGAGGTTTAGCAGGCGCATTTAACACCAACGTTATTAAGCAAGCCAAAGAAGTTGCGGATAGTTATGTTGGAAAGCAGGTTGATATTTATGCGATAGGTAAAAAAGGAAATGATATCTTAAGAAAGACAAATAACGTTATTGATAACAAAAGCGAAATATTTGACGAACTTACTTTTGAAAGAGTTGCTGAAATAGCTGAAGCATTAACTGAAAAATTTGTTACAGGTGAGTATGACAAAATTGAATTGGTATATAACCAATTTAAAAATGCCGCAACACAAATTGTTCAAATCGAACAATTTTTGCCGTTAGCACCAATTAAATCAGATGTTCCAGCTTCAACTGGAGATTACATTTTTGAACCTTCAAAAGAAGAAATTGTATTAACATTGATTCCAAAATCTTTGAAAACTCAATTATACAAAGCAATCAGAGATTCATTTGCTTCTGAACACGGAGCGCGTATGACGGCAATGCACAAAGCAACTGACAACGCAACTGAATTGAGAAACCAATTGAAATTAACCTATAACAAAGCGCGTCAAGCGGCTATTACAAACGAAATCTTAGAGATTGTTGGTGGAGCCGAAGCATTGAAAGGATAATAAAAAAGAAAATGATAAGAAAGAGTGAACATTTGTTCGCTCTTTTTTTTTGGAATGAATTTAATAGTTATTTTTGTTCAATACCTTAAACAAACTCTCATTGAGCCTTTATAAAAATCTCTTTAAACAAACCCTAATTTACGGATTAGCAACCGTTATTCCGAGGCTAATCAGTTTTGTGCTGAATCCGATTTATGTGCTTTACTTGCCGGATAAAAGCAAAATGGGAGAAGTTTCTGTGATTTTTGCCTACTTGGTTTTTTTTAACGTGGCCTTGTCCTATGGAATGGAAACAGCTTTTTTCAGGTTTTACAATTCGGAAGACAATAAGAAGAATGTCGTTTCCACCTCGACAATTTCACTGTTTTGGTCGTCCTTAGGATTCTTGGTGTTAGGATTACTGTTCCGAAATACCTTAGCCAGTTGGTCAGATATTAAGGTTGAATATATCACTTATACGATATGGATTTTAACGCTTGATGCTTTGGCAATAATACCTTTTTCAAAACTCCGCGCAGAACGAAAACCCATAATGTATGCTGCAATAAAAATTGGAAATGTTTCTATAAGTTTACTGTTTACTTTATTTTTTCTGGCAATTTTACCCGAATTGGTAGCCAACAATCCCGATGGTATTTTCAGTATGATTTATTTCAGAAATTATCAGATTGGTTATATTTTTATTTCTTTCATTGTGGCAAGCTTGGCTACATTCCTAGTATTGATTCCAAATTACACCAAAATTGTATGGAACTTTGATAAAGCCCTTTGGAAAAAAATGATAACTTATGGACTTCCAATCTTATTCGCAGGAATAGCCTTTGCCATCAACGAACATTTTGATAAAATTCTTTTAGACTGGATGCACGTTCCTATGTCTGAAATAGGTGCGTATTCAGCCTGTTATAAAATAGGAATGTTTATGGTACTTTTCAGAACAGCCTATACTTTGGGAATCGAACCGTTTTTCTTTAGCCATGCCAGCAATGAAAATGCGCAGCAGACTTATGCGACCATTACCAAATATTTTGTAATTTTTGGCTCGTTTATTTGTCTATTTGTAATAGTGTTTGCCGATTTATTGAAACAAGTTTTAGTACCTAATGATAACTATTGGGATGCGATGAAAGTGGTGCCATTAATTGTTTTAGCAAATTTCTTCCTTGGAATTTATTCTAACCTATCAGTTTGGTACAAACTCATAGATAAGACTAGAATTGGCGCTTATATTTCATTAATTGGCGCTGCCATAACGCTAATTCTGAATTGGCTTTTAATTCCGTCAATGAGTTATTATGGTTCAGCAATTTCCACCATTGCAGCTTACGGAAGTATGATGATTATCTCCTACAAATGGGGACAAAATCACTATCCGATTCCGTATGATTTTAATAGAATTTTCAGTTTTTTGGGATTGACTATTTTATTCTCCGCAATCTCGTTCTATATTCCTTATCTGAGAGAGAATTATCTTGTAAAAATAGGTTTATTAGCCCTGTTTTTATATTTCATTTATTACAGTGAAAAGGAAACATTACTTCGAATCATAAAAAGAAAAGCAAAATAAAATGACCATAAGAATCATCAATAAATCACAACACGATTTGCCAAATTATGAAACCATTGCTTCAGCAGGAATGGATTTAAGAGCAAATTTGACTGAACCAATAGAATTAAAACCTTTAGAAAGAGCCATTGTAAAAACGGGACTTTTTATTGAATTGCCAATTGGCTATGAAGCGCAAGTTCGTCCAAGAAGCGGATTGGCTGCCAAAAAAGGAATAACTGTTCTTAATTCACCTGGAACAGTTGATGCTGATTATCGAGGTGAAATTGGTGTGATTTTAGTAAATTTATCCAATGAAAATTTTGCCGTAGAAAACGGCGAAAGAATAGCCCAATTAATCATCGCCAAACACGAAAGAGCCGAATGGATTTCAGTTCAAGAACTTTCTGAAACATCACGTGGAGAAGGCGGATTTGGGAGTACAGGAGTTAAATAGTTTTCAGTCTCAGTTACAGTTGTCACACTGAGCGCAGTCGAAGTGCTTATATAAATAAAATTATAAATTAAAACATTGCGAGCTTTGCGAAAAACCTTTGCGAACTTTGCGGTTAAAACAAATTAAAATGAAAATTATAGTCCCAATGGCAGGTCGTGGTTCACGTCTTCGCCCACATACATTAACCATCCCAAAACCATTAATTCCAATTGCCGGAAAACCAATAGTTCATCGATTAGTAGAAGACATTGCCAGTGTTTTGAATCAGCAAATTGAAGAAGTGGCGTTTATCATTCATGAAAGTTTTGGAAAAAAAGTAGAAGAAGATTTGATTGCTATTGCTCAAAAATTAGGGGCTAAAGGAACCATTTACTATCAAAACGAAGCGCTTGGAACGGGCCATGCAATTATGTGTGCGAAAGATTCTTTGAGCGGACCAGCTGTAATTGCGTATGCCGATACATTAATCCGCGCCGATTTCGATTTAGACAAAACTGCCGATAGCGTTATTTGGGTAAAACAAGTTGATCATCCGGAAGCTTTTGGAGTAATCAATTTGAATGATATGAATGAAATTGTAGAATTAGTAGAAAAGCCAACAGCATTTGTTTCTGATTTAGCTGTTATAGGGATATACTATTTTAAGAATATTTCCGTTTTAAGAGATGAGCTTCAGTTTGTTTTGGATAACAATATCATTCACGGTGGCGAATACCAAATTAATGATGGAATTAAACAAATGATGGCAAAGGGGATGAAATTTGTCCCGGGCAAGGTAGATGAATGGATGGATTGCGGTAACAAAGACGTGACGGTGGAGACTAATTCAAGAATGCTCGGATTTTTGCACAATGACGGCGAACATTTAGTAGATTACAATGTGAAATTAGAAAATTCAAGCATCATTCCGCCATGTTATATTGGTAAAAATGTAGTTTTAATTAATACCACTGTTGGGCCAAATGTTTCTTTGGGCGATGGCTGCCACGTTCAAAATTCGGAGATAAAAAACAGTTTGGTTCAAAATCATTCTCATATAAAAAATGCTCAATTAGATAATGCGATGATTGGAAATCATGTTAGTTTTGATGGGAATTTCACAAGTATTAGTATCGGAGATTACTCGGTTTTAGAATAAAAGAATGAAGAAAATCACAATTTATTGTCTGTTACTTTTCGGGACTCTTTTA
>CANKLK010000187.1 GCA_947482805.1 Flavobacteriaceae bacterium
AACTTGTTATCAAATGCTAATTTTATGTTAATTTTTAGTACTTTACATTGCATAATACCTTTTTTTTATAGGAATCTTTGTTTAAGAATTTAATCTTATATAAAAAGTACATCTTAATGAAAATAGAGATTTTTTTTTCTATTTTTGACGCTGAGTCTAGTTCAGAAAACAAGACGAACTTATGAATTAAAAACATTGATTGAAAAATACATGAAAAAAATAATTATACTAAGTTTTCTTTTTATCACCGCATTAAGCTTTGCCCAAAAGAAAGAAAAAGTAAAAGGTTCCAAAATCATTAAATTGGAGCAAAAACAAATAGAAGACTTTGAGTCGCTTGAAGTAGAAGACAACCTTGAACTATTTTTGATTAAAGGAAATGAATGTAGACTCGAAATAGAAGCCGATGATAATTTAATAGAATTTGTCGACTATAAATTAACCGGCAAAAATCTCCTAATTTCAACTTCCAGAGATATATCAAGTTATAAAAAACTCAGTGTTCGTGTTACCTACAACGACAAATTCAACATGGTCATTGCCAAAGATGAAACTAATGTGACTGCTTTGTCCGATGTAATTTTAGACAACATTACTTTTAAGAGTTATGACTATTCTAAATTGTTTCTGAATGCCAAAACCAAAAACTTCACGTTGATGGCCAACGATAAATCGAAAGTAGAACTCAATTTAAAATCCGAAAAAACAGCGGTTGATGTAAGCAAAAGCGCTTATGTAAAAGCATTTATTTCCTCTGGTGAAATGAAATTTGATATGTATCAAAAAGCAACTGCCGAAGTAGAAGGTGAAGCAATAGATTTGAAACTCCGCTTGGACAACAACACCGATTTCATTGGTAAAAAATTTAAAGCTAAAAATGCTTTAGTAGAAACTTCAGGTTATGCCAAAACAAATATTAATATCAGCAATATGGCAACTCTGGATGCTTCCGGAAATAGTGAAATAGAATTGTATGGAGAACCCGTAAAAATTGAAATCAAGCGTTTTACCGATAGTGCTATTCTACAAAAAAAGCCAACTAAAAAATAAAAAAAATCCCATCTTGTTCCAAAAAACGAGAAGGGATTTTTTTATGGTTGTATTTTAGATGCCAAAAGATAAATTACAGCCATCCTAATTGCTACACCATTTTCAACTTGATCTAAGATGACCGATTGTTTAGAGTCGGCAACATCTGAAGTAATTTCTACTCCCCGATTAATTGGTCCGGGGTGCATAATAACAATTTCTTTTGATAAAGAATCTAAAAGTTGTTTGTCAACACCATATTGCATTGCGTATTCTCGTGTTGATGGAAAGTAATTAAAATCCATTCTTTCGTTCTGAACACGAAGCATATTGGCTGCATCGCACCATTCTAGTGCTTTTCTAAGGTTTGGTTCCACCGTTACCCCAAGACTTTCAATGTATTTCGGAATTAAGGTTTTTGGTCCACAAACTTTTACTTCTGCACCCTGCATTTGGAGTGCATATATATTGGATAATGCTACTCGTGAATGTAAAATATCACCAACGATTACCACTTTCTTACCTCCTACTTCGCCCAATCTTTCTTTGATGGAATAACTATCTAAAAGTGCTTGTGTTGGATGTTCATGTGCTCCGTCTCCAGCGTTGATGATGCTTCCTTTTACGTTTTGTGACAAGAAGTAAGCTGCTCCTGGATTCGCATGCCGCATGACTACCATATCGACTTTCATCGAAAGGATATTGTTTACCGTGTCTATTAATGTTTCTCCTTTTTTTACAGAAGATTGTGCTGTAGAAAAACTAATAACATCTGCAGATAATCTTTTTTGAGCTAACTCAAAGGAAAGTTTGGTTCTTGTACTGTTTTCGAAAAAGATATTGGCAATGGTAATGTCGCGCAGCGATGGTACTTTTTTAATAGGCCGATTGATGACTTCTTTGAAATGGTCAGCCGTTTCAAATATCAAATCGATATCTTGCTTGTTAAGATACTTTATCCCTAATAAATGGTTAACTGATAGTTCCAATTGAGTTTGTCGTTTGTAGTTTTTTGTTTATCGTTTTAAATTTTAAATCCTTATTCCTAAATCAAGTATACCGCATCTTCCCCATCCTTCTCCTTCCAGCAGACTTTTACTTTTTCATCGTTAATAACATCAACTTGACGACCTCGATAATCAGGTTGTATAGGCAGATGACGACTGAATCTTCTGTCAATCAATACTAACAGTTCTATTTCTGCCGGTCTTCCAAAGGATTGTATGGCAGTCAATGCAGCTCGTATGCTTCTTCCTGTGAAGAGTACATCGTCAATAAAGACAACTTTCTTATCTTCAACTAGGAAGTCGATTTGGGTCTTATTTGCTTCTAATTGTTTTTCGCCACGACGGAAATCATCACGAAAAAAAGTGATGTCTAAAAATCCTAAGGATATATTTTTGATGTTGTATTCGGTTTCTAAAATGATTTTCAATCGTTCAGCGAGCGAAACACCGCGAGGTTGAATTCCAATAAGAACTGAGTTGGAAAAATCAAGGTGATTTTCAATCAACTGACAAGCCAAACGATGGAGTATGATATTGACTTCTTTGGAAGTGAGCAATATTTTTTGACTCATGATATTGTTGTTTGTGATACAAATATAAGAATTATGAATTAGGTTCTTTAATTATGATTTAAAGATTTATAAAAAGATGAAATTTTGATGACTTTTATACTTACAAATAAGTATTTTTTTATTGTAAATAATTTGATTGATGGGTTTTCATTCTTCAAGATATAATAAATTCAGATAAAACTATTAAAAGCACATCAATTTGAAAGTGCTTTTTTTGTACTTTTAAATTTCTAAAAAAGTATATGTCCAAACTTCCTCATATCGGCTCGAGCATCTTTACTGTCATGTCACAAATGGCAACCGAACACAACGCTATTAATCTTTCACAGGGATTTCCGAATTTTCCGGTTGACAAAAGATTAATTGATATTTTTGCCCGACTGACATCTGAAAACGTACATCAATATAGTCCAATGAGCGGATATCCTCCGCTTTTAGAAAAGATTGCTAAACTTACCCAACAATCATATCGAAGAATAGTTAATCATAAGAGTGAAATACTTATCACCGCTGGCGCGACTGAAGGAATATTTGCCGCGATTCAAGCATTGGTCAACGCTAATGAAGAAGTTATTATTCTTGATCCAAGTTACGATTGCTACGAAGCACCAATTTTGTTAAGCAACGCTAAACCAATTCGGGTGGCACTTAACGATGATTTTACACCAAATTGGGAAAAAATAAATAAGGCTACAAACGAGAATACAAAACTTATCATCATAAACAATCCGCATAACCCAACAGGTAAAACCTGGACTTCAGCTGATTTTGATCAATTAGAAAAATTAGTTGATTCCTTCTCTAACCTAATCGTTTTTTCGGATGAAGTTTATGAATACATTACTTTTGAACAGCCACATATTTCAATCCATAATCGTCAAAAATTATGGAATCGAAGCATTACCGTTTCTTCTTTTGGAAAATCATTTCACATTACAGGATGGAAAATTGGTTATGTCATTGCACCGGAACATTTGATGAAAGAAATCAAAAAAGTGCATCAATTCCTTGTTTTTAGTGTGAATACTATTTCGCAAGTTGCCATTTCGGAATATCTAAATATTGTTGATGTCTATAGTCTTGGGGATTTCTACCAACAAAAAAGAGATTTCTTCCGTAATTTATTGAAAGAAACCAAACTGCAACTCTTACCTTGCGAGGGCACTTATTTTCAGGTTGCTTCTTATGCCAACATTTCAAGTGAAGATGATTTTACTTTCACCAAGCGATTGGTAACCGAATTTGGTGTGGCAGCCATTCCGATTTCTCCTTTCTATGCAGATGGGAGAGATACTAACTGCATTCGATTTTGCTTTGCCAAAGATGATGCAACACTAATTCAAGCTGCTGAAAGATTAATAAAACTATAATTATATTTAACAAAAAAATAAAACCTTATGAATTTCTCTGCAAAAATGCTTCGTGATAATGCATTATCCGA
>CANKLK010000188.1 GCA_947482805.1 Flavobacteriaceae bacterium
ACGCCAAAATAAAATTCACCGTAACACCGCCAAGCATAATAATTAATCGCTGCCATGCTGGTTTAGAACGAAACTCCCATGGTTGTGGCGGCAAGGCCATTTGTTCTTTGTCCATGCTTTCGTCTATCATTCCTGATATTTTAACATAACCTCCAAGCGGCAACCAACCGATACCATATTCTGTTTCGCCAATTTTCTTTTTTAATAAAGAAAATTTGATGTCAAAAAACAAATAGAATTTTTCTACTCGTGTTTTAAATAATTTGGCCGGAATAAAATGCCCAAGTTCGTGAAGTATTATTAATATAGATAAACTCAGTAAAAATTGAGATAATTTGATTGCAATTTCCATTTATTATGTATCGGTTTATATTTAACGCACAAAAGTAAGGTTTTCACTTTACTCCTACACAAGATAATTTTTTTACTCCTATTTTTTTATGAATTTTTTATGATAAGTACCTTGTGTAGTCTGAATATCCAAATAATAAACACCCATTAATAGCATACTTACAGAAAAGTCTAAAGTGTTAGTTTCCATAACATTTTGCCCAAGATTATTGTAAACAATTACTTTTTCTAATAATAAATTATCCGGCATCTGAATGTGAATTATATCAGAACTTGGATTAGGATAAATTGAAACAGCACTTTGTAAATCAAAAATCTGATTCCCAAGAGTAACCGATGATGTAGCTGCAGCAATAAGATGTCGTTCCGGATCAAAAGCTACACTTGCAATAGGGAAAGGAACATTTGTAATAATTTGTTCACCATTAAATGTATTGTTCAATACTATATCCGCTTGTTGTCCGAGTGTTCCATAAACTCTAACCGGAACCGGCATCTCAAAATAAGAAACTGAAGGGTCTGATTGGGTTTGGTTAATTACAAATTTGGCTTGGCCAACGCCCCAATTTTGAGCCGTAATCGAATAGGTTGGATACCCTTGATTGTATATCCAATCATTAAAAAACTCGGTTAAATCTTGACCGTAAACTGCTTCCAAATGGGTTTTTAAATCCGAAGTTACTGCATATTTAAAAGCCAAATTTGGGTCGGCTAAATAATTTTTAATCCCTTGAAAAAACAAAGCATCTCCCAGTTTAAAACGCAACATTTCTAAAACCATCGCGCCTTTATTATAACTCAAACGACTGCTGAAAATCCTATTTACATTAGTGGCTTGAGCATCTGTTAAATATACATTTCCATTTGGACTAGAAGTAATAAAATTAATTATACCTTGCTTTTCGGATACAAAAGCATCCAACCCATCAAAATTTTCAACAACTAAAGTAGCCAAATAAGTAGCAAACCCTTCATTTAACCAAATATCTTTCCAGGAACCACAGGTAACTTTATTTCCAAACCATTGGTGACCCAATTCATGAGCAATTAATTGTCTGTTAAAATTTTGCATAAAAGAAACCGTAGTATGCTCCATTCCTCCTCCCGAACTAAACTGGGCATGACCGTATTTTTCATTTCTGAAAGGATACGGTTCAAAAAGAGTTTCAAATAAATTCATTATGGCAGGTGTTTGATCTAAATCAACAACAGAAGAGGCATAATTTTCAGGATAGACATAATTAACTATTGGGAATTGTGTGCCAATACCTGCAGTCTGATTATACACTTGATAATTGGTAACCGCTATAGCTATCAAATATGCGGGTATTGGATAATTGTGACTGAATCGTGTAATTTTATTTGTTCCTGACGCTACTGGAGCTCCTATTTGAACACCATTAGAAACCGAAACATATTGAGATGGTGCCGTAATGTATATATCAATACTATTTACTTTATCATTTAAATCTTGTTTACATGGCCACCAATCTCTGGCGCCAAAAGGTTCGGAAAGAGTCCAAATAATTGGAGTGCCATTATGAGTGGCTTTAGTAAAAGCTTGTTCTCCTGTTGAAGGTGCGCCAGAATAATTAATTTCTACAGTTCCAAAATTGTCTGTCGTTAATGTTGTTGGCAAAGTAATTACCAATTCTTTATTGGCATTTTGCGTAAAAGTTAGATTTGTCGCGCCACTTTTTACAGAACTAACTGCCATATTGTTATTAAAATCAAATGTAACGGTTGCCATATTTGATAGTGCTTTGAAAGTAGTAGTAACTTTTCCAGAAATAGCATAAACTGCTGGATTGATGGTAAATTCTAACTTATGATAGGTAACATCATAATTTTGAGTATTCGCATTTACTTGAAGATTCATCAATCGTGAAGCTGATTTCATTTCTGCCTCAGCAATACTATTTGTTTCATTAATATTGTTTTGAGCAAATACAGAACATATCGAAAAGCTAAACAGTAAAAAGTAGTTTTTAATCATGACATTATAGTAATTTTTGCGAATATAATAATAAAGAGTACTTACTATTATTAATTTTTTGGTAAAATGTTATAAGAAAAACCGTTTCGTAGTAGTTTACCCTAAAATATGTTTTCTTAATCCAATTTTTTTTAAAATTCATATGCAACTTAAAGTTTGATAAAACAAAACACCAATAAGAAACAATAATTAACTTCATATGAAACATTTCATTAAATTTGCGTCCTTATAAAGAAAATGTCATGTTACAAGTAAGTTACATAAGAGATAATAAAGAAAAGGTGATTACGGCTCTCGCCAAAAGAAACATGGATGTGAAAACACTCGTGGAAGAAGTAATCCAATTAGATGAAAACAGAAGAAGCACTCAAGTAGCTTTAGACAATACTTTGGCAGAAGCCAACAAACTATCATCAGCCATAGGCGATTTGATGAAAAGTGGTGAAAAAGCGAAAGCCGAAATCCTTAAATTAAAAACTGTTCAGCTAAAAGAAACCAGCAAAGAACTGGCTGAAAAATCAGAGGCGCTGGCTAATGACCTTTTGCAAAAAATGTATCAGTTACCAAATCTTCCTGCCGATATTGTTCCAGTAGGGAAAACCCCGGAGGACAACCAAAACGTTTTTGAAGAAGGTGCTATTCCAGTTTTGTACGAAGGCGCGCAGCCACACTGGGAATTGGTAAAAAAATACGACATCATCGATTTTGAATTAGGGGTAAAAATAACCGGAGCCGGATTTCCGGTTTATAAAGGAAAAGGCGCCAAATTACAACGTGCACTGATTTCTTATTTCTTAGATAAAAATACGGAAGCCGGTTATCAGGAATTTCAAGTGCCGCATTTGGTAAACGAAGCTTCAGCATACGGAACCGGACAATTGCCCGATAAAGAAGGGCAAATGTATCATGACGCTAGCGATGATTTATATTTAATTCCAACGGCGGAAGTTCCGGTGACCAATATTTTTCGAGATGTTATTTTACAAGAAAGTGAATTGCCGATTTTGTGTACCGGGTATACACCTTGTTTCCGTCGTGAAGCAGGTTCATATGGCTCACACGTTCGTGGCTTGAATCGTTTACATCAATTTGACAAAGTAGAAATCGTTCGCATTGAGCATCCTGACAAATCATATGAAGCTTTAGACGGAATGGTAGAGCATGTAAAAAACATAATGCGTGAGTTAAAATTGCCTTTCCGAGTATTGCGCCTTTGTGGAGGAGACATGGGTTTTGCTTCGGCATTGACTTATGACTTCGAAGTGTTTTCTACTGCACAGGATAAATGGTTGGAAATTAGTTCTGTTTCTAATTTCGAAACCTTCCAGGCGAATCGTCTGAAATTACGTTTCAAAGGAAAAGAAGGAAAAACACAATTAGCACATACGCTGAACGGAAGCTCATTGGCATTACCAAGAGTTTTAGCGGGAATTTTAGAAAATTATCAAACACCCGAAGGCATCGTAATCCCGGAAGTATTGCGCAAGTATACCGGATTTGATATAATAAACTAAAACCACATAATACATAGAAGTTAAACTTCTTAAATTTACTTAAATGCCTTATATGGTAAAAAATATGCTTTCATAAAAGTTAATCTTTCATAATCAATGTACTAATTGAACACAAATGTTTTACTTTAGTACATTGTTCATTTTTACCGAAATTCATGAAAA
>CANKLK010000189.1 GCA_947482805.1 Flavobacteriaceae bacterium
AAACTTGATAATTGATTTATCTCATGATAAAGTGATGAAAATGGATGATATCAAACTTTTTAATGACTTGATTAAAACGCATACTGAAGGAAAGAAGTCGATTGTTTTTGTAACCAATAGTGTCAATTTTAATAAAGTTCCAAAAAATATTATTCTTGTTCCTACAATTTTAGAAGCTCATGACATTATTGAGATGGAAGAAATTGAGCGAGATTTAGGATTTTAGCCATTAGAATAATTATCAATTATTCATTATCAATTATAAATGAAATTAACCATTCTTGGCTGTTATGCAGCAACTCCACGAACTATAACCAACCCAACTTCGCAAGTTTTAGAAATTCGAAACCAAATGTTTTTGATTGATTGTGGTGAAGGAACCCAAGTTCAACTTCGAAAAAATAAACTTAAGTTTTCTAAAATCAATCATATTTTTATTTCGCATTTACATGGAGATCACTTTTATGGATTGGTAGGTTTGATTTCAACTTTTATGTTGCTTAACCGTCAAACCGATTTGCATGTGTATGGGCCAAAAGGCATAAAAGAAATTATATTACTTCAATTGCGCTATTCTAATTCGTTTACAGGATATAATTTATATTTTCACGAATTGACTTCTAAAGAAAGCGAGATCATATACGAAGATGAAAAAGTACTGGTAAAAACAATTCCATTAAAACACAGAATATATACCAATGGCTTTTTGTTTCAGGAAAAAATTGGAGATAGAAAACTAAATATTGATGCTGTTCAGGAATATAAAATCGATACGTGTTATTATCAAAAAATTAAAAACGGAAGAGATATAACACTTGATAATGGAATCGTAATTTCAAATGAGGAACTAACCTTTGATCCAATCCAACCGAAAAGTTATGCCTTTTGCAGTGATACGATGTATGATGAATCAATTATTCCAATAATTGAAAATTGTGATGTATTGTATCACGAAACTACATTTTTAGAATCGGAAGCTGACAAAGCCGAGAAAACAATGCACAGTACAGCCAAGCAAGCAGCAACTATTGCAGTAAAAGCAAATGTAAAACATTTACTTTTGGGCCATTACAGTACAAGATATGATTCGATTGATTTATTCAAACAAGAAGCAGAAACAATATTTTCAAATTTGCTACTTGCAGACGATGGTAAAACATTTGAATTCTAATAAATAGTTTCAAAAGTAATTATCTTAGTTTTGTAGCATAAATAAAGTAAAAATGGAAGACCTAAGCAATTATAGAAAGTCCTATGAAAAAAGCCAGCTTCTGGAAGATACTATTCCCGAAGATCCAATCAATTTATTCCACAAATGGTTTTATGAAACGCAGGAGTTTGGTGGAGTAGATGAGGTCAATGCCATGACAGTTGCAACGATAGGTTTGGATGGTTTCCCAAAATCGAGAGTGGTTTTGCTAAAAAAATTCAATGAAGAAGGTTTTATATTTTATACCAATTATAATTCAGAGAAAGGGAAAGCTATTCAAAACAATCCAAATATTTGTCTCTCTTTCTTTTGGCACAATATGGAAAGACAAGTTATTATCAAAGGAATAGCAGAGAAAACCACTGGAACTATTTCAGATAATTACTTCAGTTCAAGACCAGATGGCAGTAAACTAGGAGCTATAGTTTCTCCTCAAAGCGAAGTCATACCATCAAGAGACTATTTAGATAATAAACTTAGAGAACTGGAATCAACTAATGAAGGAAAAGAAATTCTACGTCCAGACTTTTGGGGTGGATTTCTAGTCAGACCAATAGAAGTTGAGTTTTGGCAAGGTAGACCAAACCGATTGCACGACAGAATAAGATACCAAATAGAAGACAATTTGAGTTGGAAGATTGATAGACTTTCACCATAAATTGTATTATTACTTTTAAAAATTATATAGACCACTCACAAGAGTGGTTTTTTGTTTTATGAACGGATAGAAAAAGTATAGATAAAATCATATTAAGTAAGAAATATACCTATATTATATTAAAAATAGTGTATTTCATCGATTTTATTTGCACTTTAAACGGAAAAAGCTGTAGAATTGTCCAACGAAAACAAACAATACGTTCTTATAAATTAAAATATATAAAGTGTTTGCCCCACATCTACTTTATTAAAAACTGTCAAAATTAATCGAAATAAAGTGTTTGCCCCACATCTACTTTATTAAAAACTTAACCTACTACTATGAAAGCAAAAATGTTTAGAGCATTGTTGCCGTTAGCAATCGTGTTCACTATGGTATCTTGTTCTTCTGACTCTTCAGAAGGTTCTTCAACTGAAAATAAACTTGTAACTACTTACAATTACAATGATACTGAGTTGAGAATTGTTTCACTTATCAATGATTATCGTGCAAGTATTGGATTGAATAGACTTGAAGTTATCAATCACATCTCATACAAATCGCAAGAGCACAATTTTTATATGATTGATAATGCTGTGATTAACCATGATTATTTCCAACAAAGATCCAATAACTTGATCCAAGTTTTAGGCGCAGAAAGAGTTGGTGAGAATATTGCTTATAATTACCAAACTGCCGAAAGTGCTATGAGTGCTTGGTTAAACAGCCCAGCTCACAAAAATAATATAGAAGGCAATTACACTCATTTGGGTATATCCGTAACAGTTGATGAAACAACCGGAAAAAAATATTACACCAATATGTTTATAAAGAAAAAATAGTTTGATTATTGTTTTGTTTGATTTTGACAGATCGAAAAATCCCGATGTAAATCGGGATTTTTTTTGTAATATATTGAATATAAATTATTTCAGACTACCAACCATGTCTTCCGGTTTTACCCATGCATCAAAATCTTCTGCAGTAACATAACCCAAACGGACGGCTTCTTCTTTTAATGTTGTGCCGTTTTTATGTGCTGTCTGTGCAATTTCAGCCGATTTGTAATAGCCAATTTTAGTATTTAATGCAGTAACCAACATCAATGAATTATCAACTAATTCTTTGATTCGTTTATGATTTGGTTCGATTCCGCTAGCGCAATGTTCTTCAAAAGAAATACAAGCATCACCAAGTAAACGAGCCGATTGTAAAAAGTTAGCTGCCATTACCGGTTTGAAAACATTCAATTCATAATGACCTTGCATACCACCAACAGAAATCGCAACATCATTTCCCATAACTTGTGCACAAACCATTGTCAAGGCTTCGCATTGTGTTGGATTCACTTTTCCTGGCATGATAGATGAACCTGGCTCATTTTCAGGAATGAGTATTTCACCAATTCCGGAACGTGGACCAGAGGCCAACATACGGATATCATTTGCAATTTTATTTAAAGAAACAGCTAATTGTTTCAAAGCACCATGAGCTTCAACAATGGCATCGTGTGAAGCCAAAGCTTCAAATTTATTTGGTGCTGTCACAAATGGATGACCTGTAAATTTGGCAATATATTCTGCAACTTTTACATCATAACCAGCTGGTGTATTTAATCCGGTTCCGACGGCAGTTCCACCAAGGGCAACTTCTGATAAATGCGAAAGCGTATTTTTTAAGGCTTTGATTCCGTAATTTAATTGAGCAACATAACCAGAAAGTTCCTGACCGAGAGTTAATGGCGTGGCATCCATTAAATGTGTTCTTCCAATTTTTACTACATTCATATAGGCTTTAGATTTTGCATCTAAAGTATCACATAGTTTTTCTACTCCAGGAATGGTAGTTTCTACAACTGCTTTATAGCAGGCAATATGCATTCCAGTTGGGAAAGTATCGTTAGATGATTGCGATTTATTTACATCGTCATTAGCCTTTACCAGTTGTTCGCCTTCTCCAATTTTAAATCCTGCTAAAACTTGGGCGCGATTAGCAATGACTTCGTTGACATTCATATTACTTTGTGTTCCTGAACCCGTTTGCCAAATAACCAATGGAAATTCATCAGTTAATTTTCCGGCTAGGATTTCATCACAAACAGTGGCTATAGCATCTCGCTTTTCGATTGACAAAACACCTAA
>CANKLK010000190.1 GCA_947482805.1 Flavobacteriaceae bacterium
AATTCCGGGTCAAAAGCAATATACGCCCGCTGAAAGAAAATTACACACCGCAACCAGTGGGTTATTGGACGCTCCAATTAGTTGGATGTCTGGGCGAACCGCAATGTTAAAAAAGGAAGTTGTTGTAGAAAGAAAAGAACGGCTCCTAGACAAAATAGGAATTCTATATGAAGACAAATACTACATAGAAACATTGAAAGTCCCAGAAATTTATATTGATGATTTTCAAAGATATATCATAGACGACAAAGAGTTCACGACGGCTTTAAAAGTTAAAAATAGAACGATGATGTTATTTTTAATTTCTAAATTAGCCGTGAACTATAATGCTATTCCAAAATAGGAATGGATTAATTACTTTTGGTTAATGAATAAAAAAACATTTTACACTTTAATAGCAATCACTTTCTTGACGTTGTCCTCTTTTGGAGTTCATAAATTTTATGTTTCCATTTATCAAATAAATTATTCGTCAGAAAAGAAAATGCTCCAAATTACTTCCCGACTTTTTGTTGATGATGTTAATGCAGTTCTTTATAAAAAGTTTGGCAAAAAGACCTTTTTAGGTGAAAAAAATGAATCCCAAGAACATGTCAATTTGATGAAAAAATATATTATAGATAATTTTTCATTGAAAGTTAATGGTCAATTAAAACCTATCAACTACCTAAGTAAAGAAATGGAAGGAAATGTAATTATTTGTTACTATAATATAAAAAACATTTCCAAAATAAAATCTTTAGAAGTCAAGAATTCCGCTTTAATTGAATTGAATTCAGAACAGCAAAATATAATTCAATCCACAATATATGGAGTAAAGCAGAGTTTATTGCTCACAGAAGAAACTTTAAGCGGAATGTTAAAATAACTAGATAAAAAATTCAAATAAATTAATTACTTTAGCATTCGAAAACTAAAAAAATCATCAATTATGAAAAATATTATTACTTTATTCCTATTGTTCTTCGTAACATTTTCGACCTTTTCACAAGAAGTTAAAGAAACTCCAAAAACTAAAGAATTGGGTCACGAAGATAAAAACAAATTTCGTCAAATGTACGATTTGTTGGCTACACCTAATATGTATAGAACCGCTTCTGGGGCTCCAGGACCAGAATATTACCAACAGCAAGCCGACTATAAAATGGATATTGTGTTAGATGATAAAAACACTAAAATTTATGGTACAGAAACCATTACCTATACTAATAATGCTAAAGAATCTTTAGACTATTTATGGATTCAATTGGATCAAAATAGAGCAGCTAAAACTTCTAAATCTCCATTAGTTGAAAATTCAAAAATAGATCCAGCGATTAGTGTTGCGGGTTTTTCGAAAAAATATTTAGAAGAAAAATTTGATGGAGGGTTCAAGATTGACTACGTGAAAGACAGTAAAGGTAATTCGATGTCTTATACCGTGAATGAAACGATGATGCGAATTAATTTGGCTAAACCATTGGCACACGGAGAAAAAATAGCCTTAAATATCAAATGGAATTACAATATTAATAACTACATGATTGATGGGGGTCGTTCTGGATACGAGCACTTTAAAGATGGTAATAATTTATATGTTTTAGCCCAGTTTTATCCTAGAATGGCAGTATATAATGACGTTGAAGGTTGGCAAAACATGCAGTTTTGGGGTAGTGGTGAATTTGCTTTGCCATTTGGAAATTACGAAGTTAACATTACTGTACCGGCAGACCATATTTTGGAAGCAACTGGAGTATTGCAAAACAGAGCTGAAGTTTTTACCCCGGAACAGGTTAAAAGATATGCTCAAGCAGAAAATTCATTTGATAAACCAGTAATTATAGTAACTCAAGCAGAAGCTACTGAAACTGAAAAAGGTTTTTCTGACAAGAAGAAAACATGGAAATTTAAAGCCGAAAATGTTAGAGACTTTGGAATTTCAACCTCAAGAAAATTCATCTTAGATGCAATGGCAGTAAAGTTAGGAGGTAAAACGGTAATGGCGATTTCATTATATCCTAAAGAAGGAAATCCATTATGGGAAGAATACTCAACAAGAGTGATTGCACATACATTGAAAAGTTATTCAAGTTTAACATTTGATTACCCTTATCCAAAAGCAATTTCTGTAAATGCACAAGATCAAGGTATGGAATACCCTATGATTTGTTGGAATTTTGGTCGGCCAGAAGCCGATGGGAAATACACCGACAGGGTGAAATATGGTATGATTGGAGTAATAATTCATGAAGTAGGTCATAATTTCTTCCCTATGATTGTAAACTCTGACGAGCGCCAATGGACATGGATGGATGAAGGATTAAATTCTTTTATGGATTACAAAGCAAAGTTAGAATGGGAAACAAATTATCCGGTTGATAGAGGTTCTCCTAAATCAATGGTTGCTTACATGAGTGGTGATCAAAAGAACTTAGAACCAATAATGACCAATTCTGAAACCATAAAACAATTTGGGAACAATGCCTACGGCAAACCAGCAGCAGGATTAAATATTTTACGGGAAACCATTATGGGTCACGAATTATTTGATTATGCTTTTAAAACCTATGCAAATAGATGGAAGTTCAAACATCCAACACCTGAAGATTTCTTTAGAACTATGGAAGATGCGTCGGCTACAGATTTGGATTGGTTTATACGAGGGTGGTTTTACACCACTGATTTTACAGATATTGGAATTAAAGAAGTGAAGCAATATTTTGTTAGCAATGATGCTCCAAAAGACTTTAAATTACCAACTCCAAACAGAAGAAACAGATTAATGGCAACTGGCCCAATGGTATTTATGGTCAATAATAAAAGCGAAAGTTACCAACCAGAAATGAATAAACCATTAGAAGTAAAGGAGATTAAAGCACTTGATGAATTTTTAAAAACGAATTTCAAGCCAGAAGAAATTGCTAAATTTGATTCTCCAAAATACTTCTATGAAGTGACCTTTAATAAACCGGGTGGGTTGGTTATGCCAATAATTGTTGAGTTAACATTTGAAGATGGAACTACGGAAAATCATAAATTTCCTGCTCAAATATGGAGAATGAATGATGATGAAGCAACTCGCACTTTCGCTACTAAAAAAGTAATTAAGAAAATTGTTGTAGATCCAAAATTAGAAACAGCAGATATAGATGTCACAAACAATACCTGGCCTAAAGAAGAGGTAAAATCTAAATTTGAGTAACATTTTTCATTAATAATCTACTTCAAGCTTTACATAAACTTAGTAACTTTGCAAAAAAAATAAATCGATATGTTTGGAATAGGCGGAGGTGAATTAATTCTAATTTTATTTGTAGTCTTGATGCTTTTTGGGTCGGATAAAATCCCTGATATCGCAAGAACTATGGGAAAAGCTATGGCGCAATTAAAAAATGCTACCAATGATATTAAAAGTGAAATTCAAAAAGGAGCTGAAGCAAATGGGATAGATTCTAAATCGATAACAGATATTACTGGAAATATCAATCAGGAAATTAGTAAAGCAAAAGAAAATTTGCTCAAAGAAGTTTCTCCAGTTGTTGAAAATGTTAAAATTGATATTGAAAATAAAGAAACTATTGAAAATCAGGGCCCAATAAAAAGACAATCCTAATGCTCGATAAAATCCTTGCACTCGATAAAGAACTTCTTATTTTTTTAAATGGGCTTGGATCATCCACCTTCGATCCGTTTTGGACATTTATTACGAAGCAAAGTAATTGGACACTTTTTTTTGTAACCCTTTTATATTTCGTTTTTAAAAAAATAGGCCCAAAAAAAGGAGCAATTTTAGTCTTATTTGTTTTTTTACTGATAGTAGTTAACGATCAAACTACCAATATAATTCGGGTAATTTTTAAAAGATTACGTCCCTGTAATGATCCTTCTGTAAATCAGATTATCAGAATTTTCTTTGACCCAATTAAGAAAGAATTTTACAAACCCATACAATATAGTTTTGTTTCTGGACACGCTTCCAACTCCATGGCTACGATGCTATTTTTTTTCTTA
>CANKLK010000191.1 GCA_947482805.1 Flavobacteriaceae bacterium
AAATTTTTGATAGAATCAGATTTGAATACTTCACCAATTTCACCCATAAAATAAATTTCTATTGGTGTGTTTTGTTTGAACTCATATTCAAAAATAGATTGTCTGCAACTACCGCATGGAGGAATAGGCGTAGTGGTTTGATTCGTGTCTGAAGCTGCAGATATTGCCATTTTTATAATTTTCGCATCAGGATAAATAGCACCCGATTGGAAAATGGCAACTCTTTCTGCGCAAAGTCCTGATGGGTATGCTGCGTTTTCCTGGTTGGAACCTAAAACAATCTTTCCATTGTCTAAAAGTAGTGCCGCACCAACTCTGAATTTTGAATAAGGCGCATAAGCATTTTTTCTTATTTCAACAGCTTTTTCCATTAATGAAATTACATCTTGTGGAAGTTCTTCAACGGATTGAAAAGTGGTGAACGAGGTTTTGATTTCTATTTTCTTCATTAGGTATCGAGGAAAAAAAATCCAAATCTCTTTTTAGAAATTTGGATATTGTTTTTTTGTCATTTACTATTTATTAATAATCTTCGTATTTATCACCAAAGTTAAACGATAATGAGAAACGAAGGGTATTTTCTAATGGGTTTTTCACTTGTGAGGTAGAGAACAAATAGGATACATCTACCTTAACTACGTTGTATTTAAACCCAGCGCCTAAAGTAAAGAATTGGCGAGCCCCTTTTAATGGACTTTCGTGGAAATATCCTAAACGAAAAGCAAAGGAATCTTGGTATAAATATTCGGCACCAACAGAATAAGTAAACTCTTTTAGTTCTTCACTAAATCCACCTGGCGCATCTCCAAAAGATTGAAACATACCCGAAACCCAATTGATTTTATTGTAAGCAGTGTTGTTATCATCTCTTATTCCTAATTCGTCAATAAAAGAATCATCATTAGTTGGATCATTAGGAGTAGGGTCATTAGGATTTGCGTATGGTGTTGTATCAATTACACCATTACCGTTTCTATCGGCACTTTGAGGTGTTGGCACTAAAAGTTTGGCTAACTCAACACTTACTGTAACCTTATTGAAATCGTCAAGAATAAAATCATATCCAGCGCCTATCCTCATTTGAGCTGGTAAAAAGTTAGCGTTTTGATCTGAACCACCTGCATCATAGCTAATTTTAGGCCCCATATTTTGGAAGTTGAAACCTAAACGTAAACGACCGTTAAAATCATTGAATGCGGCTTCCTCACCAACATAATACCCTGCAATATCGACAGCAAATGTACTTGAAGGTTTTGCATCACCACCAACACCAACAGTAGGAATTCTTAATTGTGAACGGATATATCTTCCGGCAACCGCCATCGAAAAGCGTTCACTTAATTTCAATGCATATGAACCATCCAAAGCTAATTCGTTTGGCTTAACAACATTGGCGGGATCTTCTGAATTATCTCTAAATTCGATTTCTCCTAAACTAAAATAACGTAAACTTACTCCAAAAGCACTTCTTTCATTTATTCGGTTATAATAGGTAACTTGCCCTAAGGCTATGTCATTAACAAGTGCAGTCAAATATGGTGTATAACTTGTTGTAAATCCTTGTTTGTCAATTGCAAACGCATATTTTGCAGGATTCCATTGTTGTGAAAAAGCATCAGGTGCAGTCGCAACTCCTTGATCTCCCATACCAGCAGCGCGCGCATCGGCTGCTACTAAAAGAAAGGGGACGCCGGTTGTAATTACTCTACTTGCATCTTGCGCATTAATATGTTGTAATGAGACTAATAAAAATAGTATTGTGAATTTTTTCATTTTCATTTTTATAAAAGTTAACAAATATAGTATTTTCCTAAAGGATTACAAGTTTTTCTATTTTTTCTGCTTTTTTATTCGATAAAGTGGACTTTACTGTCAATTTATAGACATAAACACCTTTTCCAATTCGGTCACCAAAATCGTCTTTTCCATCCCAGGTTATTTCTCTTGACAGGAAACCATCTGTCGTTACAGTTTGATTTTTTGTCCAAACAATTTTACCGGTGATGGTCATTACTTGTACTTGTACATCTAAAGGTTCAAAAGGTCTGTTATGGGAAAACCAAAATTCGGTATAACTCACAAACGGATTTGGATAATTCAGTACATGTTCAAGTGCAATGCTTTCGTTTCCAACTACCACAAATTGGATTTCAGCTGTTATTGGATTATTATATACATCCCAGGCTTTAAATGTAATTGTATGTAAACCAGCTGCTAAATTTCGGAAAGGAAAATAAACTCGCCCTTTTGTATAATCATCTAATTCGGTTTGATAATAATCATTCATGATGTAAGGCTTCGTTTCATCTCCATCGAGAATGCCAATAATATCATGGCCAATTCCACTTGCGGTATTTATTCCGTTTTCGTCTTCGAGTTTTGCTAAAAAAAATGGGGATTCATTTGTTATACCACCATTAACAAAAGTCTCATCATTCATGTAAAGTTTTACTGTTGGGCCAGTGTTATCGGCTACAGCACTTGAATTAATTCCACCAACTTTAATTTGGGTATTATAACCTGTTTTGTCGAAAAAAGTTTGATTTCTTTTGGTGTAAAAACTAATTCTGCCATTCCCAATAGGTATTCTAATATCTCTTGGAACCACAAAACCAAATTCAAAATTACCATTTACAACTGAAGCATTCCCTCTAAAAATAGCTTCCCCGAGTGCCGTAAAAGTCATAGTACTTCCTGATGGGAAAGCGTCGTAATTGTCATTTCTCAACGTTTCTGTTTGGATGTTTTTATCAAAAATGGTTACCGATAATTCTCCATTATAATTGGATAAAGGATTATTGTTTTCATCAAGCACTTCACCGCTCAACTTTATAAAATCTAATGATTGAAAATCATCAATTGCACCAGTAATTGGCACATCATTAACTTTAGTTAAAACCACTTTTGGTTTTGGAATTGCTAACATTAATGCAGGGTCACCTACATAAACTACAACATTTGTTGCGGAGTTTGGACCAGCATTTTTTGATACTCGAAGCGCTTCTGCAATTGATGAATAGGTATCACTACCATAATTAAATAAATTCTCGGCCAATACCTCATTGAAATATTGAGCGGTTGATTGACCAATTGAACGAATAGTGGTTAACATTGAAATTGCTCCGCCTTTTGGATTCCAATAAGTATATTCACCAGCCGTAGGACGATACGGATTGTCATATCTTGTAAAGTCGCAAGTAATGGTAATAAATAAAGGATATCTGAAGCGATTTGCTAAGTTTTGTCCGTCTGATTTTTCCCAAATACGTTCTTCTGCTAATCCGTCTTCACCACCATGGCCTAAATAATTGAAGACTAGTGCGCCTTTTTCAAAAGCGGCAAAAATTTCTTCACGAGCTTTTGGATAGCGTTTGCCTCCAGCAGAAGTTACTTGAACAAAAGAGTCTAAAAGTATTTTTTTTACATTAATGAATGGTTTTTCAAAAGAAATTTTATCTGCTAGACGGTTTTGATAATACTGCAATTGATTATCGCCAGGTTTTTCCGGGTTTGGGTCATCGCCAATACATACATAATTATTTCTCCAATTTCCATAGGATTTTAAATCGTGGTATTCAACAACTTTGTTTACCATTTCCTCAGCTTGTTGGGTTGAACTTACAATCATTCTTCCGATGGCTATGTCAATTCCTCCAAAATCATATGAGAAGATAGTATTGCCATTTGGTGGAGAAAATCCCGAATCTAATCTTCCCTCATCGGAATCCATCATCCCGAAAAAATCATCAGATGCAAAAGACGTTTCGCCTCCTGTATAACTATTGAGTGCCTGATAAATTGGAACAATATTGGTGTTGTTTGCAATTCGGTCTTTAAAATCATAAGATGCATCTCCAAAAAGATTTAAATATTTTACTCGTTCGCCTATCGGGGCATTAAAATAAACATATTTTACAAAATTTCTAATGGCTCCAATATCTTGTTTTCCGGATGAAAATTCAGGATAAATGCTTTCTAAAT
>CANKLK010000192.1 GCA_947482805.1 Flavobacteriaceae bacterium
AGCAAGCCCACTATAGACCCATTGCCTAAACGGCTTTTTTCTCCCCTTTTCAGGGCCTAGATCCTTGATTGCTGAAATTGTCTCAAATGGTGAGGCATCCAATTGCCAGGAAATAGTATCAAATGTGTCTAGCGCAGCCATTTTATCGACAGGAATTGAAGGATCATTGTATCCCTCAATATTGTTCACAAAAAGCCTGAAATCCTCATTCTGCTGAATGAGTTGACTCAATTCATTCAGTTCTTGTTTTGTTGCCTCACCTGCCAGCTTTCTGCTAAGCAACAGATAGAATCTTTCCTCATTCATAAATAAAAACAGCTATTTAATGACCTGTATAAATAAGACAATGCAGCACACGAGTTCCACCGGTTAGGAATGAAATTAATTTTGGGAAGGCTTTAAAAAAAATTGAAGCGCTTTTTTCAGTTTTGCCAGGGCGTTGGTCATGTGTCCTTCAACTGTATTGACTGAAATATCCAGTGCCTCTGCTACTTCCTTGTACGATAACCTATCCTCCCGGATTAATTTATAAACCAATTGACATTTTGTTGGTAGCGCTTTTATAGAGAGGTGCATCGCATGATTGAGCTCTTTGACGATCAAATCATCATCCGCATTACCAATCGGTAAATGATTAAGAGGGATATCATTAAGACTTACCATTTTTACCCGGTTTGCCCTAGCCAAATGATTCAATGATTCATTTTTGATGGCCGTATACAAATAACTTTTAAGGTTAGCAATGGATTCCAATGAAAGGCCAAGGTTCCAAATCTTAAGCATTACATCAGAAAAAATTTCCTTTGCAACCTCTTCAGATCCTGTTATTGAACGTGAAAACCCTACCATTGGATGGTAAAAATGCACAAAAACCGTTTTGAAAGCAGATTGACATCTATGTACTGCAATTTCCTTTTGAAAGCCAATAAGGTTGATTGAAGAGGGCAAGTTGTCAGATTTATTAGATAAATATGACTAAAAATAGAATATTTATTGATTGAATCGGGCTGAATTGAAAAACTACTCATCCCAAGACTGATTTTCATGCCAATCTTGCCATGACAGCAAAAACAAAATCAAGTATTTTATTGATTTTAAAGCTCAAGAAAAAAGAAAAATACTATATTTGCAACCCGAATTGAGCTCTAATACTCAACAAAGGATCGGTAGTTCAGTTGGTTAGAATGCCGCCCTGTCACGGCGGAGGTCGCGGGTTCGAGTCCCGTCCGGTCCGCGTAAAAGCCTAAGAATCAATATCTTAGGCTTTTTTATTTGTAAAAAACCCACATATGTCCCACATTTTGACATTTATGACAGTTTTCGTGAGAGCTGAGAATCAATAAATTCGTAAAACATACCTCCTTCTTTAAACTCTTTAATTTTATATTTTGCATAAATGAGTTTGAGTATGTTTTTATGTGGAATATTTTTATGATTTAAATCTGAATGCATAGGTAAGTAACCATAAATTTTAATTACATTAACTATTTCTTTTTTACAATTTCTAATATCATCATAGTATTTATGATACCTAACAACTTTAGGTGATGGGAAACCTATAATTGAGTTTACAGCATTGAATACACTTTCAAAATGATTGTGAACGTATGTTAAATACTTTGAATGTTCTCCTAATACTTTAGATGATTTCTTTTTTGTATCCCATTCGCCATCATTTATTCCTTTTAAATAAGTAATAAGATTTTTAATAAAATCATCCTTTGCCCTTTCTCTCGAATCATCATAGCCATACTTAGATATTAACTTTTCAATAAATTTGTAGTACTTACCTCCATTTTTAAATTCTTTTATACCTACTACTCCAATCATATTGTAATAGGTATTAGTTTTTCCCATATCTTTTGTACGTTCTGAATCAGTTAGTATCCGTTTAAATTTCTTCCAATTTTCTTCTAATTCATATTTTACATTTTCCTCAATGTGATAATAACCCTTTGGTCTAAGTATATGGGACGGGGGGTACCCAATGTGTGTTTTTATATAGAAGAAAACTCCCCCATACTCCTTTTGTAAAAAATTATAAATCCACCTATAATCAGTGAATAAACTTTTTGACCCATTTATTGGTAATAGATTTTTATAAATCAATTTTACTATTCGGAAAATCTCTTTTTCTTTTCTAATTCGTTCTCTTTCCTCAATCAGAATATTTTCAGCTTCAATATTCTTAAAGCCGTATTTTAATTTTAATTCTTCTATAAAATCATAAAAAATACCACCATCGTTTAATGAAGCTTCACCCCAAAATCTGTAGAGATTATATATATTATATTTTTTTCTGTATTTGATTAAGTATTCTCGTTTTGTTGGAATTCTTTTTTCATTTTTGAAAACATTCTCAATCTCATCTTTTACATACTGAATATTTTTCCAATATTGTTCAATTTTAACTGCCTTAAACTTTGTCGAGGGTATTCCAATTAATTCTTTAATTGCAATTTGAACATTTCCATAATTATTAATTACATATTCATAGTATTTCGGATACTTCTGTATAAATCCCTTTTCTCCATTCTTTAAATTAACTTTCAATTTGCCATCATTGATTTTAATTAAATACGATTTGAGATTCTCTATAAATTTATCCGATTTCATAAAATACTTTTGATAGTATTCTATGTAATTTGGGACCACCAACTCTCCAAATATTCTTTTACAGCCTTCTAAAATAGATTCTCTCGGATTATGCCTATCTACAATTATTGGCTCATAATTATATCCCTTCGATTTGTATAAAATATTTTTATTAAAAGTTCTTTTGAAGTAATGGTCCCTTCCATATAACCCCAATATCTCAATTAAGATATTGTGTGATGGAATAAAAAAATCGGGTATGTAAGTCTTAACCTTTACTTTCTCATACTCATATTCTATCCCATTACGATGAAGGATACAAAAAAATATAAATTCATATGATGATTTTAGAAATACACCTTTATGGTCTGTGTAATACAATTCTGTATTTAGCCCTAATTCGTTTGTTATCTCATAAAATCTTTTAGCTCCTCCATTTACACTTAATGTCCAATATACTTTTTTAATTAATGGCTCCTCAGAGTGATGCATATCAGTATATCCCATCAAATACCCTAATTCTTTATACTTTTTTAGAATAATATTTTTACAATCATCCACACTCAATTTTAACTGAGAGCCACTCTTAGAATCAAATACACCGAATAATTCAAATTTTATTTTGTAAACGGGTTTTTTATAAAAATCTCTGTCGAAATTGTGTGGCTTAGGAAACCAAAATCGAATCTCCTCTATCTCACTAATGTCTTTATACTTTGAATACTTTCGATATTTTATTGCTAAATCATTTTTTTTGTTGTCATACTTATCCAACACATAGTAACTATCCTTATTTTCGTTGTAATAGAATTCGTATTTATCTCCTACTTTATCAAAAAGGTGAATTTTTTCTTTCATTTTAATCAAAATCTATATTCTTTTTATTTTTTGAAAATTATTAGAATTATATCTTTATTTATATATGAAATTTGAACTTATCAAAGCATATAATTATATCTATTCTTTAAAAAACTTCTTTGCTTCTAAAATATCTATCTTAGCTTTATATCCGTGTCTTTGTAGCAAATGAAGAAGATTAGCTCCATTTAAAAGAGTAATAGGCTTTCCTTTTGCAAATTCATATGCATCGCTTCCATAATTTGCAGTAGTTACTAATATTCCTTTTGTTGCTCCTTCGTGATTAACAGTTCCATATAAATCGCGTACTGCAGATACGCCAACTACATTTGTATATCGTTTTGCTTGAATTACAATTTTACCTCCTCGAATTGGGTCGGGGTCAAATGCAATTGCATCTACTCCTCCATCTCGAGAAGTTTGAGTTACTCTTACTTCACCACCATTTTGTTGGAATTCCTTTTCAAATATTTCTCGAATTAGATTTTCAAAATCTTCCCA
>CANKLK010000193.1 GCA_947482805.1 Flavobacteriaceae bacterium
AAAGAAATAGGAAAATTTTATTTTTCAAAAGCCAATTGGGAAAAAGCGGTTAAGTATTTAAATATGCATTTAAAAAATGCTGAAGACGATGTTGAAACGCAATTTTTATTACTTCAAGCGTATACTGAAAATCTGCAATTTGCCGATTTGGCTAAAAAAACAGATGATTTGACAGAGCTTTTTCCAACACAACCACAGTTTTATTATTATGGGGGTTTAGCTAACAATCAGCTGAAAAACTTTAAAAAAGCAGCTACTATTTTAGAAACGGGTTTAGATTTTGTCATTGACGACGACGCTTTGGAAATTAATTTCAATATTCAATTGGGAGAAGCATATTCAGGTTTGGGAGATGTAAATAAGAAAGACAAATACTTTTCCAAAGCGGATGAACTCATAAAAAACCAAAAAAAATAATGAAAAAAGGATTGTTTATTCTGGCTATTATTTTTTTAAGTTCTTGCAAATCAAAAGCGTTATTTGTTGATACAAAAACACCAACAACGGTTTTAAATGAAGACAACGTTTTAACTTCTGAAGAAATTATTCAAAATCATTACAGTAATAAAAATGAATTTTCAACGTTATATATCAGAGCAAGTGCCAAATACAAACACAAAGATGATTCACAAAGTGTTTCGGCAGAAGTCAAAATAAAGAAGGATGAAAAGATTTTAGTTAGCATCCGAGTATTGGGTATAACAATGGCAAAAGCGTTGATAACACCCAATGAAGTAAACTATTATGAAAAAATAAACGGGACTTATTTTAAAGGAAATTATGAAGGGTTGAGTCAATGGCTCGGAACCGATTTAGATTTTAATAAAATACAAAATATGCTGATTGGACAACCAATTGACGATTTGACAAAAGGGAATTATTCGTTTATAGAAACGGAAAAATTCTATAAACTAAATGCTCTTGAAGATAAAACTGAAAAATCTTTTTCTTTTGAAGCTGAACATTTTTTGCTTAAAAAACAAGAGATTATTCAACCGGATAAAGAAAGAAGTTTTGAAGTGAATTATCCTAATTTTCAAGATTTTGTTTCGGGGATTTTCCCGACAAGTTTAACGATTAATGCATTTCAAAAGAAAGTAAAAACAACAATCATAATAGATTATAATTCTAAAACATTCAACGAAGATTTATCTTTTCCTTACAATGTTCCTGATGGATATGATAGAATATTTATAAAATAGATTAGCAAAATTCAAACGATGCCAAAATTAATTCTCACTTTATTATTCTTCTGTTGCACTATTCAAATGTATAGCCAACCGCCAACGCAGGAAGAACTCGAAGAGCGTAAAGCTAAAATTCAATTAGAGATTCAGGAGAAAGAACAATTATTGCAATCGGTAAAAAGCAAAGAGAAATCTGTGGTTACTCAGCTTCAGATTCAAAAAGAAAAAATAGGATTAAAAGAAAAATTGATAAAAACAACCGAGAAACAAACCAAACTTTTAGGGAATGATATTTATGTTAATCAAATAAAAATTAACCAACTCAATCGAGATTTGGAACAACTTAGAAAAGACTATACCGCGATGATTTTAAAGTCATATAAAAGCCGGTCTGAACAAAGTAGAGCTATGTTTTTATTGTCTTCAGAAAACTTTTTGCAAGCTTATAAACGCGCGCAGTATATGAAGCAATATGCAAGCTATAGAAAAATGCAAGGACAGGAAATAGAAGGAAAAACTAAGCAATTGGTTGGATATACCAATAAAATTGTAGTTCAAAAAACGGAAAAGGAAAAACTAATTGCTGAAAACGAGAATGAAAAAAAAGAACTAGTTAAAGAGAAAAAGGAGCAAGAAAAAATAGCTAGTCAGATACAAAAGCAAAAAGGGAAAATCATCGCTGAGATTAAAAAGAAACAACAGGAAACCAAAAAAATTGATGCGCAAATTCAAAAATTAATTCGAGAAACGATTGCTGCAGCCAATAAGAAAACAGCGGCGGCTAAAGCAAAAGCCAATCCAAAAACAACCACAGCCGAATCAACAAAAGCTGTTGAATCTTCAGCAAAAATTGTATTGACTTCAGAGGGACAATTGGTAGCAAATAATTTCAGAGCCAATAAAGGGAAATTGCCTTGGCCTGTTGAAAAAGGAGCTGTTTCTTTACCCTACGGCGACCAACCACATCCGGTGTATAGAACACTTACGGTTCACAACAGTGGTGTTGAAATCACTACAGAAAACGGAGCTTCCGCTCGATCGGTTTTTGGAGGAGAAGTGACTAAAGTCATTAAATTATCTCCTTTAAATATTGCAGTCTTTATTCAGCATGGAGATTATTTCACGGTATACCAAAACTTAATTAGTGTTAATGTAAGCGTTGGCGACAAAGTTTCTACCAAGCAAAGTTTAGGTAAAATTAGAACCAACGGCGATACAGGAAAAACAATTTTGAAATTCTTAATTCTTCAAAATACCACTTATAATAATCCGGCCAGTTGGTTGTTTAATATGTAAAACTAAACATCAAAAAATAGTTAGTCATTATTATATAAACAATGCTTTCAATTCGGTTGCATCGTGTGGTTTCATTTTTCCGGCTAAGACTAAACTCAATTGTTTTCTGCGTAAAGCAGCATCATAGCGTTCTTTCTCAAGTTCTGTTTCAGGAATTATAGGTGGAACACTTACAGGATTCCCAGTTTCATCTACGGCTACAAAAGTATAAATAGCTTCATTCGCTTTGGTTTTGATTCCTGATTCTCTATCTTCAATCCAAACATCTAAAAAGATTTCCATTGACGATGTAAAAGCACGGGAAACTTTAGCCTCAATAGTTACTACGCTACCTAAAGGAATGGCACGATTAAAAGCTACATGATTAACAGAAGCAGTAACGGTAATTCTCCGCGAATGTCTTCTGGCAGCAATACTAGCAGCTCTGTCCATCCGGGCTAACAATTCACCACCAAAAAGATTATTTAAAGGATTGGTTTCGCCTGGTAAAACCACATCGGTTAAAATGGTTAACGATTCAGAAGGGTGTTTTGGATTCATACTTTTTTTGCAAAGGTACTTACTGAAAACAAAAAATATCGAGAAATCGAGATTTTTTTATAATTCATCAACCAAAAGCCAAGCGTCTTTATTGTCTAACTTTTGAATATTCTTCATAGCTTCATGAGCTTCTGAGTAGGTAGAATAACTTCCGTAAACTACAGGAAATAATCCATGCTTGTTTGGTGCTAATCTTTTTGCTTTTTTAAATCCTAATTCAAGCAGTCTTTGATATTGTTCTTCAGCATTGCTTTCTATTCTAAAGGCACCCGCAACAACAGAGTAAGGTAGTTTTTCTTCAGGAACCGTTAACGTAACAGCTGGCAACGGGTTTGAAATATAAAAAGTTGCTTCCTGAATTTTTTGATTTACCTTTTTCTGAACATTGGTTTCCACGATAAGTGTTTCTTGCGCAATTTTGTTTTCGTAATATTTGTAGCCAACAGTTCCTGTGATTCCGGCTGATAACAAGAAAACAGCAGCATATTTTAAAACACTGTAATTTCTTCTTTTCTCCGGTGTGAAAATAACTGGCGCTTTTTCTTCGAGTTGCTCAACTTCTTCTTTATAAACTTCTCTTTTTACTGCTGGAGAAACAAAAGAACTCAACCCGAAAGATGCAGTAAGATAATTGATTTGATCAGTAGGCACAAACACTATATTATTCTCCGAATTCAATGAAAAATCACCAACATTTTTTACAGAAAAACTACCTAATTCCTGGATTTTAGTTTTCCAATGCGATACTTCATTCTGAATACTATTTACCGCAATTTCATAGGATATTTTTTCTGCTTGCGCCAAATGGTTTGCCAATAATCCATCATTGTTTTTGATAAACGGATTAAAAGAGACCATCTTTTTTGGAGGATAAAACGAATGGGAGTTTTCGTCCAATTGTGCCGACT
>CANKLK010000194.1 GCA_947482805.1 Flavobacteriaceae bacterium
ATTGCGGTTCCATAATTTTACCAATACTTCCTGAGTGGCATCTTCAGCTTCTTCGGTGCTTACGAGTAATCGTTTTGCTACCCGAAAGAGCTTATCCTTAAACGGATTTACAAGTTGCATAAACTCATTTTGATTTATTGAAACCTATTTGATGAGTTGGTCATAAAGTCAAGACGACACATATTTTTATTTGTTACAAACAAAATAAAATTGTTAATCTAAACTTTGTAAATTTACGGTAATTAAAATAATAATTGCTATGAATAAATATGTAATATCGTTGCTAATCGCGTTCTCATTAGTTGTCCCTTTTAGTTGTTCTGATATGGATGACAATGCGGTTCCGGCTAGTCTTGAAATAAAAGACTTTGTCTGGAAAGGCATGAATTTATACTATTTGTGGCAGGCCGATGTCCCTGATTTGGCAGATGATCGATTTGCTAATCAATCGCAATTGAATGCTTTTCTTGAGCCTTACAGTTCACCAACCGACTTGTTCAACGCACTTCGTGTGCCTTCACCAACAGATCGATTTAGTGTGATTTATAGTGACTATACCCTTTTGGAAGGTGCGCTTTCCGGAAATACGTTAAACAACGGAATGGATTTCGGGCTAAAACATATCAATGGTACTAGTAATGTATATGGCTGGGTTAGGTATATTATTCCGAACTCTGATGCAGCTACCAAAAACATACATCGTGGCGATATTTTTTATGCGATTAACGGTATCCCGTTGTCAGATGGCAATTATAGAACACTCCTATTTAGTAATGATGTAACCTATACCGTCAACTTGGCTAATTATAGCATTGATAGTAATGGTTTTGTCACTATTACACCAAACGGGCAATCAGTTACTTTAACCAAAACTACCTTGGCAGAAAACCCAATATTATTAAGTACAGTTATTAACCAAGGCCCACACAATATTGGCTACTTGATGTACAACGGATTTTACTCCAGCTTCGACACCCCGTTAAATACTGTCTTTGGTTCTTTTGTTTCTCAAAATGTAAACCGTTTAGTATTGGATTTACGCTATAACTCTGGTGGATCAATAAACTCAGCAACAAAATTAGCTAGTATGATTACCGGACAATTCACCGGACAATTGTTTGCCAAACAACAATGGAATGCCAAAGCACAGAACTATTTCTTAGCCAATAATCCCGGTTCTTTAGAAAATAAATTTGCTTCAGGATTAAATGGTTTGAATCTTAACAAAGTATATGTACTGACTACTAAAGCTACTGCTTCTGCTAGTGAACTAGTTATAAACTGTTTAAAATCGTATATCGATGTAGTTCAAATTGGCGATATAACCACGGGGAAAAATGTAGGTTCTATTACTTTATATGACTCTCCTACTTTTGCAAAATCGAATGTGAATCCAAACCATAAATATGCTATGCAACCCATCGTATTGAAAATAGTAAACAAAGACAATTTTGGCGATTACACTTCTGGTATTGCGCCAACTACTTTACTACCTGAAAACATGGGTAATCTTGGTATATTAGGCAACGTTGATGAACCTTTATTAAATACTGCCATCAACCAAATCATAGGAAGTGGAAAAATGTTGCCACCAGTACCAAGCGTTATTGAGCGTGATTTTACAGATTCTAAATCAATAAATCCTTTGGGAAGTGAGATGTATATTGAAAACAGATAGTCTACCTATAAAATAATATTCAATCCAATTTTGAAATTTCTACCTCGTGTAGAATAGCCAACATTCTCTACAAACTCTTCATTAAAAATATTAGTGGCGGTGCCAAAAACAGTCAAACGGCTTTTGATAAGTTCGTATTTCACCAAAGCATTTACCAATTGATACGAACCTAATTTTACATTTACTACACCAAATGTATTACCATCAAAAAACGCATCATTTCTCGCATTAAAATACTGGTAGTTCACATTAAAAAGTGCTCTGCTTGTGGCCTGAAAATCCAAACTGGCATTGGCTTTGTGCTTCGGAATTAATCGGTCTAAAGCTTTATCAACTTGAGTAAAGGTGTAATTTCCGTTCAGTTGCAGTTTTGAAGTTACAGCGATGTTCAATGAAGTCTCAATTCCTTTGGCTTTGGTTTCTCCATTTACATTTACATAGTAGGCATCAAACGTTGTTGGATTAAAATAAAAATCGATAGCGTTGTTTTGATCACGATAGAAACCCACCGCATTCAGTCTCATTTTTTTGTTAAACAACTCGGTTTCAAAACCGGCTTCAACCGTAGCATTTTTTTCCGGAGTTAAATTCGTATTACCATATTCTGAAAACAATTGGTATAAACTTGGCGTGATATAAGCCGTGCTGTAAGAAGCCAAAACTTTTAAAGGAAAACTTGTTTTAAAATTATACGACGGATTAATATTATAAACAAAATTATTACCGTAAGCACTGTGGTTGTTTAGTCTTGCTCCAGTATTAATATTCAAACCAAAGTCAGCATTATAGACCAAAGTCGTGTAACCATCAAGGATATTGAACTTAGTGTTTTCGTTTGCAATAGAACTGAAAGGTGTTTGACTTTTCATATCATTAAACTGATAATTGGCACCCAAAACAACAAACAATTGCTTGCTGAAACTGTATTTATTAAACCCGTCCAAAACAACACTTCTCGATTCATACAAAGAAAAATCAATAGTATTTGAAAAAGTATTTAACTCATTATAATCACGGGTGATTTTGGTAAAACCGGAATTCAGTACAAACTCCCCTTTGTTGTATTTGTATTTTGGAGCAACTCCAAAACGAATTTGTTCTGATGTCGTAACATTAGCAGCTGTATCATTGAAACCAGTATTGTCAAAAGTCAAATCGTAATCATTTTTGATTTTGTCATAATTCCCAAAGAAATCCAAAGTTAGTTTCTCAGTTGCTTTAAAACCTAGTTTTCCTGATAGATTTTGTCTCGAAAAACTATCAGGTTCATAATTTTCACCGGCTATTTGCGACATTCCTTTAGTTTCCGTACTGTTGAATCCGGCAAAGTAATTTACTTTTTTAAGGTTGCCGTTTACCGAAAGTCCTTGGTTGAAGTCCTGCCCATTGTATTTGTGATTATCTGTAGTGTTATTGGAACCAATATTCACATAAGCATTACCTTCAATTTCTTTTTTTGCTGATTTCTTCAAGGTGATATTGATTACTCCTGTTGCTGCGCCAGTACCATAAAGTGTACTTGCCGCGCCTTTCATAATCTCAATTCGTTCCACTTGCTCTACTGGCAACAAACGTAAATCATATTCAAAACTAATACCCGAAGCATCCGTTACCGGTATACCATCAATCAAAATCAAAATCTGACGGTTTTTACCACCACGAATGTAGTATCCTAAGTTTTTCCCGTTAGCCGATTGGTTTCCGTTGATTTCAACTCCGGCGACCTGACTTAAAACTGTCGCCAAACTTTGACCAGACTTTTTATTTAAATCTTCAACCGTAATTAGTTCGATAACTTTTCCTGATTTTTCTTTACTTTGCGCAAATTTGGTGTCTGAAAGCACCACTTCTTTTAATTTATTCACGTTGGTAGAATCCTGTACTTGCGAATAGGCACAAGTGTTTAGCATTGCTAAAATAGCAACTGCTTTTACTGTTTTTTTCATTTTTTTAATTCAACAATAATTTAATAATCTTGGGAGAAAAGCATAGAATTTACCCATACCCAAACCTCTTTTCCCGAAAGTTTGTTACTCGATGAATTAGGCAGGTCTCCTGGCTTGCGTCTTGTTGTTGACCTTCCCATTTGAAATACGAATTACGAATTACGAATTACGATGTACTTTC
>CANKLK010000195.1 GCA_947482805.1 Flavobacteriaceae bacterium
GATACCGCCGAACCTGTAATTATATTGTATATTTTAACTAAAGCTTGTTTTTGATTAGCAATTGTCATTGGGACACGCTTATCAGCAGCAGCTCCTGACAAAGTCATGTTAGCTTCAAACTGATAGTGTTTTGACATTTTGCCTGCTTGAGGAATTCTACCTTTGGCATATCCTGAACCGAAACTTCCACCTTGCCAATCTCCTAAAAAGTCAGCATTAAGGGAAACTATAGTATTTGCTTTTGAAAAATCATAATCTACCAGAGCTCTTTCTCCAAAAACTGTTTCGAAAGCATCTAATGCAGCAGATTCAGACACTGCATCATAAACAACGTGTTTTGCAGTTGGATTTTTAGCAATAAATTCGGCTATTAACTTTTCGGTAGATGGACTTGCTAAGGTATTTGTTAATAAAACAATTTGTCCACCTTTTGCTTTTGCATCGGTTAAACTTGCTTTTATTTTCAAATCAGCTTCCTGCCAAGTTGCGTCTTTTTGAGCCACTTTCGTTCTCTTCAAACGCATGCTATCATATAATGATAACACAGATGCATGAACTCTTGCATTGGCAGCAAACTTAGCTCCCGCAATAGTGTTGTTTTCAATTTTGATTGGACGCCCTTCACGAGTTTTTACTAATAAATTAGCAAAATCAAAACCATCAAACATAGAGGTTGCATAATAATCTGCAACTCCTGGAACGATTTGTTCCGGTTGTAAAACGTAAGGAATTGATTTATGTACCGGACCTTCACAAGCTGCTAATGTTGCAGCAGCAGTTGTAAATCCAACGTATTTCAAGAAATCACGACGAGTAGTTGAAGAAGAAGATAATGCTTCTTTGTCTGATAAAAATTCGTCAGTTGGAATTTCTTCTACAAATTCATTATTTCTAAGCGTCTCAACAATAGAACTATTTTCGTTTAGTTCCTCAACACTTTTCCAGTATTTTTTGTTTGATGACATCGTATATAAATATTAGCTTCTTAAATTATTTTATTAGTAGTGGCACTTACCACATTCGATTCCTCCCATTTGAGCAGCAGTCAATTTGTCTACGCCATATCGTTTAGAAAGTTCTTCGTGAATTTTTGTGTAGTACGCATTGCCTTCCATTTTGACATCGGTCTCTCGGTGACATTTAATACACCAGCCCATAGTTAACGGAGCAAATTGTTTTTGGATTTCATATTCTTGAACAGGTCCGTGACATTTTTGACATTCAATTCCGGCCACTGTTACGTGTTGTGAGTGATTGAAATAAGCAAAGTCAGGTAAGTTATGGATTCTAACCCATTTAACAGGACTCGTTTTACCTGTGTATTTTTGATTGTCTTGATCCCAACCAACTGCATTGTACAATTTCTTGATTTCTCCATCATAAAATGCTTTAGAATATTCTGGTGTTGCAGTTGTATCTGAAACTTCAGCAATACTTTTATGACAGTTCATACAAACATTTAAAGAGGGAATTCCTGCGTGTTTACTAACTCTAGCTGATGAGTGGCAATATTTACAATCGATACCATTACTTCCAGCATGAATTCTGTGAGAGTAATGAATTGGTTGAATTGGTGCGTAATCTTGATCAACCCCTATTTGCATTAAGTAACCATATACAAAATATCCACTGGCTAATAATAAAAATATAGAAGAAACTAAAACCAAAAATTGGTTTTTTGCAAATGCTTTCCAAATTGGTAATCTTGCTTCTTTTACTGCAACTTCGATACCGTTTGCTTTAGCAACTTTAGTTAATACATTGTTCACAAAGAACAACATGATTACCAACATCAACAACACTAAACATAAAGCGCCAAGAACAACGTTGTTTGAAATTCCTGCATTGTTGTCTGCATTTAATCCACCATCAGCTGAAGTAGTTAATCCTTTAGGTGCTTCAGGTTTTGGTTCATCTGTATACGCCAAAATATTATCTACATCTTGTTTCGACAATTGAGGAAATGCAGTCATTACTGACTTGTTATATTCATTAAATATTTTAACTGCTTCAGCATCACCTGACTTTATCATGGCAGAGCTATTAGCAATCCAAGGATAAAACCAATCTCTTGCGTGACGAGCGGTTACACCTCTTAATGCAGGCCCGGTCATTTTCTTGTCTAAAGCGTGACAAGCTGCGCAATTAGCGTTAAACAATGCTTTCCCTGCTACTGCGTCGCCTCCAGTGGTTGCAGTTGGTGCTGCTGTTGCTGTTGCAGTGACTGGTGAAGCTGCTGCTGGCTGAGTTGCTTGTGAAAATGAAGTGAAGGAGAAAGTTAGCATAAAAGCTAAACAGAAGAGTATTTTCCTTGAAATCGAATTATGGTTACCCACTTTTTTCATATAATAAGTAATTATCGGCTTATTTTGACTCGGTTTTTTCTGAAATAATTTCTGGAAAAAAACCGACGTTTTATTAAAAACTTGCACAAAAATACGACTTATGAACTATTCTCAAAACCTTAGATATAGCTTAAATATCAATTTATATTAATTCTAAATAACGTTTGTGCTGCGGTTTAATTCTATAAGTTTTACATTTGCATAAAAATCAAACAATTATGACCTTTTTAAAAGAAATAAAATTAGTTTTCGCTACACTAACTCTGGTTTTTTTGCATCAAAAAAGCTATAGTCAAGAGGCTAAAGTAAGTGTAAGTCAAGATCCAAAGTTTGAGCAACTCTTAAATGAAAAAAGAAAAATAAATAGTTCGATTACCATAAATGATCGTTATAAAATTCAGATATATAACGGCGACACCGAAAATTCTAAAAAAACGTTGCTTGATTTTAAAAGAGAAAACAAAAATATTGATGCCACTATCGTTTTCAGCACACCATTGTATAAAGTTTGGGTTGGAAATTTCAAAACCCGAATTGAAGCTGAAAAAAATCTCAACGATTTAAAGAAGAAATATCCGAATGCGTTTTTGATTAAACCGAATAAATAAAAACCGCAAAAACCATTAAACAAAAAATCCCGATTGCTCGGGATTTTCATTTTATTACTTCATCTTTTTCTTCACTTCCACTTCTTGGAAAGCTTCGATGATGTCAAGCTGTTCAATATCGTTATAATTTTTAATCTGCATACCGCAATCGTATCCTTTGGCAACATCTTTTACATCGTCTTTAAAACGTTTCAGCGTGGCTAATTCTCCTGTAAAAACAACAACGCCTTCACGGATAATTCTGATTTTAGAATTTCTAAAGATTTTACCATCGGTAACCATACATCCAGCAATAGTTCCCACTTTCGATACTTTGAAAATTTCTCTGATTTCTGCTGTACCGGTAATTTCTTCTTTCATTTCCGGAGAAAGCATGCCTTCCATTGCATCTTTCAAATCATTGATAGCGTCGTAAATAATAGAATAACTTCTGATATCAATTTCTTCTTTTTGAGCTATTTGACGAGCATTCCCAGCAGGACGCACATTAAATCCAATGATAATTGCATCAGAAGCTGAAGCCAACATTACGTCAGTTTCAGTAATCGCTCCAACACCTTTGTGGATAATATTGATTTGTATTTCATCTGTAGACAATTTAGAAAACTCACTCGAAAGCGCTTCTACAGAACCGTCAACGTCTCCTTTAAGAATAATGTTCAATTCTTTAAATTGACCTAATGCAATACGACGACCAATTTCCGCCAAAGTAATATGACGTTGTGTTCTAACGGATTGTTCACGCATTAATTGTAAACGTTTCGTTGCAATTTGTTTGGCTTCTCTTTCGTCTTCAAATACGTTAAA
>CANKLK010000196.1 GCA_947482805.1 Flavobacteriaceae bacterium
ATTGGAGCTGTCACTTGGTATTTGGTAACATCTTCATTTATCCCTGTAAGTGAACTGATTTTACCATCAGTATACTTTACAGATTCTCCCATAATATCCGCCAATGGAAAACCTAAAGAAAACACTTCATTTCCAACAGCTACTGTCTCAGAGGCCAATTGATATGGCAATGCTGGTAACGGAACAAAATTCTTGTCAGTTATCTTAATAACAGCCAAATCATTAATTTTATCGGTTTGGAAAACAGTGGCTTTGTATTTTTGGTTCATTCCGTTTTGCTTACATAAAACAAAAATATCTGTTGCATCCTGGATTACGTGGTAATTAGTAGCAATAAAACCTTCATTGTTAACATAAAAACCAGTTCCACTTCCATTCCAATTGAACTTTCCTGTTTCCAAACCGTTTTCAACAGAATCGTAGGACTCTATATCTTTAAAAACAAAACTCTTCACTATTATTGATGGTGAATCTACTTTTTCCTCATTTAGAATTAAGATTTTAAACGTACTTCCCTCCCATTCTTTTAATTTCTGGGTTTCCACTAATACACCATTAATCGAATAGTAAATTTCCTCTCCCTTCTTACTGATTTTCAAAACGTTTTCAGCATCAACTGTAGTTTTTATTGAAGTAGTTTTTTCTGACTTACTAAGTAAAAATAAGTTATCTTCTATGTTCTCAATCGAGTAAGAACCTTCATTGGAAATCAAGAATTGATTGGACGTGTTTTCAATTTCATTTTCATTCCAGGAAATGCCATATTTCATCTTGGTATTAGCCGTATTTTTAAAGGTAACTTCAAGCGAAATATCATCATAATTTTTCCATGACACATTTAAATTAATATTGAAACTCTTATTGTTCTTCTCTTTTGAAAAAGCAACTTCGATGCCCTCCTTGGTTTCTTTGAAATAGGAATCATCACTTGCAAACCAGTCACTTTGCATTTTTTCCTTTACAAAATAATTTGAAATTACTGCCTTACATTTCTTATATTCATTACACTCATGACAAGTAGGGTTTCGAGTACCATTATCAAATTCAACAATGCTTTTAATCGAACCGTCGTAATAATTGGTTAACCAATTGCCGTGTTTCCAACCGTCAACCATAATGCCCTTTTCATAAATTTTCTTATTGTCAAAATAACTTATAAAACTTCCATTTTTCTTTCCAGCAACATAGTTCTCTTCGTAATCTCTAACTTTATTTTCTTTATTATAAACCCAAAGACCATTCTTCTTACCAATTAGATAATCACCTTCAGAACATACATCGCCATTTTTATAATAGTTTATTGATTTACCATTTAAAGAATCCTTTTCATAATGAAAAAGTGACTTAATCGATTTATCTTCATCATAATAAATCCAAATTCCTGATTTATTACCATTATCAAAATTGCCCTCGCAAATAATGTTTCCATTTTTTGAAAATTCATTGTAAATAGAAATAAATTTAGACTTTGCAATTGCCTCAGAATTAAATTCAGTACAGTAGAATAATGACCGAGGTTCTCCTGTTTTATAAAACGATTTGTATTCGTTATTTTCTGATTTATTAACTTCTATATAATATTCATAATCATTACTATTAGTAAGGTCCCAATTTGAATTGTAATAAATCTTCTCCGATTGGGCATTTATATTGAAGGAAATAAGGAAAAGTAATATTGGAATTAAAAACAATTTTTTCATTTTTTGGTTTTTAGTTATTCAAATAAAATCTAAACTATCTTATTTTTTTGTAGGTTAAAGGAGCATTTCCATCTCCTGAAACAGTACATATCAAAGTCGATTTATCTTTGAATACAAATTCAGATTCCGTAGTCCAATTGGTTTCTTTAAAATTGGTTTTTACAAATAAATTAGTTTTGTTAAAATTCAAAGTGATTACATCAAATGGTGCTCCTGATGTAGCACTAAATTCGGCCATTTGCATGTTGCCGTTGCTATCTTTCCAAAATACAACATGGGAAGTTCCTTCGCAGGACCAAAACCCAAGATAATCTTCATTGGTAAATTCAATAGCTGATTTAGTTTTAATATTGCCTGAGGCATTGTGAATTTGAGCAATTGATAAAAAGTTTGAAAGCAAAACGGTTAATAAGAGTATTTTTTTCATAAGATTATAGATTAAGGTTGATTGCTAAAATTATTAACTATTTTATTTTTGTGTATGTAATAGTTGTTTCGGCGTTACCAGTAATTTGGCATATTAAGGTGTTTTTGTCCTTAAATTTAAAACTGCTTTCCGTAACCCATTGATTAGGAATAAAAATAGTACGAGCAATTATACAATCGTCTTTAATTTTTAACGAAATAAGGTCGATAGGTTCACCTGTTGAACCACAAATTTCTTGAATCTGTAAATTTCCTTCAATATCTTTCCAAAAAAACAATTGAGAAGATTCTTCATTTGGTTGCCAATAACCAATTAAATCGTCGGTATTTATTTTATTCTGACTGAAAACAGTAGTTTGTATTCCAACTACACATGCGATAACTAAAATTAGATTTTTCATATTTTGATTATTTAATATAATTATTTGAATTTGGTGTAGGTGACTGTATCATTTACCGGACCTTTGACTTCACATTTCAAAGTGTTTTTATCAATAAAAGTAAATGTTGACTCTGTCTTCCAATTTGTCCCTTTGCAAATAGTCTTAACTACTAACTTCTCATCAATTAATTTCATTGATAAAAGTGTTAGTAACTCTCCGTCTTCAGTAGTAAACTCAACCATTTGCAAATTTTTATTAGTATCTTTCCAAAAAACCAGCTGTGTAGAATGTCTATCTGGCTCCCAATAACCAATTAAATCATCAGTTGTAAATTTATCCTGACTAAAAACTCTGGTTTGTATTGATAATACAAAAGCGATAATTAAAATTAGATTTTTCATAGAATTATTATTTAGGTTATTAATTAATTTAGAAGTCCTCATCTCCTTTTTTAAAAGTGAAATTATCTTGAAAGTATTTTGGCAACGTTTTAAAGGCAATAGTTAGTTTATTTATACTTACTTTTTTATCCCTATTCTCATTACTATAACCAAAATAACTGTCAAATAGATAGTAAAATAAAAAGCGGTTGTAATCATCCACATTAGGATCTGTAATCACTTCAAAAATTGCTTTTTCCACTTGGGCTCTGTATTTGGTTTCTGACAATGCCCTACCTATTCTGCTCACATTTCCAAAATAATGGTTGCTATTTGGATTACTAATTTGAAAAATAGAACCCAATAATAGGTCGGTTACATTGATATTTAGCGATTCTAGTTCTTTTAAATAAGTTCCTCTTAGGGAATTAGTTATTGAATTGTCCGACCTTCTATCAAACCGGTCATTCATTATGTTTAAATGAGCAATTAGAAAAACATCCCAATTCGCCGTTTCTGCCGCCAATAATGCTATTTGAATGGCATGCTCTCTAGGTAAAGTATCCATTCCGCAACGACCTACCACTTTGGTACTTCTCATTCGGTCCAACAATATAACTTTTTCGTTTTTTGATAATTCCATCCAATTTTCAGGAAGCCGAATCAAACTGTCGTTCTGCTTTGTTTTATAAATTGCTGCTTCTGGTGCAATCATGCAATCAGTGTAGCCAATTTTTTGAGCATATTTATCTGGAATTACAACCGTTTTGAATTTATTTGGAAAATAAAAAGCTTCTATATACTCATCCGAATATTCGTCTTTCTTATTGTACTTAAAAAGCCACTGGTTTTGA
>CANKLK010000197.1 GCA_947482805.1 Flavobacteriaceae bacterium
ATGAATTATAGAAGACATTAAAAAAGATACATTTCGACAAGCTCAATGTGACAATTTAGTATAAATTGGCAATAAAAAATAATTACACCCAATGGGTTATATTAGTAAGTTATCGTAAGTTTTACAATACAAAAATTATGATTTATAAATTACATTTGTACAATTTGTATACTCATAATGTATTTTAGTACCTGTTATTAATTATAAATTTACAATTAAGAAATAGTAAGATCGTTTAAATGCAATTAATTTTTATTTTAGAATATAATCAACCAAAAACCAAAATTAACTACCTCAAATTATGAAAAAACCACTAATACTGTTTTTATTAATTTTCACCTCAATTATCTACAGTCAAACTGATACAAAAAAGATTTCAGGAACTGTTGTTGATGATAAAGATGCACCAATTCCCGGTGTTACAGTCACATTTGAAGATAAAGACACTGTAACTGATTTGGATGGAAAATACTCAATTGAAGTCAAAAATTCTAAATCTATTTTGCGATTTTCTTATTTAGGATTTGCTCCGCAAATTGTGGTTGTTGGGAAAAATAAAGAAATTAACATTACCCTTCAAGAAGAAAAAAATCAACTAGACGAAGTTGTTGTCATCGGATATGGAACTCAAAAAAGGTCTAATGTGACGGGTGCAATTTCCAAATATAAAAATGAAAAATTAGATGAAATCGCGGTTTCAAGACTTGATCAGGCTTTGCAAGGAAAAATTGCGGGTGTTCAAGTTCAGAATATTTCTTCTGAAGCAGGTGCCGATGCAAAAATTACTGTCCGTGGAATTAGTTCCATTAATGCGGGAGCAAATCCTTTAGTTGTTGTTGATGGACAACCAATTCCTGATGGTTTGGGCACAATTAATATGGCAGATGTAGCCTCTGTTGAGGTTCTGAAAGATGCTGCTTCTGCTGCAATTTATGGTTCTCGAGGAGCAAGTGGAGTTATATTAATTACCACCAAAAGCGGGAAAGCAGATAAGACAAGATATTCATTTAAATACAGTACTGGATTTAAAAGTGCGTATCAAAAATATGATCTTTTATCAACTTCTGAATATACGGAGTTGCTTTACAGAGAACAGGCTTTAAGAGCTACTGATAATAGCATCAGATATGAAGCTGGTGTACCTTTGCTAAACGCAAATAACCAACCATACATTGTAAATGACAATCCGAACCCTTTTCAGAATGCTTTAAATATACTCTATCAAGGTAGTCTTACAAATGTGAATAACTTGCTTGCAGCTTATATAGTAGAACAAACAATGCTTGGAGGAAAAGGATATGATTATCAAGATGAAGTTTTAAGAACTGCTGAATTCAAAAACATCCAATTTAGTGCTACTGGAGGAACAAAGAGTCTAAAATATTATATTTCTGGAGGATATCAAGGTGATGAGGGTATTATGTTGAAGAGTAATTTTCAAAAATTAAATTTCAGAACAAAATTTGATATTGATTTAAGCAAAAGAGTTAAATTATCTGTGAATATCAACCCGTCTTACACTAGAAAAGAATCTCCTTCTGAAAACTTGACTAATTTTTGGCGTTATCCATCATGGCTTCCAGCTACCCATAATGCTCTCACTGCTGCTTTTGTTAATCAAAATCCGCAATGGGCAAGTATTCAACCGGGTGATTATGCACATCCCAGACATTTTATTGGATTAACATATAGTGCAACTTACCCAGACGGAACTCCATTATTATTTCCAAATGGTTCATCTAACTGGGCCTATCCGAATGATCCTTATTACTCGCAGTATCAAAATGATCCACTTTCTCCATATTTTGGCTCTGTTGCACCAATTCTTTATACTTCTGCAACTGGCTCTCCTTCAAATTCTGCTCAAAATAATCCAATGGCTTCTTTATTAAGCCATGATATAAATGCAAAATCATATGGTTTGCAAAGTGGTGCAACATTAAATGTAAATTTACTTCCTGGATTAGATTTCAAAACAATGAATACGCTTTATATGAAATATGACACCAAGTTAGATTGGACAGATAGAAATGCTGACGGTGATGGAATTGTAAACAAAGGTATATACTATGATAATTCATATCTTGATTTGTTAACTGAAAATACTTTGAATTATAAAAAAGAATTTGAAAATAATTCCTTAGAATTTTTAGCAGGATTTACGGCACAACAAACCAAGAGTACTAATACTCAAACTACAGGATTAGATTATCCAAGTGACAATATTACCACATTAAACAATGCTCTATTTATTGATAAATCAGGTACTTTTGGATCTAAAAATCAAGTTGGGTTGTTGTCTTATTTAGGTAGAATAAACTATGCATATAAAAGTAAATACCTACTCTCTGCTAGTTATCGTACTGATGGTAGTTCCTATTTTGGACCAGGAAGAAAATGGGGGGATTTCCCAGCGGCTTCTGTCGGATGGATTGTCAATAAAGAATCGTTCTTAAACAAAGTAGATTGGCTTAATAAATTAGGTTTTAGAGCTAGTTACGGTGTTTCTGGAAATAATAGAATTTTGAATTATGGTTATCAAAATTTGTTGTCATCTGCTAATTACTCATTTGGACCTGGAACAGGAACTCAAACTGGTGGTCAAGTTGGAAATCCTAACATAAATGCTAATGAAGACATTACATGGGAACGTACTTATCAAACTAATTTTGGAGTTGATTTAGCATTATGGAATAACAGATTTAGTTTGTCAGTAGATGTATATAATTCTGTAACAGACAAATTACTTTTGCAACAAGCAACAATGGCTTTTTCAGGCGTACCTTTATCTTGGAATAATATTGGAAGTCTCTACAATAAAGGATTTGAATTTGAATTAGCGGCTACAATTTTAAAATCCAATAACTTTAAATGGTCAACTACTTCTAATTTATCACATACAAAAAATGAAATTAAAGAGTTAGGCAATGAAGCCTATTTACTTAATTACGGTGAAAGAAATGAAATTTACAAAAGCGTTGTTGGTGGTCCTTTAGTTCAATTTTTCGGATATAAAACAGACGGTATTTGGATTTCTCAAGCCCAAATTGACGCTTCTGGATTAACTTCAGATTTACCATCGGTTTTTAAACCAGGTGGATTAAGACTTGTTGATGTGGATGGTAATGGAATTATTGATACAAATGACAGAACAATAATAGGAGATCCCTATCCAGATTTCACTTGGGGTTTTACAAACAATTTTACCTTTAAAGCATTTGATTTTAGCTTTACATTGCAAGGTGTTCAAGGTGGAGAATTAATTAATGGAGACCCAAACTATGGCGAAACTAAATCAAGAAATGTAAATTACAATTCAAATCGTTGGCTTAGCCCAGAAAACCCAGGTGATGGAAGAACTCCCTATGAAGAAATTGGCTTCAACTGGATGTTAACTGATTATGTTGTTGAAGACGCTTCTTATTTTGCCCTTAGAGAAGTTAATTTAGGCTACACATTACCAGTTTCTTTAGCAAAGAAAATAGGATTAAGTTCTTTACGTTTGTATTCTTCAGCTCAAAACGTATATTTCCGTTCTGCAAGCGGATATAGAGGAATTAATTCAGAGGGTCGCTCTACCTCAGGACCATACAGTTCTGCTTTAGTTGCAGGTTACCAAAGAGGAGCATTTCCAATTGCCAAAACAATTGTTTTTGGAATAGATATTAATTTTTAATTTAAAAAGTAGTTACAATGAAAAACTCAATCAAATATTTAAGTATTGTATTATTAGTTGCA
>CANKLK010000198.1 GCA_947482805.1 Flavobacteriaceae bacterium
ACTTTTGATTGAATTGGATTAAAAAATTGGACGACAGTATAATAGCACGACCGCATAACACGGGTTTAGCTTCGCTGATTTTCAATTGGCAAAAGTGGCGGTTCAGTAAACGGTAAGACAGTTTATCGTATATTTGAAATGAGGTTCGTCGTATAAAATTTAGTGGTGAAAATCGTCACCTTCGCCTAGCACCGAAACCGTTATGTGTGATTAACCATAGCCAAAAACTCCCAAAATATATTTTGAAATAATACCAATATTTGGTATTTTTGCTAAAATTAGTTGCTATGAGTAAAAACACATCAATTACCTTGGGTAGTTATTTTGATCAATTTATTCAAAATATTTTAAGAGAAGGACGGTACAAAAATGCAAGTGAGGCAGTTCGTGCTGGACTAAGACTACTTGAAGAAGAGGAACAGAAAATTATTGCTTTGCGTCATGCGATTGACGAAGGTATTAATAGTGGTTTAGCCGAAGATTTTGACCCTGACGAGCATTTAAAAATGTTAAAAGCAGGCAGAAAATAAATGGCAAAGTTTAAGTTAACGAACAATGCCGTAAAGGATTTATCTGATATATGGAATTACACTTTTGAGGCATGGTCTGAAAGTCAGGCAGATAAATATTATAAACTCTTGCTTAATGCGTTTTCTACAATCGCTAAAAAACCTCAAATAGGAAAAGTTTATGAAGAAATTTATCCAAAATTGAAAGGTAAAAGAACATCAAAGCATATAATTTTCTATCGAGTAATGGACGATCAATCGATTGAAATCGCCAGAATCCTTCACGAACGAATGGATTTGAAGAATAAATTAACTCCATTGCTTCCTTCGGAGGTGAAATAAGAAACCCCACATAATCGAGTAGTCTGCCCTGCCAATATTTGACAGGGAGATGATCTCTCACCACTGTAAATACAGGTCACGTATACAGCTGTTCGTAAAAAGATTGATTTTCAGGTTCGAGAAATTCGTTTTCAATCACCAATTGGATATGTTAAGTGTATGTTGTATTTTTGATTAAATCTGAACTTTGGTGGTTAGTATTAAGTTATGTGCGACCTTAGGACGAAACCGAAACGACAATGAAGAACTTTAACAAAACGACATTAATCCTTTCGACTACTTTATTCGGACTTTTACTTATTCCGAGTTTTTTGGCGGCTTGGGCAGAAGACGAAGGAACTCTTGGATCAAGCATTGTATAGACAACGTTCGCAAAGCTTTTCTATGTTCTTCGTTTCCCGACACACACTTTGTTTTGGGCATTCATAACAAAATCAAGTGGGACCTTTTTCTTTCTTGGACTTGGACTTAATTGCTTATTCTACGGTTTTATTACGGAACGACTAATTGCATTTTATAAAATATTACGACAAGACATTGCAAAATAAACTCAAGACATATCAAATCGTATTGACAATTTTAATATTTCCTATTTGCTTGTTTCTATTCGTTTCATTTGGTTGGATTACATATGCGACAATTACAGAAAGGTCAGGATTTAATGGAAATATGTATTCTTTATACGACTTGACAAGACTTCAATTTTCAATTTATACAGGACTTATTTCAATCGTTGGACTTCTATTCGGTTTAACAGTTTTAATAAACATATTCAGCATTGACAAATCTAAACTCACTAAGACATTCAAATATTTTTTGCTTTTCTTCATTGTGTTTATTTTATGCCAAATATATTTACAGACAAGATTTGTAGGTAAAGGTTGACAAAAATGAAACAAATAAAACTAGCACATAACACGGGTTTAGCTTCGCTGATTTTCAATTGGCAAAAGTGGCGGTACATTGCTCCTCAAACACATTTCACTTCGTGGCTGCTTCGCGGTGTGGTTTATCAAAGTTTGGTTCTCCGCATCAATCCCAAAGCTTCGGACTAAAGATTAAGCTGTAAATAAAATGGGGATTACATTAATATTGCCTTGAGAAATTTGTGCTTAATTACCTGATCTAGAGGATTCACAAAGTTCCAAATAGCCAAAAGTTCCAAATTAGGTTAGTCCGAAGAGGATGATTAACGTCCAATACTACTAGAGATAACGAATCAGTTCTATTCATTGATGCTTATTTTTTCAAAAACTCTACTAAATGAATTTCGTTAACTTGATGTTGTGATTAACTATCAAAACATTCTCTTAACAGAACAGTTTAACGATTACGGATTAATTTTACAGACTTAAAAGTTACTGCTTGACCACTCTAATAGTAAGTCTTTCTTTACCAATTTGAAGGAAGTATAAACCAACGGTTAACTCTTTTAGAGTGATCTGCGATTGTATTCCTCTTAGTTGACCCTCAATTAACTTTCTACCACCACTGTCGATCAACACATAGTCCTCATTACTTTCAGCTGATAATGTAATGTAAAGCAGATCATTTGTTGGATTAGGGTACACAATTACCCTTCTTTCAACTGCTTCATCAATACCGGTAAAAGAGATTGTAAGATTAAGGGTGATTGTACTATCGCATCCTTCTGAATTTGGAATAACTTGGGTAAACGAACCAGATTGGTTGTAGGTTTGTCCGTTCAGGATGTATGAGTCTATTGCGGATTCATTTAAAACAGATGAACTTGGCTGGTTAATTGTCAAATAAAGTGTTCGAGTAGATAAGCACCCTGAAGCATTGGTGAAAGATGTTATATAAATTCCGTCCTGAGTATAAGTTTGACCATTTACGGGCCATGTATAACTTCCGCAATTAGTTACAGTTTCAGAAGTGTCCGTAGGTTGATTTATCGTAAGGTTCAAGGTGATAATAGAATCACAACCAGCTACATTTGATATAGTAGTAGTATAAACTCCTGACTGTAAATACGTTTGACCATTTAACGGCCAAGTATAACTTTCACAAGCTGTATTTGAGATAGAAGCAGCGCTTGGCGATGAAACCAAAATGTTAACAGTACTTGTATCAGAGCAAGTGCCGTTATATGCGATTAATGTTATTTGATACACCCCTGGGTTTTGAAATATTCTGCTGGCATTCACTGAATTACTGAAGCTCGTTCCATCTACAAACCAGTTTTGCGTTGCTGCTCCAGTTGAGGAATTGGTAAAATTGACGGTACCATTGGTGCAAATTGATGTCATGGAAGTTGTAAAGCTGGAATTGATTGTGCAATTTGCTATTGAAGAGCATAAAACAGATTTAACAGATAGCGTATTGCGGGTTGCAGTAGCAGGCGTAATTTGGCTTCCCCCCGTTGAATTATTGCCTGCAGTACTTGTTATTGTACTTGGGCTTGTAGTTGTAAATCCTGTACCGTTAATCTCATTGCAGCCAACAATACCATTAGCATCAGATTTCAAGAAGAACATGTCTTTAACTCCAGCCCCAAAACTTGTTGTATATCCGCAAAAAACAAAAGAATTACCAATAGGACGTACATAAGACCCCTGATCATCACCAGCCGCACCGTATCCTTTTGTCCACAATAATGTCCCATTCGCATTTGTGCGATACAAGGCTACATCAATACTTCCGGTTCCAAAGCTAGCAGACCTACCACACAATATAAAACCACCGTCTGGAGTTTGCCTCGCACACTGGGCGCGATCTTCTCCTGATTTGCCATAAGTTTTACTCCATTGAAGAACTCCATTGACATCTGTTTTTATTAAGTAAGCGTCCCAATTCCCTGCCCCATAACTGTTTGTTGTTGCACCTATAATGAAACCATTA
>CANKLK010000199.1 GCA_947482805.1 Flavobacteriaceae bacterium
CCATACAAATCATCAAACTGATCCCATGGAAATATAGTAGTTCCTCTATACGATTTGGAAGCCGTTTCTCTGTCCGTATCATAGTTAAAAACAAAGGTATTGTACATTCCCAACGGTTTAAAAACCAATTCCTGCATGGCTTGTCGATAGTTTAAACCGGTGGCTTTTTCAATGATTAAAGCTAAGATTACGTAATTGGTATTGCAATAATCAAAATGGGTATCATTCGGAGTTTTTAATCGGAATTTATTTTGCGCCAGTAAATTATAAATATCTTGATTCGTCAGTACTTTTTTTCGATTCCAATTCTTTTTCATCAATCCGGGAAAATTGGCATAATGTTGCAAACCGCTTCTGTGATTGAGTAATGTTCTGATTGTAGTGCTTTTATAAGGAAATTTAGGAAGCCAATCGGATACTTTTTGATCTAGAGTAATATTGTCTTGTTGCACTAATCTTAAAATAGCTGTAGCGGTTAAAACTTTACTTACCGACGCTAAATGAATTGGAGTAGTAGCGTCAATTTTTTTTCCGGTTTTTAGATTAGCAAATCCTTTATAATCTTCATAAATGACACGACCGTTTTTTACAACAATGAAACTACCACTATAGTATGGAGAATTAATATTTTTGTTATAAAAAGAATCTATTTTTTGTCTTTTTTCATTGATGTATTCATCAGATACGTTTCCCATTTTTATTGGAAAAGAAGAAGTAATATGCAAACTGTCATAGGGATTTTCCTTATTAGAATCAATAGTATGCCAACCAGTTTTTGGACTGGAAAAGTAGAATAATGTTGATAATAGGAGTGTAACTAAGGTAATCTTCATAACTGCAATAAAGTATACAATAATACCTATATTTAATCAAAATATAAACCTTTATTTTCTAAAATTTTCACACTAGTTATTAAAAATAATAAACCTGACAAGTTTTTATCCTGGCCAGGTTAAAGGGCAAAAAAACCTAACTTAAACAGCAAAATCCTTAAAAACAAGAGTTTTTAGTAGTATATTTCACAAAAAGAAATGATTATTTTTTGCTTTCGATGATTTCTGCCAACAGTTTTTTGGCGCGAAGCAATTTTATTTTGACGTTACTCAATGGCTCATTAAGTTGTTCTGAAATTTCCTGATAACTCATTTCCTGAAAATAACGCAGTTGAATTACTTCCTGATAATGAGGTTTTAATTCTTTGATGAATTGCAATAACCGGGATAAGTTTTGTTCTATAATTAATGCATCTTCAACTGATGGAGTAGTATCGGCAACATAATAGGCCAGTTGATTTTCTTCATCGGTGATTTCAACAAATATGGTCGATTTTTTTTTACGAAGCATATCAATATGCACATTTTTGGCAATCGCAATCAACCAGGTGTTGAACTGAAATTCAGGATTGTAGGTTGCAATTTTATCAAAAGCTTTAGAGAAAGTTTCAATGGCAATATCTTCAGTATCAGTTTCGTTTTCCGTGCGTTTAAGCATAAAGCCGTATACTTCATTCCAGTAGTGGTCTAGCAAATACGTAAAGGCAACCTGGTCGCCTTTTTTAGCTTTTTCTATGTATTCCTTTATTTCCAATGTACTGGTTTTGATAAAGTATTGGTAACAAAAATGTTCAATTGTGTGAAAATTAAAACTATTTCAATTATTGGAAACCAATACATTACGTCTTTTTCTTTAAGTTTTCCTGCTGCAAATCCCATAGTAACCCATGCAAAAATGTAACGAAAACCAATTATGCTTACTACAGCAATCCATTGAAATTGAAATGCCAATAAAATAATTGACAATAAAAGAAATAATAATTGCGAAATATAAAAAAGACCTAACTGATTTCTGTCAAATAGTTTATAATGTTTGGCTGTAGATACATGACGACGTTTTTGTGCAAACCATTCTTTAAAAGAAGTTTTTGGTTTGGAATAGGTGAAACTATCGGGCAAAAAACAAATCGTTGTATTCTTTTTTTCTGCTGCCTGATTAACAAACAAATCATCGTCTCCGGAACGTATTTTCATATGATCCATAAAGCCACGTACTTTGAAAAACTCTTCACGTTTATAGGCCAAATTTCGACCAATTCCCATATAAGGTTTGCCAATTTTTGCCCAAGAAAAATATTGCATTGCCGTTAATAATGTTTCAAATCTAATTATTTTATTTAGGAATGAACCGCCAATTTTTTCATAGGCACCATAGCCCAAAACAATAGTTTTTTCTACTGTAAACTGAGAACTCATATTGGCAATCCAATTATTTGACGATGGAATACAATCAGCATCTGTAAATAAAAGATATTCGTGCTTTGCGGCTTTGATTCCCAGTGTTAAAGCATATTTTTTATTACCCCAAAAAGCTTCGTTATTTTCTACTTTTACCAATTTGATATTGGAATGTAACTTTTCAAATTCTTCAAAAATCTCCAATGTATTATCGCTCGAAGCATCGTCAATTAAGACAATTTCAAATTGAGGATAATCTTGTTCGACAAGTAACGGAATTAAATTTCTAACATTTTCTTCTTCGTTTTTAGCGCAAACAATTACTGAAATCGGAATTCTTTTTGGTGTTCCGGATTGGGGTTTAGCAAATGAAAATTTACCAAAAACTACAATGTAATAAAGGAATTGAATGACAACAATGGCAACAAATAAAAAGAAAATAGATAATAACATAGTGCTTTTTCGACGTTTAAAAAGGATTGCAAATGTACAAAATCCAAATGTAAATTATGAATTATTAATTATGAATTATGAGTTATGACCCGAGCACACAGGGCGAACTGTATGGAGCGCAGCGGAATAAATTTTTAACGTTACAATTTCCTATTTTTCTTCATTTCTTCGGCAACAGCAATCGCTTGATTGTTATTAGAGTTTTCCAGTTTAGAAATGATAGTTTGGTAGTTTTTGTCATCTCTGTTTTGAGACAATTTCTTCTTGGCTTCGACAGCTGTGATTTCAATTTCGAAAGAAACAATTCCACGGGCCTGAAGCATTGTTTTCTTTGATAAATCTTCTATACGAACCGGTTTTTCTGATTTGGCTTCGTATTTATTCACCAATCTTTTTAAGGCTTCAATGCTTTCTTCCAGATAATGGAGTTTTACTTTTCCGTAAACGTGAACCGCCAGATAATTCCACGTTGGCACATTTTCATGATCGTACCAAGAAGAAGAAATATAAGTATGCGCTCCTGAAAAAATAACTAAAACGTCATCATTAGTTTTAAAACTCTCTGCTTGTGGATTTTCTCTAGAAACGTGCCCGACTAAAATTTGCTTTCCGTTTTTTTCTTCCAAAAGTAACGGAATATGTGTCGCCCACAACTTTCCGTCCGTTTGGTTAACTAAAATCCCAAACCCATTTTGATGAATGAAGTTTTGGATATCTTCCTGGTTTTCATTTTTATAGAGTTCTGGGATATACATGAAAATTACGAATTACGATTTCTGTGAACTGCGACTGAACACTGATAACTAAATAACATTAACCTCGGCCTCAATCGCAATACCAAATTCTTTTAAAACTGTAGTCTGGATATTTCTTGAAACCGCTAGAATTTCTTGCCCAGTTGCATTGCCATAATTGACTAAAACTAGCGCCTGATTTTTATGAATTCCGGCATCACCAAAACGCTTTCCTTTGAAACCAGCTTTTTCAATCAGCCAGCCAGCCGGGACTTTAACTTCGG
>CANKLK010000200.1 GCA_947482805.1 Flavobacteriaceae bacterium
ATCACTTTCGGAATGGAGGGAAAAAGTGATGTGATTCAACTTGATTTATTTGAAAATATGCAAGTAGATTCCATTATATACGACTCTAAAAAACTTACCTATAAAAGAGAATTCAATGCCGTATTTATTGATTTCACTGAAGCGTTGCAAAGTATTGGAAATAAAGGAAAAACAATTCGTTTTTATTATTCTGGAAAACCTATAATTGCCAAAAATGCCCCTTGGGATGGCGGCTTTGTATTTAGAAAAGATATACAAGGAAAAGATTGGGTTGGAGTGGCTTGTCAAGGAACCGGAGCTAGTTTGTGGTATCCATGCAAAGATTCGCAAAGTGATGAACCCGATTTTGGCGCAACGATAAAAGTAGCCGTTCCAAATGGATTAATGAATGTATCCAACGGAAGATACATGGGTAGCGTAGATTTAAAAAATGGTTATACACGCTGGGATTGGGAAGTTAATAATACAATAAACAATTATTCGATAACCGTAAACATTGGCGATTATGTTAAAATTCATGAAAACTATAAGGGACTGAATTTAGATTACTTTGTTTTACGTGAAAATGAAGCCAAAGCTCGAGTTCATTTTGAAGAAGTAAAACCTATGATGGATTGTTTTCAGAGTAAATTTGGCCCCTATCCTTTTGCGTATGACGGATACAAATTGGCTGAGACTCCTTATTTAGGTATGGAACACCAAAGTGCTGTGGCTTATGGCAATAAATATGTAAAAGGATATTTAGGAACCGATAGGTCACAAACCGGGATTGGGTTACTTTTTGACTTCATTATCATTCACGAAAGTGGGCACGAATGGTTTGGAAATAGCATTACGTCTAAAGACAGTGCTGACATGTGGATACACGAAGGATTTACTAGCTATACTGAATCTGTTTATGTTGAATGCCAATATGGTTATGAAAAAGGGCAACAATATATAAACGGTTGTAAAGGAAATATTGATAATACCAGTCCAATAATTGGTCCTTATGGAGTCAATAAGCAAGGTTCAACTGATATGTATGAAAAAGGTGCTTTGATGTTGAATACATTGCGACACATTGTAGACTACGATGATAAATGGTGGAAAATACTATTGAAATATTCCAAAACATTCCGTCATAAAATCATTGACACAAAAACTGTAGTCGACTTTTTCAATACAGAAACAGGAATGAATTTAACTACCGTTTTTAATCAGTATTTGCGACATGCTGCAATTCCAAAACTTCAATTGAGAACTAGAAAAGGAAAACTCGAATTCCGGTGGAATGTCATAGAAGATAAATTTTTTATGCCAGTTGATATAAAAATCAACAGAAAAAAAACAAGAATATATCCAATTGCAACATGGGTTTCCTCAAAATTAAAAGTTAATTCACTTCAAAACGTTGAGGTCTTAACCAATGATTTTTATATTAATGTTGATCTGCTCAAAAAATTATAAATACCTTTTTAGTAGCGTAATTAAAAAAGTAATTTATACCGAATATTAAATAACCTCTATATTATTATTTAAGACGGATTAATTTTATTTATTCAGTGTTTCTTTTCTCAGAATTTTTCCTGTTACGGTATCTAAAAACTTAGGAATGAAAATAATTTCTTTTGGCTTTTCATATTTATCTAATGACTCATAAATTGAAACATCCAATTCGTGTTTATCACTTTCAATAACTAATACAACTTTTTCCCCTAATTCATCATCAGGTTTAGAAGCAATAAAAAAGCGTTGACTAATTTTACCTACTAACTTCTTCTCAATTTGCTCTGGAATTAATTTAATACCGCCGCTATTAATAATGTTATCCATCCTGCCTAGAAAAATAAATTGGTTTTCATCTAGCAATTCGACAATATCATTGGTAATAATAACTTCAGGTGAAATTCTTGGTGCATGAATAACCAAACAGTTTCTATCATCGAACGAAACAGAAACGTATGGTAAAACAGTAAATGCTTTTTCTCCTAATTTTCTGGCGGCAATATGAGTTATTGTTTCTGTCATGCCATAAGTTTCATAAACTTTGGTAGGTAACTTCAACAATTGCTTCTCCAGAGTTTTATTTACGGCTGCACCTCCAATAATTAACTTTTTAACTTTCTTTAATTGAGAAATTGAATTTTGTGCCTGCAAAGGAACCATCGCTACAAAATCAAAATCAATTTCATTATGGTCTAACGGATGAGAACTTGGAGCCACAAATTCTAAATCTAGTCCTAAAATCATTGCACGAACCAACATCATTTTACCTGCAACATATTTCACTGGCAAACATTGTAATGCTTTATTACCTGGTTGCAAATTAAAAAAATCACCCGTTGCCAGAGCTGAATCTACCATAGCTTGTTTACTAATTGATATTGTTTTGGGCGCTCCGGTTGATCCCGAAGTTTCCATTTCGATATAACTTTTATAATCAAACCAATCTAAAAGAAAATTACCAACCGGTTTTTCAAAATCTTCTCCTTCTTTGATAAAACTGTATGCCACTCGACATAAATCTTCTCTATTGAGATGAAAACCATTCAATTTAAATTGATTGTGAACATTTTCGTATGTAGGATTACTCAGTACTTCCATCATTTTGATTATTTTCAATTTGTTGAACAACTAATATTTTACCGGTAAGTTTTTCTTTCCAGTTGCTCCAATTATATTTTTTACTAAAGATAATTAATAGTAGTGGGAAAACCACGACTACCGGAATCAAAATTTCATAACTAACAGAAGGTGCTGAAACATCTTTAAAAACAGATTCTGTTTGAAGTGCCGACCATTCTGAAGTAACCAACAAAGCAGTTACAATATTATTGGCAGCATGAAAACCCAGAGACAATTCCATTCCGTCATCCATTAAGGTAATGATTCCTAGGAATAAACCTGTGCCAATATAATAAACCATAATAATTGGACCCATCTTTTCAACTTCTGGATTCATTATATGCATTAGCCCAAACAAAGTAGAAGTTACAATTAAAGGGAACCATCTATTTTTAGCCAAAAGTCCAAACCCTTGCATCAGATATCCTCTGAAAATAAATTCTTCGGCACTGGTCTGTATAGGCAACATTGTTATCGAAATAAGGACCAGAATTAAAAAAGGAATCGGTTTAAAATTAAGTACAAAATTTTCAGGACTTGAGTAATAAACAATTAATGTTGAACACAAACTGAATAATCCCCATAATACGAAAGCAAAAAAAATTCTTTTCCAATCTACTTTTTCTCTCGAAGTTATGATATCAATCAATCTCATTTTGTGTATATATTTTACCACAATGATAATTCCCAACATGGTAAAAACAAAAATCAACAACATTAAAAATAACGTAACATTTGGACTGAAATATTTCATTATTTCGGATTCTGAAGTTGGTATAGCCTTTCCGGATGTAAATGATTTTACAATTAAAGCAATTGCCAATGGAAATTGACCAATTACATAAAATAAAGCGATAATAAAAAATCCCAGTAAATACTTAAAACCTACATTGGGCGACTTGTTTATTTTTTCTAAAAACATATTTTTTTTGTTTCGCCTAAATTAAGTTTTTTCTATTAAAATATATTACTTTGTAAAAAAAATATGTTGCAAATACTACACAATCCAAGATGCGGAAAATCGAGAGACTGTTTGGCTTTCATTAAAGAATCTAAATATGAATTTGAAATCATCAATTATTTAGTAAAACC
>CANKLK010000201.1 GCA_947482805.1 Flavobacteriaceae bacterium
GCAATGACTTCGTTGACATTCATATTACTTTGTGTTCCTGAACCCGTTTGCCAAATAACCAATGGAAATTCATCAGTTAATTTTCCGGCTAGGATTTCATCACAAACAGTGGCTATAGCATCTCGCTTTTCGATTGACAAAACACCTAAATCGCAATTGGCATAAGCGGCAGCTTTTTTGAGATAGGCAAATCCTTCTATGATTTCTTTTGGCATTGATGATGATGGACCAATTTTAAAATTATTTCTAGAACGTTCAGTTTGTGCTCCCCAATATTTATCGGCAGGAACTTTAACTTCGCCCATGGTGTCTTTCTCTATTCTATATTCCATTTTGTAATTTGTTTATGGTTTGTTGTTTATGGTTTGTTGTTTCAGAATCACCTTTCTGAAAGCAGGGTTCCTAAAAACTCACTGCAAAATTATGCATAAAAACTATTTAATAAAAATTGATTTTGTTTTTGCATAGCTTAAATATTCCGCTTACATTTGCTTATAATTCAAAAAAATTCCGGAAAACATGTTTGAATTTTCACAGTATTTAGGTTTCTTAGCTTTCTTAACCATTTTAACCATTGGTTTTTGGTTGATGATGTTCTTGGTAACTTTCGTTGTTCCTTATTGGATATATGGTGGTGTTAAAGAATTATTGGAAGAAAGAAAAGCAAATAGAGACGCAGAACAAGCTTAATTTTAAGTTTTTATTTATGAAAGAGCCCCAAAATTTGGGGCTCTTTTATTTTTATTATCCAGGGAAATCTCCTCCGTCTTCTTGTAGTGACTTTCTTGGTTTTTCGCGTTCGTTTTTTTGAATATTAAACCTGTAGGTAAACGATAGGTTTATTTGCCTTACTCTCCATTGCATTTCTCCATACGATTCTACTAAACCAGGAATATAGGTTTCCATAATTCTTTTTCGAGAATTGAAGACATCACTAACATTTAATGCTATAGTTCCTTTGTCTTTTAAAACATCTTTGCTGAAAGCTAAATTCATAGAGAAAATCCCAAGACTTCGTCCTTGTGCATTTCTTTGCGAACCATTATAGGTAGCATTGGTTTGCCAATCAATTTTGTATGGCAAAGTTATTTTTGAAGTTAATCGAGTAAACCATGAAGTAGCGCTATTATCAAAATTTTGAGAAACGGGATTTCCATTAAAATCAACGTAATTAAAGTCGCCATCGGTTTCAACATAGAAAAAATTGAAGTTACTGTTTAGTTTCCACCATTTGTAGGGCGAATAATTTAAGGTAAACTCAAAACCACCTCTGTATTCTGTAGCAAGATTTATAGGTGAACTCAAAATTATTGGCACTCCATTTTGAAAATCACCACTTTCGCTTCTTACATATTGTATAGCATCTGTAGTTCTATTTCCGTAAATAGAAGTGCTAAATGTTAATTTACTCCATTTTTTTAAATAGCTTAAATCTATGGCATCTGTGAATGACGGATTTAAATCGGGATTACCTGCAAATATATTTACGTTACTTGACAAGCTGTTAAAAGGATTTAATAGTCTACCTCTTGGTCTCTGTAATCTTTTACTATAGCTTATTGAAGCACTAGTTTGATTACTAAATTCATAGGTTAAAAAGGCGCTTGGAAAAAAATTATTATATCTTTTAGTATTAAAATCATTGGTTGCTAATTGATTGACTTCAATGTTAGAATCTTCCCAACGTGTTCCAAATAAGAAGGAAAACTTTTTTACTTTAAATCCATAATTTACATACAAAGCATTTACTTTTTCTTTGTATTCTAAGACATTTGTAAATTCAGGAAACGGAATTCCATTATTGATTACACTAAAATCAGTTGTGATGTTTAAAAAATCACCTCTGTAACCTGCTTCAAATTGACTTCCTTTTGCTAATGGCAAAACATAATCCGTTTGAATTAAGTTTCTGCTTTGATCCTGATTGTTGGTTGTTTCGTCTAATGTTTCAGCAGTTGTATTGGTTGCTTTATCAGATATTAATGCTGTATTTCTATCAATATTTGTTGAAAAGGAACCATCAATAGTTAATTTATGACCTTCTTTTTTAAAGTTTTTCGTAAAATTGGTCGTGTATTCTACATTATTACTTTTACTATCTTCTCTGTTGATGCGATTTCTGGTATAGTCATAAACAAAGTCTTGGTCATAATAATTCTGAAATACATTGTCCGTATTATCGCCAACACTTCTTCTGAAATTCACAATGTTTGTCCAAGTAAGGCTTTTATCTAGAAACCAATCCATTCCGAAACTCCCATTATATGCTTTGCTTAGTCTTTCGTTGGTTCGATTTTCATTCATAAAATCTCTAGTTGAATTATCATCGTTCAAGTATTTAGAATTTACTATGGCGTTTCCTGGATTATTTCTATCACTATATCCTTGAGTTGTGAACAAATTAAATTCTTTGGTTTTATAGTTTAAAGTACCGTTAAAACTGTTGTTTTTTGGGTCACCAACATTTCCTATAAAAGTGCCGTTGATTCCTTGATTTTTACCTTTTTTAAGAATTATATTTATTATACCACCTCCTCCTTCTGCTTCATAACGAGCTGATGGATTGGTTATAACTTCGACTTTATCAATGGCATCAGCTGGAATTAAACGTAAAGCTTCGGAAACATTAATAGCATTTGATGGTCTGCCCTCAATCAATACTCTAACATTTTCATTACCACGTAAAGCAATGTTACCTTCAACATCAACAGTCACCGATGGAATATTGTCTAAAACATCACTCACAGTTCCTCCCTTTACCATCAAATCTTTGCCAACATTGTACACTTTTTTATCCAGCTTAATTTCAAGTGTAGTTTTTTCAGAACGAACAATTACTTCGTTCAATTGAGTAAAATCTTCTTCAAGACTTATTTTTCCAAAATCTGTGTTAGATGTTAATTTTTTTTGTGATATTTTAAAGGATTTGAATGAGATGAATTCAAATACGATATCATAAGTTCCGGCAGTAGCTTCAATAGAAAAATCACCTTTATTATTTGTAATTCCTCCAAAAATCAATTTAGGATTTGAAGTGTTTTTTAAAGTAATAATAGCATATTCCAATGGTTTTTTACTGTTGCTTTCAACAATATTACCAGTTAAAATAATTTTTGAAGACGATGGTTTTTCTTGTCCATAGCTTAGAGATGAAATAAGTACTAAAAGAAAAGTGAAAATTGGTGTTAATTTTTTCATATTTGAATATTGGTGCAAATGTAAATAGTTTACTCAATAATTAATTCACAACTGAATGTTAAATAAAATCATTCAATTTTTTTATTTCCCTGCCAATAATTGCTTTATTTCCTTTAATGACAATTGGCCTTTCTATTAATATTGGATCTATTGCTAATGCTTTTATGATATCAGCATCAGTTAGCAATTTACCTTTGTAGCGTTCCATCCAAATGGTTTCTTTTTGTCGAACTAACTCAATAGGTTTGATATTCAGTTTATTAATCAACGTTTTTATTTCGTCAGTTGATAACGGTTTTACTAAATAATTGATGATTTCAAATTCATATTTAGATTCTTTAATGAAAGCCAAACAGTCTCTCGATTTTCCGCATCTTGGATTGTGTAGTATTTGCAACATATTTTTTTTACAAAGTAATATATTTTAATAGAAAAAACTTAA
>CANKLK010000202.1 GCA_947482805.1 Flavobacteriaceae bacterium
AAATAATGTGGCATATCAATCTTTAAGTAATGAGGTAATAAGCTCTCAGTTTTTAGTTCTAAAAAATAGTTTCTTCGAAAAAAATAAAGAGCTTTCAAAAAAAAGAGAGGTTTTCTTTCCAGACAAAACATATGCTGATCGTTGGTGTATTGCAATAGTTGATCAAGCTATAAACTATGGAAATGTAGAGGCATTTTTAATGTATTATTCAAGCTTGTCTGAAAGCACTTATTTTATTAAAAAAACCGGAGTTTTTCCATATAGAGACAGTGCAAGAAAAACACTAAATTTAAGGAACACTATTTTAAAAATTCAAGAAGATTCTTTATTAGAGTGTATTATGCAAATTAAAACAGACCTCAATTAATGTCATTATTTCAAGAATCAATCATTCGAAAACATTTGGGCTACCTAGACCAAGAATTGGTTGATCAGGCTTATTTGCGTTTTAATGAAGTATACAGCGCCAAAAAAATAAGCAACATCAAAATTGCTAAAGAAGAGCAATACCAAGAAGGTTTTATAAAAGATATTTTCGGTGCAGTCTTGGGTTATTCCGTTTTTCCTGAACAACCGTTTAACATTCAAACTGAAAAGAAAAACGAATCCGATTCAAAAAAAGCGGATGGCGCTATTTTTAAGGGCGAGAATGTGGTTGGGGTGATTGAATTAAAGGACAACAAGACAAGAAACCTGGATGCAGTAAAAGATCAAGCTTTTGGCTATAAGAACAACCACAAAGAGTGCAGTTATGTCATCTCTTCCAATTTTCACAAACTCCGATTTTATTTAGACGATGCAACAGATTATGAAGAGTTTGATTTGTACAATCTAGACAAGGAAACCTTTAAACGATTTTACCTATACCTGCAAAAAGAAGGACTCCTTGATAAAAATATCCCTAAATTATTACGACAGGAAACAAAGTTTCACGAAGAGAATATTACCAAGAGTTTATACAAAGACTACTCTTCATTTAAAAATAGTTTCTTCCAAAATGTGGTAAAGAACAATCCACAATACGATAAACTATTGCTCTTTAAAAAATCGCAGAAGTTTTTAGACAAAGTGTTGTTTGTGCTTTTTGCCGAAGACAAAGGATTAGTTGCTACCAACTCTATTGTACAGATTGTGGAGAAATGGAATAACTTAAAGAATGACGCCTTCGACACGCCAAAGCCCTTGTATGAATTGATAGCCTTGTTTTTTAGTAACTTATTTATTGGAAAAAAAGACCAAAAAGGTGGAGTGCTCATTCCTGAATTTGGGGGCGAGATCTTTGCGCCGGATGAAGTATTAGATGCTTTAATGGTGGATGATGAAGTGCTGCAAGATGATTTATTAAAATTATCGAAATACGATTTTAACACCGATGTAGATGTAAATATTCTCGGACATATTTTTGAGCATTCTTTAAGTGAAATTGAAGAAGTTGAAGCCTCATTAAAAGGCGAAGCAGCAGATAAAACCAAGGGCAAGCGCAAAAAGGATGGCGTGTTTTATACACCGAAATACATTACCAAGTACATCGTTGAAAATACCGTTGGTAAATTATGTTCTGAGAAAAAAGCAGCGCTGAAATTAGATATTGACATTGCCATTTTTGAACACCAAAAAGCCGATGGTAAACTAAACGCAAAAGGCATTGAACTTTATGCAACTTTAAACCAATACAAAGATTGGTTGCTGACCTTAAAAATACTAGATCCTGCATGTGGAAGCGGCGCTTTCTTAAACCAAGCGGTGAACTTTTTAGTGCTGGAACATAAATTTGCAGATGATATCATTGCAGAGTTAACTAATTCGCCCTTGCGTTTGTTTGATACCGATATTGCCATTTTGGAAAACAATATTTATGGCGTTGACATTAACGAAGAAAGCATTGAAATTGCGAAATTGTCTTTGTGGCTTCGTACAGCACAACAAGGCCGTAAACTTTCTAACCTTAGCAATAACATAAAATGCGGAAACTCCTTAATTGATGACCCTGCCGTAGCCGGCGATAAAGCATTTAATTGGCAAAATGAATTTCCAGAGGTATTTGCGAATGGTGGTTTTGATGTGGTGATTGGAAATCCGCCGTATGTTTTTGCAAATAATATATATTTTAATAAATTTAATACTCGAAAATGCTCTGATTTATATGCATTCTTCTTTGAAATAGGATTGGGGTTATTGAAGACAAATGGCATTTTAGGATTTATTACACCTAGTTCTTACTTTACTAACTTAGGTTTTATTTCATTAAGAGAATTTCTATTAAACTATAAGATTAATGAGTTAATTGATTTAGGCGAAAATGTTTTTCAGGATGCTTCTGTTGATTCAGCAATTCTGTTGATTCAAAATGAAAAAAATAAAGATTGTATTATAAAATGTTCTGACAAATATTTTAAATCAAAATTTTTAAATAAATCTATATTTTTAAATCTAGACAATCATATTTTAAATATTTATTTGGATTTAAATTCACTTGAAATAGCAGATAAAATTTTAGAAAAATCAATTGTATTAGACGAAATAATTAATTTTTCTAGAGGTGTAGAATTTGGTTTCAAAAGTGATAATGTTCAAACTTTTCAAAAGGATAATACATTTCCAATTCTTTGTGGTGGAAATATTAATAGATATAAGATTGTTTTTGAAAATAAATTTGTAAACTATGATTCTAACATGATTAGTATTTATAAATCAAAAGAAATTTATGAAAACGATAAAATATTAGTAAGGAGAATTGGTAATTCAATTATAAGTTGTTATGATAATCTGAAATATTACAATGTTTGTGATGTATATAATTTACAGTTAAATAAGAAAGTTTTAGATTTTAATTTAAAGTATGTTTCTGCAATTTTGAATAGTAAAATAACAGATTTTTTTTTCAATACTAAATTCAAATCAGTTAAAATTTTATTTCCAAAAATTCCAATACAAAATTTAAAGTTATTGCCAATAAAGAAAATACAACTTGAAGAACAACAACCATTCATAGAAAAAGCAGACATCATGCTTTTCCTCAACAAAGAACTCCAAGAACAAACCCAAAAATTCCAACGAAGTTTAGAACGCAAATTTTCATTAACCGAATTATCCAAAAAACTACAAGATTGGTATTTGCTTTCGTATGCAGAGTTTATAAAAGAGTTAGAAAAAAAGAAAATAAAATTATTGCTAAGCGAAGAAGCAGAATGGGAAACATACTTTAGCACAGAAGCCAAAAAAGCATTGGAGTTAAAAACAAAAATAGAAAAAACCGACTTAGAAATAGACCAAATGGTTTATGCTTTGTACGAGTTAACGGAGGATGAAATTAAAATTGTAGAAGAAAGTTAGAATGATCATCAACTGAATATATTCAGCGAGCAAGCACCTTCTTCCAACTAAGGGCGCAACTCTGAGCTACAAGCCCTACACGCAAAACAAATAAACAATTTAAAATAGTGCTGTCTTAAATCGGAAATCATACACGGCTTTTTGTATATTTGTAAGTAATGACATTTTCAGGAAAAACACCTTTTATTATTGGAATTTGTGGTGGTAGTGGAGCAGGGAAAACCACTTTATTGCGCAGATTATCTGACATTTTTGGCGAGGTAAGACCTTCTATATTCTCTATGGATAATT
>CANKLK010000203.1 GCA_947482805.1 Flavobacteriaceae bacterium
ATTTATGTTTATATTTATCTTCATTTTTAACCTGTATGCCTTACTAAAGTACAAGATCAAAGAATATTGAATTATGTTTTGGATTTCAAAAAAAACAGTATCGTACAGTGAAGTATGGAAAGATGGCTTTGTAGACATTCACAATCACCTACTTCCGGGTATTGATGATGGAGCAAAAACACTAGAAGATACTCTTGGAATGATAGAGGGTATGCAGGCCTTAGGTATTACTGAAGCGCTTGCCACACCTCATTCCTATCCTGGTATGTGGCCTAATACAAAAACCACTATTACAGAAGCATTTGCAAGCGTGCCTCACACTTTTATTCGCGGTTGTGGCAGTGAATATTTTGCCGATGGATCCCTAGTAGATCTGATGAACAACAATGAATTACTACCCATACAAAACAATCATTTATTAATTGAATTTAGCATGATGAGCGCCCCAGTTTCGGGTTTAATGGACGTGCTTTTTGCTTTGAAATTAAAAGGATACCAATTAATCTTAGCGCACCCCGAACGCTATTTATATTGGGATAAAAACTTAGTTATGTTTGAAGAATTGATAGCCTTTGATTTAGAATTTCAATTGAATGCACTTTCTTTACTGGGTTATTATGGCGATAGCTGTCAAAAATTATCAGAACATTTGCTCTCAGAAAATTATTACAAGTATCTGGGCACAGATTTTCATACACTACATGACATACACTTTACTAAAAATCACACATTTTCTGAAAAACACTTAAAAAAAGTGATGCTATTAGTACAGGCTAATCAGCAATTCAGCTCGAATAACTTGTAAAATAAAACTAGTTTTGTATAATTCCCCCCATTTTTAAGACTGCTAGTTAAAGTGTAATTTTAACAGTTGTGTATGAAAAAAGAAAAGAGAAAATTTCGATGGACGGCAAAGGAAGGGCATTAGGCAAAATTTAAGCACAGGCTAATCAGCAATTCAGCTTGAATAACTGTAAGATAAAACTAGTTATGTACAATCAGTCTTTTGCTATTTTAAACCACTTTCTAAAACTAGTCCAAAGACTTGTTTTACGTGTTTTTTTGGTTTCATCTGCACCGTAACCATAACCATAGCCATAATTGTATTTATATTTATAATTGTATTTATAGTTGTAGTTGTAGAGGTAACTGTATTTATATCCATAGCCTTTTTGTTCTCCCAAATTGTTCAATACGATAGCTAAATTATCAATTTTATTTAATCCTTTAAGATCGTTGATAAAATTCAAAAGTTTTTTTTCGGAATAATTAGCACGAACAACAAAAAGAAATAAATCAGATAATTTGGCAATTTGTGTAGTATCTGTTACCAATAAGGTAGGAGCAGTATCAACTATGATTATTTCATATTTTTTTTTCAATTCTTTAAGCAATATTTCGAATTGAACGTTAGATAATAGCTCAGACGGATTTGGTGGAATAGGCCCCGAAAATATAAAATCACACCCTAAATTAAATTTATTACCATCTACAATTATATCTTCATGAGAAAGATTGGTATCGCTTAAAAAATTAGATAGTCCAAAATTTGATCTTGGTATATTTAACATTTTATGCAATTGTGGATTTCGCAAATCTCCCCCTACTAAAATTGTTTTTTTTCCAAGCATTGCAGTTGTGATAGCTAAGTTCATTGAGACAAAAGTTTTACCTTCTCCCTTAATTGTAGAAGAACAAAATATGATATTTGATTCGCTATTATTATTAAGTAAGAAACTTAAGTTAGTTCGCAACATTCGAAACGCCTCCGATAATGTAGAGCGATCCTGATTTTTTACCATTTTATGCTCACTTTCAATGTGAGGAATTTCTACAACAATAGGAATGTCGTTTACTATCTCTTCCACATCTTTTTTAATGTGAATTTTGGTATCAAGTAGGTAGTAAAGATAAATAACCACAAAAGGGATTAAAATCCCTAATAATGAAACTGCTAAATATATAATCATCCGTTTTGGACTAATTGGAATACTACTTGGTTTTGCATAATCGACCATTTTAATAGAAGGACTAATAACAGCCAAATTCACTGCAGCTTCCTCTCGTTTTTGTAATAAAATAATATATAAGGCTTCTTTGATTTCTTGTTGGCGTTCTATAGAGCGAATTGTTTTTTCTTGAAAAGGAAAAGCCGCATATTGCTGTGACTCACCAAAACTAATTTGACTAATCGCGGCAATTTTAGATTGCAGTACTTTTTTATAAGTAGCCAAAGAGGACTTTATATTGTTTTTAAGCTCTTTTTGTGTTTCACGTAATTCGAGGACTGCGGGATGCTTATCTCCGACAGATTGCATCAATTTTAGTTGTTTTAAGACCAATTCGTTGTATTGATTAATAATTTCAGCTACTTCTACTTGTTCCAAACCAATGTTTGCAGGAAGCAATTCATTAGATGTAGTTTTACCCACGGTCTCAATTAAGATTTCGCTCAAAACTGCTTGGATTTTGGTGGCATTTAATTCACCTACAGTTCCTGATTTTGTAGTTGCAAGAACAGCAGCATCTGCTTGAAAATCGACTAATGATTGTCCTTGTTTGTATGATGCTTTATTACTTTCAATTGAATCTAATTCTTTGAATAAAAACCCAAAACGCTGATCGACAAAATCTACTGTTTTCTGGTGTACCAATTGTCGGTCTTTTATCCCGTCTTGGTTAAATAATACTGCCAACATATTAGCAATTTCTGCTGCTTTTTTTGGATTACTAGATGTTACTTTCAAACGCAACAATTCGCTTTCTTTACTTGTCTTTTCGACCACTAAATGTGATTTCACCGATTGTATGATAGCTTCTTTATTTACTTTAACAATTTTATATTCTCCAGATAATTTTTTTTTATAAAGCGATTTATTGACAATATAAAAAGGATGTCCTTTATAGATGTAGGTTTTACCAAATGATTTTAAGTCTGTGCTTTCCGATAAATAATATCCTTTTGGCGTCAATTCAAGATTAAACGTCAAATCTATTAAAGCGACTTTTTCAGGAGCCTCAGTCCAATAAATAGAAAATGGAGCATCAGAGCCAATTTCAGTTTCTTTGATTTTCCCTTTGTTAAAATATAAGTTTTGTAAATCAAGGGTATCCACTACTTTTTCAATTAATATCGAAGACTGAATTATTTCAATTTCATTTTCTAAATTCACTTTTTCATTCGAAAGAAAAGATAAAGCATCCGTTGGCATTTTAAAACCTGAATTATTATTGTCTAAAATTTTAATTACATTAGTAGATTCAAAGGTTTCTTCAGCATAACGCAAATAAAAAAATGCAATGGTAAGTGCAATGATCAAGCCTAAAATAAACCAATGTAAAAAAACTAAATACTTAAAAAATAACTCTTTAAAATCTTTATTATTTGAGGTTTGTTCTTGAAATTCGGTAGATTGCATTTAGGTTTTATAAGGTCTTGATGACAATGATACTAGATAATAATGCTGAAACAATCGAAATAACGTTTCCTGGATTTCCTATAACACCGGAGGATTTTACTCTTGCAGTATTAGGATCTACAATGATAACATCATTTGGCTTTACAAAATAATAGGGTGTAGCAAACCAATCGTTTTTTGTTAAGTCTATAGTCCC
>CANKLK010000204.1 GCA_947482805.1 Flavobacteriaceae bacterium
AATTTATTTACACTGATTTTTTTATCCCTATTCTCATTACTATAACCAAAATAACTGTCAAACAAATAGTAAAACAAAAAGCGGTTGTAATCATCCACATTAGGATCTGTAATCACTTCAAAAATTGCTTTTTCCACTTGGCCTCTGTAGTTAGTCTCCGACAGTGCCCTGCCAATTCTGCCCACATTTCCAAAATAATGATTGTTAGTTGGATTACTAATTTGAAAAATAGAGCCCAATAACAAGTCGGTTACATTGATATTGAGTGATTCTAATTCTTTTAAATAAGTTCCTCTTAGGGAATTAGTTATTGAATTATCCGACCTTCTATCAAACCGGTCATTCATAATGTTTAAATGAGCAATTAGAAAAACATTCCAATTTGCCGTTTCTGCAGCCAATAATGCTATTTGAATGGCATGTTCTCTAGGTAAAGTATCCATTCCGCAACGACCTACCACTTTGGTACTTCTCATTCGCTCCAACAATATGACTTTTTCGTTTTTTGATAACTCCATCCAATTTTCAGGAAGTCGAAACAAACTGTCTTTCTGCTCTGTTTTATAAATTGCCGCTTCTGGTGTAATCATACAGTCAGTGTAGCCAATTTTTTGAGCATATTTGTTAGGAATAACAACCGTTTTGAATTTATTTGGAAAATAAAAAGCTTCTATATACTCATCCGAATATTCATCTTTCTTATTGTACTTAAAAAGCCACTGGTTTTGAAGGTCTTTATCAAACCAATCTTTTTCATCAGATTCAACATGAAAAGCGTTATAATCTTGCAAATCCATATAATCAATGGAAACCTCCTCTTTATCCTCAAAATTTATATACTTGGTTTTTAGAATTAGAACTTCCTTTTTATATTTAGCATTTGGATATTTTTTTATGAAATCTTCAAAAGAAATATTGTTCATCATGTCTCTTTTGGCTTGCTTTACTCTTCTTTTTTCAAGTAATACAATGCATCCAACAGTTTGTGAAATGGAACTAAAATCATATTTCGATTCACATTTTTTATATTTTAAGTTCAAAGAATCTACAATCTTACCCAACTTATTAATCGTTGGAGCACTATAAATTAGTCCATTTGGAAACAATTCATATTCACCGCCTCTTTTATTTGGTCGATTATTTGCAATTTTTAATTTTGGATTATCACTCTTAGTTGAATTAAAAAAGAGAACATAATAGACTAAACCGAAGCATAAAGCGACAATTAATAAAATTCCAATAAAGTAAATTTTGGTGTGTTTTTTCATAATTAAAAATTAGTTTAGTTAGTAAATAATCTCACATAAAAACCATCTCAAAAACTCAAAAAGAGTAAAATTGATTTCAAGTAATTATTTCTTAAACGTAATTTTAAATCATGGTTTGGGAAGTTTGTTGGGGTTTATAATAATTCAACGATTTAATTGTTAAAATATTGTTATTGTTTTCTAAAAAATTAACAAATAGTTTAAAAATATTGAAACATAAACACAATTCATTAAAAATAAATCAATATAATTAATGAAAATACTAGAAAATTAATAACAATTAGAATAGGAAAAAACTATCTAACATTAAACTTGAAAACGACTACTTAAAATCCCTTTAGCTCTACTTAGTTTTGTTCTTATATTTACATAGGAATCACCGGTTATTTTAACAATTTCATCATAGGATAAACCTCTTTCGCGAAGCAAAATAACCTCTCTATAATTCGGTCTCAATTGATTAATTGAATTTATAAATTGTTGGCAATTCTCATCCAAAATGTATTCTTCCTCTGGGGATGGGGAGGTTTCGGAAAAAATAAAATCACTACCATTAATATCTACAAAAATTGGAAGATTTTTTCTTTTAAAACTTGAAAGCAAATTTTTGGCTATAGTAATCAGCCAAGTATTAAACTCATATTCTGACTTATAGGTATGAATTTTAACAAATGCCTTCACCAAGGTTTCATGAGTTATATCATGGGATATTGTTTCGTTTTGAGTGCGGTTTAGCATGTATCCATAAACACTTTTCCAATAAAAATCATATAAACTATTAAATGCTTTTTGATTACCTAATTTTGCTGCAATAATGTGTTGTTTCATAGGATTTTAGTTTAAATGAAATAATTGGTTTTACTATATTATTGAATAAATTTTAGTTGATTAATAATTCTATAGCATCTCTATAAGCACCTGTAGCATTACCTAATGCTTTTTCATAATCATTATCTTTTAAAATTCCTTTTTTATCTCCTTTAATGTCATATGAGTGTAATATTTCCATTACTTTAAAACCACCTCCCCTTTCTGGTGACTCAATATTTAATATATTAATTTCTATTTTTCTATGACTCCAGCCTAGGACTAAATAACTATAAATAATTTCTTTGTGTAACTTTTTCATATCTTGATTAAGGTTTAAATTAGGTTTCATTATTTCATTATTAATTGATGGTTCTACATTATCATTTAAATACTCTGATTCTATATTTGTTTCTAAATCATTATTTTCAATAATTACTATTTCAGTATTTGTATTAAATCCATTGTTAACATCTAAAATCACAACATAGATTTCCACTTCATCTAATTGGCTTATTTTAAATTTTATTATATCACTTTCTTGCATATTCATTAATGCCATTCCCAAAGGTGATTTATAATTAATTCTAATAATATCAGAATTGTTTTTTAACTTATTACTTTCATTTTCCGAAATTATAATATTTCTTATTTCTCCTGTTAAAACATACTTCAATCTTACCAAACTGCCTATTTTAATTGTTTTTGATATTCTTTCAAATTTAATAGTTTCAAACTCAGATATTTTAAACTTTATTTTACCAATTTGACTAATCAATTCCTTTATTTTATTATTCTTATTGTAAATAACTACAATTGCTACAATTATAAAAAAAGCAAATATCAACAAGTGATTTGATTCATAAAAATCTACTATTCTATTCATATTTTTAGATTTAAAATTAATTACAATTAACTACTCAGGAAATGAACTTTTTCCAAAAGCTATCTTTTTTCACTTCTTCTTTTTCAATTTTTGAATAGAAATCGTTTTTATTTAAATCTCCATTTCTAATTCCTAAACTATATTTAACTCTTGATTTATATTCTCTCATAAACATTTTTTTTATGTCTTGTTCATTCTTGTCAAATGACATCGTATTAAAAATATTCATTTTAGAAGCCATTGCTTCCACATCATGGTCAGCACCAATATAGGTAAAGGTCCAATTTTGCTGTTTTAAATCATCAACCAATTTCTTAATTGCTGAACCAGTATATTCTTTAGAAGCATTTTCTTCACCATCAGTTAGAACAGTAACTAATACATTGTAATTATCTTTTCCTTCTAAATAATGCTGCAATTTAGAAATGCTAAAACCCATTGCGTCATAAAGCGGAGTCATTGAAGATGGTGTGTAATTGCTATCATTAATAGTGTCTAATTTTTCAACTGGGTCAACAAAATGTAAAATTTTATTTTCAATATCATTAAAAGATACCAATGATATAAAATGTTCCTGC
>CANKLK010000205.1 GCA_947482805.1 Flavobacteriaceae bacterium
AGCACTATTTTTTTTGTGTTCTTCGATAGTGCTTTGAGCAAATAAATTTGTAGAAAATAAGAACAAGAGAAAGAATAAATATTTTTTCATTTTTTAGAATTTAAATTGTTTTCCTACTCATAAGGCTTTTCGGATATCCCCTGTTTTTTAAAGTGGGTTTTGGACTCCACTGTTCTAAACTAAATTTAAATGATTAATCTGACTTCTTTGTGTTCTGAATTTAGTGTTTTCGGTAAGAAATGACAAAAACCTCACACAAACCTCACGCAGAAACAACAAAGGACCCACGATTTAACGTAAGTCCTTGATTTTCATGTAGCGAGACCGAGATTTGAACCTGCCTGCGGCAGGCAGGCCCGGGATCTCAGGGTTATGAAGATTTTTTGAAAAAATGAAGGCGTTGATTTGGAATGTGTTATGTTTTGCTAAAACCGAAATCGACCGATTTTGACTGAATTTAGGGGGTGCTTTCCTCACGCAGAGATTACAGTAAAAATTATTAAAAAGATCTAAAAGTTCAAACACAGTTAGATACTAATGTTTAATCAAATAGGTCTATAGCAAGTCGAAATGTGTTACAATGTGCTTCTACTATGGTTTTTATTTCGGGAGAATACCCACCACCTAGTGCCACTGTTACCGGAATAGTATTTCTTTTAAGTTGCTTAAATACAAATGCATCTCTTTGTTTACAAGCTTCTATACTTAATTGTAATTTTCCAAACTTATCAGTACTCAAAACGTCAACCCCTGCTAAATAAAATGCAAAATCAGGTTTTACAGTGGCTAATAATTTTGGTAAGGTTTCATATAATATGGATAAATAGGTTTCACTATTTGTCCCGTTCTCTAAACCTACATCTAAGTCGGACTTTTCTTTATGAAAAGGATAATTGGTTGCCCCATGCATACTAAATGTAAAAACGTTTGGCTCGTTCTCCATAAGTTTGGCTGTTCCATTTCCTTGATGTACGTCTAAATCAATAATTAAGATTTTATGACACAATCCATTTTTTAATAAGTAGTTGGCTGCTATAGCCATATCATTCAATAAACAAAATCCTTCTCCCCTTTCTGCAAACGCATGATGGGTACCTCCAGCAATATTAAGAGCAGCTCCATTTTCTATTGCATACAAAGATGCGTCTATGGTGCCCTGTGTGATAATTAATTCTCGCTTTATAAGTTCAGGAGATTGAGGAAAACCAATTTTTCTTTGTTCAGCAGCACTCAACTGCAGGCTTAATAACTTGTCGAAATATACTTTTTCATGAGTCAATAATATAACTTCCTCTAAACAACTGCTTGGATTAAAAAAATTTGCTTGAGTGCATGTACCTTCATGAATTAATTGAGCAGGAATGAGCTCGTATTTTAACATCGGGAAACGATGGTTTTCTGGCAGTGGATGCGCATAAATCGGATCATAAGCTATTTTAACCATGGGTCATTAAAAATATACTAAGAAATTAACAAATAGGAACTAAGGAATCATCCAACTGTTACAATTATTTATATAATCAAAGAAAGCCCTTCTATGGCCTGCATGATTTAACCATAACCATTCCATAGATTCAACTTGTATGGAAACAATACCAAAATATTTGGCTCCTGCTTCGCTTTCTGCTAAAGTAAAATTTCCCTGCTCAATATTCTCTGATAATCCACTGGTGGGTATGTCTGAAAAACTGGAGGGGCTTTCTTGTGTTAAATAACAACGTCTACTAGACAAAGTCGTTTTTTGCCAGGCTTCAGAAGCCATCTCATCATTAAAATGCAAGATTGCCTTACCCATTACCCTGATCTGAACACGAGTTGATGTATCGTAAAACAAGGCACTAATGGAATCATTATTTTGTAATTCTTTCCATTTACTGCTCCTTATATCGGTATGAAACCGAAGTTCCTTTAATAAAGGGAAAGCCTTTCTTAGCACAACAGTTCGAATGCTAATTGCTCCATTGTTTAGGGTAGCCACACAAGGGGTATGAAAAGGACTTCTACTTTTTATAGCCCCATTAACCAATTGGATCCAACAATCTTGTTCTAGCTTATCTATATCATAACTAATACTGTTGATTATTACTTTATCCTTGATTTGATACATCTCTTTTATATATTTATGATATTATTAAAGTTACTCATCTTATGATAGATTGAAATACCCTATTTAAAAAAAGATACTAAATAAAATAATAACTTTACATATATGAAAACCAAAATATGTGCTTTATGTCAAATAGAAGCGACCATACTTTATAGGGTGCAGGTAACTAAAGGTAAGGATTGGATTTTTATTTGTGCCAACTGTTGCAATGAAGTTAAAATAGAACCAAATTACAAATACGGCGGAACCTGGAAAGGAGATCGTCATTAAAATAAAAAAGTCATATGCCTAAAAGAACTTCCATGAATGACATAAAGCAACTAGAAGCACTCAACGATTTGGAACGTATTGTTAAGGACAAACGTAATGATAAAAGAGCTGGTGCTAAAAAAGAACGTAGAAACAGGCATTATGTGAAAGTATTAATTAAGCAGCAACTAAAGCATAAGGGCAATGAACCAACAGAAAATGCCGAAGAGATTCCGACCGAGGACAAATAAAATAAACGCTTTTTAAAATTGATTTCTTTTCCAGTTCACAAATAACCTCACGTAAAAACAACAAAGGACAATAACAAGACGAACTTAATTGTGTTAATATTCTATAAAATAGTCTAGTTTTATATATAAATCAATTGAAATGATAAATCTCTCCATTATTGCTCAAATTTTAGTTGCATTAGCAATATTGATTATTTGGGTATTCCGATTTTATAATGTTGAAAAAGAATTTAGGTCTTACGGATTAAGCGACTTAACCCGAAATATGGTTGGGGCAGCTAAAATAGCTCTATCAACCCTCCTAATTGCTGGTATTTGGTATCAGGACTTATTATTTGCTTCATCATTAGCTATGGCATTATTGATGTTAGCAGCTCAATATTTTCACTTTAAAGCAAAACATCCCTTGCTTTATTTCGTACTATCTTTTATACTCTTAGTTTTTTGTCTCTTTATTGCCGCCGTATCAAAAAACCTAATTTAAAGTGGATTTAAGAACCTTAGCGTTAATTTTTTCGAGTGTCTCCTTTTTATTTTACGGAATTACTTATTTCACTTCAACAAAAATGAAAAGTGAGTTTAAAAGATTCGGACTAGAAAAGTTTGGCACAATAACAGCAACACTTGAGATAATGGGTGGTGTTGGTTTAGTTATTGGTTTGAAATTTAATGAAATTTTAGTTATATCATCTGGTGGGTTAGCATTATTAATGTTTCTTGGTATTTTGGTAAGAATAAAAGTTAAGGATTCTA
>CANKLK010000206.1 GCA_947482805.1 Flavobacteriaceae bacterium
ACTAACTGCATTCGATTTTGCTTTGCCAAAGATGATGCAACACTAATTCAAGCTGCTGAAAGATTAATAAAACTATAATTATATTTAACAAAAAAATAAAACCTTATGAATTTCTCTGCAAAAATGCTTCGTGATAATGCATTATCCGATAAAGTAATAGTAGTTACCGGAGGCGGAAGTGGCTTGGGTAAAGCCATGACCAAATATTTTCTTGAATTAGGTGCCAAAGTTGCCATTACATCTCGCGATTTAGAAAAACTAAAAATCACTGCTTCCGAATTGGAAAAGGAAACTAGTGTAACCCGTGGCGAAGCCGAACTGAGCGGAGTTAAATGCCTTCCAATTCAATGTGATGTTCGCCATTATGACCAAGTCGAAGCCATGCTTGCTGAAGTATTGATAACTTTTGGAAGAGTTGATGTATTGCTAAACAATGCAGCCGGAAACTTCATCTCGCCTACCGAAAGACTCTCTGCCAACGCTTTCGATACCATCATCGATATTGTTTTAAAAGGTTCCAAAAACTGTACACTCGCCTTTGGCAAACATTGGATTGCCGAAAAACAAAACAATTGCAATGTTTTGAATATTGTAACAACTTATGCTTGGACAGGTTCGGGTTATGTGGTACCAAGTGCCACGGCCAAAGCCGGAGTTTTAGCAATGACTAGAAGTTTAGCTGTAGAATGGGCAAAATATGGTATTCGAATGAACGCCATTGCTCCCGGACCATTTCCAACCAAAGGTGCCTGGGACAGATTATTACCCGGAGATTTAGCCGAAAAATTTGATATGGCAAAAAAAGTCCCCCTGAAACGCGTGGGCGACCACCAGGAATTAGCCAATTTGGCAGCTTATTTAGTTTCTGATTTCTCTGCCTATATCAATGGTGAAGTCATTGTTATTGACGGCGGTGAATGGTTACAAGGCGCAGGCCAATTCAACATCTTAGAAAAAATTCCGCAAGAAATGTGGGATATGCTTGAGGCGATAATTAAGAATAAAGGAAGTAAATAGTTAGCAGTCTCAAACTCAGTCTCAAACTCAGTCTCAGTCTCAGTCTCAGTCTCAGTCTCAACCTCAGTCTCAGTCTCAGTCCCAGTAGGCAGATTTCTTAGCTGAAAACTGCGACTGCAACTGAAAACTAAAGCACTCAAAACTTTACAAGAATGTTAACAAAATTCCGTTGGCAAAGCCATAAATAATTGTATTTTTACGGCTCTAAATTTTTAAAAATTAAATGGGTAAAATCATTGCTATTGCCAATCAAAAAGGTGGTGTTGGAAAAACAACAACTTCTGTAAACCTTGCAGCATCACTGGGAGTTTTAGAAAAAAAAGTGCTTTTAATAGACGCTGATCCACAAGCTAACGCGAGTTCTGGTTTAGGTATTGATGTGGAAAATGTGGCTATTGGTACCTATCAAATTCTGGAACACAGCAATACACCTGTAGAAGCTATTATTCCATGCAGCGCACCAAATGTTTGGGTAATTCCTTCGCATATTGATTTGGTTGCCATTGAAATCGAGTTGGTTGACAAAGAAAATCGAGAGTACATGCTTAAACAGGCTTTGGAAGGCATCAAAGACGAATATGATTATATCTTAATTGATTGTGCTCCATCTTTAGGTTTGTTAACATTAAATGCATTAACCGCTGCCGATAGCGTGGTCATTCCTATTCAATGTGAATACTTTGCTTTAGAAGGTTTAGGAAAACTATTAAATACGATTAAAAGTGTTCAAAAAATACACAACGCAAATTTGGATATCGAAGGACTTTTATTAACCATGTTTGACTCCCGTTTGCGATTGTCTAATCAAGTGGTTGAAGAAGTACAAAAACATTTTAGTGATATGGTTTTCAAAACAATCATTCAACGAAATGTGAAATTAAGTGAAGCACCAAGCTTTGGTGAAAGTATCATTAACTTTGATGCAACAAGCAGAGGTGCAACAAACTACTTGAGTTTAGCCCAAGAAATTATCAAGAAAAACAGCAATTAAGGCATGGCAAAAGCTATAAAAAAACAAGCATTAGGAAGAGGTTTATCAGCCTTATTAAAAGATCCTGATAATGATATAAAATCGATTGGTGATAAAAATGCCGACAAAGTTGTAGGCAATATCATCGAATTAGATATTGAGGCAATTGCCATAAATCCATTTCAACCAAGAAGTAATTTCAATGAAGATTCGCTACAAGAATTAGCGTCGTCTATCAAAGAGTTAGGGTTAATTCAACCTATAACCGTTAGAAAATTAGACTTCAATAAATACCAATTAATTTCTGGTGAGCGTCGTTTGCGTGCTACCAAATTAGTGGGTTTGAAAACAGTTCCGGCTTACATCAGAATTGCTAATGACAATGAATCATTGTTAATGGCTTTGGTAGAAAACATTCAACGTCACGATTTAGATCCAATAGAGATTGCACTTTCGTATCAAAGATTAATTGATGAAATACAATTAACTCAAGAACAAATGAGCGAACGAGTTGGAAAAAAACGTTCTACGATTGCCAACTATTTGCGGTTGTTAAAGTTAGACCCAATCATTCAAACCGGAATTCGTGATGGTTTTATCAGTATGGGACACGGTCGCGCAATTATCAATATTGAAAATCAGGACGTACAGACCGATATTTATCAAAAAATTGTAAGTCAAAATCTTTCAGTTCGTGAGACTGAAGCTTTGGTTAAAAATTACCAAGAAAGCATTAAACCTGCATCACCAAAAGCTAAAAAAGCAGCTTCATTCAAAGTTGAAGATGACCAAAAAAAAGCATTCGTAAATTTCTTCGGTTCAAAAATTGACGTAAAAGTTGCCGGAAACGGTAAAGGAAAAATCACGATTCCGTTTCACTCTGAAGAAGATTTTAATCGCATTATCAAACTAATAAAAGGTTAGTGAATAAGATTTTCTACATAGTAATACTCTCATTTCTATTTGGAAATAAATCCGCTTTTTCTCAGGAAATTGGTAAAGCTTTAAAAGCAAAAGATACTTTAAAGCAAAAAGAAATTGATCCACTCCGACCAACAAAAGCAGCTTTTTATTCTGCTTTATTACCAGGATTAGGTCAGGCCTACAATAAAAAATATTGGAAAATCCCCATTGTTTATGGTGCCATAGGAACAAGTTTGTATTTTTATATTGATAATAGTAAAAAATACCATAGCTATCGAGATGCCTACAAACGCAGGTTATTAGGATTTGACGATGATCAATATCAATATCTTGATGATTCTAGATTAATACAAGCACAACGATTCTATCAAAGAAACAGAGATTTATCACTTTTAGTTACTATCGGTTTTTATGTATTAAATATAG
>CANKLK010000207.1 GCA_947482805.1 Flavobacteriaceae bacterium
AAAAAACCTAGATCACCAATTCGGTTCATTATGAATGCTTTCTTTGCAGCATCATTATAGGATTGATTTTTATACCAAAATCCGATCAGCAGATAGGAGCATAATCCAACTCCTTCCCAACCGATAAACATTACCAACAAGTTGTTTCCGATAACCAGTGTTATCATGAAAAAAACGAATAGATTCAGATAAGCAAAAAACTTATGCATATTCTCGTCATCGTGCATATAGCTGATAGAATACAAGTGAATCAATGAACCAATTCCGGTAACGAATAACAACCAAAGCAAAGACAATTGGTCTAACAGCAATCCGAAATCTAATTTAAAATTATGAACCGAAATCCATTCAAATAAAGAGATTTCAACAGGTTTTCCATTTTGATTTAATTGTGCGAAAAAGCAAATGCTCAATAGAAAAGAAACCAAAACCGTAATCGTTCCGATGGCACCTGAAATTCCTTTGCTAACTTTTTTTCCAAGGAAAACATTGAAAAGAAATCCAGCAAATGGAGATAAGAGTAATACTAAAGCTAAAGTTTTGTCCATTTTAGATTATCCTTTTAAGTTCTTTAAATTAGCGATATCAATTGATCCAATATTTCTATACACAGAAACTAAAATTGCCAAACCAACAGCAACTTCGGCAGCGGCAACAGCCATCGAGAAGAATACAAAAACTTGTCCTTCGGCATCCTGACGAAAAGTTGAAAAAGCAACAAACAGTAAGTTTACCGCATTCAACATAATCTCAATTGACATGAATACGATAATAGCATTTCTTCTGTACAACACTCCAAAAACACCAATACAAAATAGCAATGACGCAAGGAAAATGTAGTTTTCGATACCAATTTCATTTATAACATTATTCATCTTACTTTTCTGTTTTTTCTTTTTTAGACAATAAAACAACTCCTATCATAGCAACTAACAATAGTATAGAAGCAAATTCAAATGGGACCATATATTCGTTTAATAATAAGGTTCCCAATTTTTTTATAGATTGATAATCTTCGGTTGTTGGGAGTTCATCACCAACAATTGGGTTCGAATTGATGAAAATCGTTACTAAAACTACACTAATTAAAATACAAACAGTAACCGCACCAAGTCTTGTGATTCGTGGTTTGTGTACTTCGTCTTCTTTATTCAAATTCATTAACATGATAGTAAATAAGAAGAGAACCATTATGGCTCCGGAGTAAACAATAATATGAACTATAGCTAAGAATTGAGAATTAAATAATAAGTAATGACCTGCAATCGTAAAAAAGCAAATCACTAGATAAATGGCACTATGAATTGGGTTTTTACTATAAATCGTTAAAAACGCCGAAGCCAACGTAATGGCTGATAAAAAGTAGAATGTAATTAATATAGACGACATTAGTTAGCGTTTTTAAGTTGAGCATTTTTTATTGCCATTTCTAAAGGCATTACCAATTTGTCTTTTCCAAAAATGAAATCTTCTCTGTCATAATTGGCAGGAACTAATTCTTTTGAAATCGTCAAATAAATAGCGTCTTTTGGACAAGCCTCTTCACATAAACCACAGAAAATACAGCGCAACATATTGATTTCATATATTGAAGCATATTTTTCTTCACGGTACAAATGTTCTTCGCCAGGTTTGCGTTCTTCCGCTTTCATAGTGATCGCTTCAGCTGGGCAAGATAATGCACATAAGCCACAAGCGGTGCAGTTTTCTCTACCCAATTCATCTCGTTTCAACATATGTTGTCCGCGATAAACCGGGCTAAATTCGCGCACTTGTTCAGGATATTGAATGGTTGCTTTTTTTCTGAAAAAGTGTTTGATGGTAATAAGCAATCCTTTGATGATGGCTATTAGATATAATCTTTCCCAAAAAGTCATTTCCTTATTGGAAACTTGTTTTTTTCTACCGGAAAGCGATATACTTTGAATTGATGTTGACATAATTGCTGTATCTTATTTAAAAGCTAGAATGCAAATTCCTGTTATTACTATATTAATGATCGAAAGCGGAATTAAAATCTTCCAGCCTAAATTCATCAATTGATCGTATCTGAAACGTGGTATCGTCCAACGAACCCACATGTAGAAGAAAATGAAGCAGCATATTTTAACAAATAAAACTCCGATTCCTAAAATATTTGCAGTATTTACGCCAACATTATCAACCATCCATTGCATTCCCGGATAGTTGTAACCTCCAAAATAAAGTACTGCTAAAATGGTTGATGAGATAAACATATTAGCGTATTCAGCAAACAAGTAGAATCCCATTTTCATGGATGAGTATTCGGTGTGGTAACCTCCAATTAATTCCGATTCACATTCTGCTAAGTCGAAAGGCGTTCTATTGGTTTCTGCGAAAGCGCAAATCAAGAATATTAAAAATCCAACCGGCTGGTAGAAAACATTCCAGTTCATTCCGGCTTGTTGAACGGAAATTTCTTTTAAGCTCAAGGTTCCTGTCATCATGATTAAAGCAATAACCGATAATCCCATAGCAACTTCATAAGAAACCATTTGTGAGGCTGCACGAACGGCGCCCATTAATGAAAACTTATTGTTAGATGCCCAACCACCAATCATAATTCCGTAAACGCCAATAGAAACGATGGCAAAAATGTATAATAACGAACCATCAATATCGGTCGCCTGTAAAATGACATCGCGACCAAAAATGTGCAATTTATCGCCCCATGGAATTACGGCACTTGTCATCAAAGCCGTGCTCATCGCAATTCCTGGTCCAACAAAAAATAAGAATCTATTTTTAGTATTAGGTTCAAATTCTTCTTTGGCAAACAATTTCATTCCATCGGCCAGCGGTTGTAATAAACCACCCCAACCGGCGCGATTTGGGCCAACTCGGTCTTGCAAAAACGCTGCAACTTTTCGCTCTGCCCAAGTAGAATACATTGCCATAATCATTGTTATACCAAACACTACAAAAATCAAAACGCTTTTTTCTATAATAAAGGCACTATCCATTTTTCTTTGAATTTACTGGGTTACCGTCTATTTTTTCGTTGTAATCGATTTCAGCCATACTGATTTTTTTGCGGTCGATATCTCTTCCTTGTAGAATTCCTTTTTCGGTATCGATAACAACTGAGTCTAATTTGCCAAAGTGTTTATTTTGGTTTATAACTGAATCTTTTTCGAATTTTCTTGGTCCTTCAATTACCCAGTCAGCAACGTCTTTTTTGTCGAAACGACATGTATTACAGATAAATTCTTCCACTTCATGGAATTCATCTTTACGAGCTGTTACTCTTTGAATTTCGTTACCAAACATCC
>CANKLK010000208.1 GCA_947482805.1 Flavobacteriaceae bacterium
CAATTACTCTTTTAATTTGCTGATTAGTTTCAATCACTTTCTTTACTTTAAAGTAATTATAAATGTATGCTTCTCCAGAATTACTTATATTAATAGAATTTTTAATATAACTAGTATTATATGAATTAGCCGTATGTGAGTGGCCTACTATTAGAGTATTGATGTTTTTGTCTAATTTCATATCTTCATCTCTAAAAAGTAAAGTTTTTTGCAAACAAACATCAAATAATATAAAGCCAATTATAATTGCTAAAAATAAAAATAGTCTTTTTATAAATTTTTTCATTTTTTAAAAATTAAAATAAATAAAAACTTGTTCTTTCCCAGCAAAATAAAAAATAGAAAATACTAAAATAAAATAAAGTAACCATCTTACTTTACTATTCCAACGAAAGCCAATTTTTTGTAATGCAAAGTCATTTTCTCTGCCAAACCATTCAAAAACAAAGAATATAATTGTTAGTATAAGAGTTATTAGAGTTTTTGTCTTAAATCTAAATTCTGGATATTCAAATAATGTATCAGAGAAAATTATAGAAATGTAATTAATAGCTTCATCAACATTCTTAGCTCTAAAAAATATCCAAGCAAAAACAGTTAGTGAAAAAGTTATTAAAATTTGAAATAATTCTTTTAAACTAGGGAAATAATGTCCTCGAGCAACAATATCAAGATTTGTTCGGTTAGTATTAAAAATAATAGAAGGCATGATATAAAGCGCATTCAATAATCCCCAAATAATAAAAGTCCAATTGGCGCCATGCCAAAAACCACTAACTAAAAAAATGATAAAGGTGTTTCTAACTTTCATCCAAGTACCGCCTTTACTGCCCCCAAGTGGAATGTATAAATAATCTCTAAACCAAGAAGAAAGTGAAATATGCCAACGGCGCCAAAACTCAGCAATATCTCTCGAAAAATAAGGGAAAGAAAAGTTCTTCAATAAATCTATTCCAAATAGTCTTGCTGTTCCTAAAGCAATATCAGAGTAACCCGAGAAATCACCATAAATTTGAAAAGTGAAAAATAATGCTCCTAATACCAATGTACTGCCAGTATAACTTGTGTGATTATCGAAAATCATATTGGCAAATTCAGCACAGTTATCGGCTATAACTACTTTTTTAAATAATCCCCACAAAATTTGTCGCAAACCATCAACAGCTCGGTTGTAATCAAACTTTCTATTTCGTTGAATTTGAGGTAAAAGATGAGTAGCTCTCTCAATAGGGCCAGCTACTAATAAAGGAAAAAAACACACAAAAACAGAATAATCTAAAAAATTATTTTCTGCTTTAATTCTGTCTTTATAAATATCAATTACATAGGAAAGCCCATGAAAAGTATAAAAAGATATGCCCACTGGAAGAATAACTTTTAAGGTCCAAGGATTAACATGAAGACCAAAATTTCCTATTGCTTGTGCAAAAGAGTCCGCAAAAAAATTGTAGTATTTAAAAACTCCTAAAAAACCAAGATTAACTGAAATGCTTAGCCAAAACCAAAATTTCTTTTCATTTTCATTTTTAGCATCTGACATTTTTATCCCAGTGTAATAATCCAAAACTGTCGAAAAAATCAACAAAAACAAAAAGCGCCAATCCCAACAAGCATAGAAGAAATAACTAGATACTAACAGTAAAATATTTTGTAGTTTATAACTTTTATTCATTACAAACCAATAAAGTATAAAAACTATCGGTAAAAAAACAGCAAAATTAATTGTATTAAAAAGCATGGGTTAATTTTAAATCGTATTGTAAACGCTTGTTCGTCAAACTTGTTAAATTATAAGTTTTCATAAAATTTAATAAACTTCTTTGCAATACTTTCATTGGAATAGTGGGTAGTAACAAGTTCAAAGGCACTATTTTTTAAATAAGAATTATCTTGGCTCAAAGCGTTTTTAAGGTTAGTTATGAATGCTAGCTCATCATCTTTAGGAACCAAAAATCCAGTTTTTTTATTTATCACTACTTCTTTTACACCACCAACATTATAAGCTACCACCGGAAGTTTAGTTACAAAGGCTTCCAAAATTACCCCAGGCAATCCTTCAATCAAACTTGGCAATAAAAACACATCGCAATTGGGCATTATTTGAAAAATATCATTTCGCTTTCCTAAAAAATGAATTTGAGAATCCAATTTCATTTCTTTAGCTATATTTTCTGTTGACTCTTTTAATTTACCTTCACCAATTAACAACAGTTGAGCTGAGGGAAAGTCAGGAACTATTTTTGAAAATATCCTTACTAATCCTGCATGATTCTTCTCAGAAACAAAACTAGCAACGTGTAATAAAAATGGACCTTTACCCAAAATTCCGAGACTTTTTAATGATTCATAGGGAACAATACTTTGAATTGAAACACCAATGGGTAAGCACTCAATAGCTTTTTGAAAAGTTGGATAACAGCTAATAAAATCAATCATACATTCCATACTAACTGAAGCCACTGCATCAACCTTTCGTATCAAAAGTTTATTAAACCATATCCGTGATTTGGTAGTTAAAAAGTCGCTCATCTTATTGGCATTCCTATATACTAATTTTGATTTCCAATTATAAATATACTTGGACATAACTGTATATTTAAGCGTATCGGCAGCATTAGCTTGTACAATATCATAATTCCCTTTAAGTATAATGTCGTTCAACTTTGCATAGGCCTTAAAATCCCAAAAGCGTTTTTTTATTGTAGCATTTAAATGAATAAAATGTAAAGGATAAGGCAATTGTTGATCATTAGCTCCAAATAAAAAAAGGACGTCAACTTCATGTCCTAATTTTATTAGTTCCACACTCAATTGACACGCAAAAATTTCCGCACCTCTATATTGTGGTTTCTGAATGACTTGAAGGATTTTCATTTTACCTTATTTAGTAAATTATGATAGGTATCATTATATTGCCTTACTACATTTGTCAACTCAAATTTTAATAACGCAGCAGTTTTTGCGTTTTTTGCAATTAGCTTAAATTGATCTATATCCTCTAGGACAAGATTAATTTTTGAAGTTAGCTCATTCACATCAGAGGTTTTAAAAAAAATAGCCTCCGACGAAGATACGCATTCCTTATTTTCACCAATATCTGAACAAATTATAATTTTTTCAGCCATCATCGCTTCAATCAAAGCACCAGGTAATCCCTCATAATGAGACGGAAAAATAAAAATATCCGCCATTTTCAGTAACAAAGGAACAAAATCAATATTCCCAAGCAGTAATACATTTTTTTCTAAATGGAGTTCTTTTATAGCGCTTTCAAGGGTAGCTCTA
>CANKLK010000209.1 GCA_947482805.1 Flavobacteriaceae bacterium
AGTTTATAGAAATCAATTAAACACTTCTGTTAAAGAAAAAAATGATAACGACGATGCATCGGATGACAAATCTGAAATTGATAAAGATTTAGATCGCGTTTATACTCGTGACCAACTTTTAGTAACTGGTTTTCTAGATGGTGAAGAAATAAACGTTATAGTTAATCACTGGCCATCCCGATCAGGAGGTGAAAAGAAAAGTTCCCCTTTCCGTGAAGCTGCAGGTAGATTAAACCGAAAAATAATAGATTCTATTTACAAAATCAATCCCAATGCGAAAATTATGACCATGGGCGATTTAAATGATGGCTCATATAATAAAAGCGTAAAAGAAGGTATTGGTGCCAAACGCAAAAAAGAAGAGGTAAAAGAATTTGGAATTTATAATCCTTTTGAAGAAATGTTCTACAAAGGAAACGCAACGCTCTTCTATCGTGATGCTGGAGATATTTTTGATCAAATAATGGTCTCCGAAGCGTTAATCAGAAAAGATACTTCTACTTTCCGTTACTGGAAAGCAGGTATATATAACAAACCCTATATGATTACAAAAGTTGGTCAATATAAAGGATATCCTCTAAGGCATGGTGCTAATGAAATTGGCTATAGTGACCACTTCCCCGTTTATATTTATCTGATTAAGGAAGTCAAATAAAAAAGTTAATAAAGGTTAGTTCACGCTAACCTTTTTTATTTACTATTTTCGTAAAAACATTTATCTCATGGCCATTCCAAAACCATTTAACCTCAACCAATGGATAAACGATAACCGTCATTTATTAAAACCACCCGTTGGTAACAAAAACATTTATGTTGATTCCGAAGATTACATCGTAATGATTGTGGCTGGTCCAAACGCCCGAAAAGACTATCACTACAACGAAACTGAAGAATTGTTCTACCAACTCGAAGGTGAAATCACAGTCTATGTACAAGACAATGGCGAGAAAAAAGCAATGAAACTTAGAGCCGGCGATATGTATTTGCATCCAGCAAAAACACCACATTCGCCCAACAGAAGCGAAGGCTCAATAGGTTTAGTAATCGAACAAAAACGAGCTGGCACAAATGCAAAAGATGGCTTACTATGGTTTTGCGAAAATTGCAACCACAAACTTTATGATGTCTATTTTCCACTAACCGACATCGAAAATGATTTCCTAAAACACTTCGAACATTTCTATAATTCAAAAGAACTGCGAACATGTACTAAATGTGGAACTGTAATGGAAAGTGATCCACGATTTACAGCGAAATAAAGTTCACAGTCGCAGTAGCAGTTTTCAGTTATTGCTAAGACTGTAAACTGAGACTGAGACTTTTGTGAGGAGCTATTTGCTTCGCCTGTTCGCTCTTTTAGGAGCTCGAGTCCAGCTGTACACTATATCTTTTTATCGTTTTGTCACCCTGAGCCTGTCGAAGGGCATTTTCTCAAAACAATAAAAAGGATGCCGTTCCCATCTGGGCTAAAATTCAAAATAAAGATTTACTTTTGCAATCATAAATTTAAAACAAACTAATTCAAAATAATACAATGTCAACAATTGCACAACAATTCGGCATGACCGAAGCGCTGGAAACACTAGGAATAAAAGCTATTAACGAAGGAACTTCAACAGGAAACAATTGGTTTTCAAACGGAGAAGTTTTCGAATCATACTCACCTGTAGATGGCCAATTAATTGGAAAAGTAAAAGCATCAACCGCTGCCGATTATGAAAAAGCAATGCAATCCGCAACCGAAGCGTTCAAAACTTTCAAACTTATGCCAGCGCCTCAACGAGGAGAAATTGTACGTCAGTTTGGTGAAAAGTTACGCAAAAACAAAGAAGCGTTAGGAAAATTAGTTTCCTACGAAATGGGGAAATCATTACAAGAAGGCTACGGAGAAGTTCAAGAAATGATTGACATCTGCGATTTCGCCGTTGGTTTATCCCGTCAATTGCACGGATTAACCATGCACTCTGAACGTCCAGGACACCGTATGTATGAACAATATCATCCATTGGGAATTGTTGGAATCATTTCGGCATTTAACTTTCCTGTTGCTGTTTGGGCTTGGAACACAGCGTTAGCTTGGATTTGTGGCGATGTTTGTGTTTGGAAACCATCCGAAAAAACGCCTTTATGCGGAATCGCTTGTCAAAATATAATTGCCGAAGTTTTGAAAGAAAACAATCTTCCGGAAGGAATATCCTGCTTAATCAATGGCGACTATAAAGTGGGCGAATTGATGACGCACGACAAAAGAATTCCACTAGTTTCGGCTACAGGTTCAACTCGAATGGGTAAAATTGTTGCCCAAGCTTGTGCGGCACGTTTAGGAAAATCATTATTAGAATTGGGAGGAAACAACGCTATTATTGTAACGCCTGATGCTGATATCAAAATGACAGTAATCGGAGCCGTATTTGGAGCTGTTGGAACGGCAGGCCAACGTTGTACCTCAACTAGAAGATTAATTATCCACGAAAGTATTTATGATAAAGTTCGAGATGCTATTGTTGGTGCTTATAGTCAATTACGAATCGGGAATCCATTAGACCAAAATAATCACGTTGGACCACTTATCGACAAACAAGCAGTTGAAATGTATAATAATGCCTTAACAAAAGTGGTTGCCGAAGGCGGAAAAATATTGGTTGAAGGTGGCGTGCTGAATGGCGCAGGTTATGAAAGCGGTTGCTATGTTAAACCAGCCATTGTAGAAGCTAATAATTCATTTGAAATTGTGCAACACGAAACATTTGCGCCTGTTTTATATCTTCTTAAATATTCTGGCGATGTTCACGATGCTATTGCTATTCAAAACGCTGTTGCCCAAGGGTTATCATCAGCAATCATGACTAATAATCTTCGGGAAGCGGAAGCATTTTTATCTGTTGCTGGTTCCGATTGTGGAATTGCCAACGTAAATATTGGAACATCTGGAGCTGAAATTGGCGGTGCTTTTGGTGGTGAAAAAGAAACTGGTGGCGGTCGCGAATCAGGTTCTGATGCTTGGAAAGTGTATATGAGAAGACAAACAAATACGATCAATTATACGACCAGTTTGCCATTGGCACAGGGAATTAAATTTGACCTATAGATATTGGCTTTGAACCATATAAGTCATATAAGTTTCACATAAGAAAAAAGGCGTTCAGAAATTGAACGCCTTTTTAAATATTTAAAATCTTCTAATTTCTTATATAACTTACAGGGTTCAAATATCGTTCAACCTTACTTTGTCTTCTTCACATACTGCGTCAAAATCACAATATGTTGCCCTTCAA
>CANKLK010000210.1 GCA_947482805.1 Flavobacteriaceae bacterium
AAAGTGATTCAGGATGCGATTATAGAAAAGTAATTATTCAGGTTTAGCTTTTCTGTTATATTCAACTAGCTAATATGAAATATGTTGCGTTGAATTTTATATTATTCTTCACCACCATCATCCAACTTAAATGGATAATCGCCAAAAAGCGCAGCGAGTTTTTTAGCTTGATACGTTTTTTTAGTAAACTTATTAGACAAGACAATGATAGTAACTTTCTCTTTTCTTAAATTAATAAAACAGGAAGTGTTTCCATGCCACCAACCATTGTGATAATAAAAAGGTTCTCCTTTTTCAAACTCTGTCATTCTGATACCTAAACCATAATTGCGAATTCCTTTGCTTTCATAACTATAGCCTTGATACATTTTTTTAATTAATTCAGGATTAAGGAAAAAAGAAGCATAGCGTGCTTTGTCAAATTTCAATAGATCTCTCGGAGTGGAATAGATGTTTTTATCTCCGTAAATTCCATCCAGATAATCAATGCCAATTTCTACATTATTTCCTTTATAGGATGGTGCAATAATGTCACGGTCTTTTGCAATGTCAAAAACAAAAGTATCTGTCATGCCAAGTGGTGCAAAAATCATTTCTTTCATCGCTTCAGGATATTTCAATCCGGTAACCTTTTCAATAATTAAAGCAAGCATTGCATAATTGGTATTACAATAACCAAATCCGGTATCGGTTGGTTTTTCTAACGTAATTTCTTTTTCCACCATAACCTTTACAATATCTTCATTGGTTAGGGTTTCTTTTTTATCCCAGTTACCATTTTCAAAGGTGAAATAGGCATAATTTCTCATTCCGCTTCGATGATTAAGCAGCGTTTGAATGGTCACATCAGGATAAGGGAAATTCTCGATAATGGTATTTACCTTTTGGTTTAGAGATATCTTTTTAGCATCAACAAGCATCAATACTGCAGTAGAAGTCAAAACTTTACTTACCGATGCGATATGAAGCGGCATTTCCTTAGTAATCATTTCTCCAGTTCTTTTATTAGCAAAACCCATATAGTTTTCATAAATGATTTGACCATTTTTAGCTACTAAAAAAGCCACATTGTCATTTTTTTCTGACCATGTTTTTTCAAAAAAACGACTTACGCCATATTTTTTATCATTGATAAATGCTGTAGATAGTTTTGGAAGTTCTTCTTGCAAAGGCATCATCACCGGAATACCATTTTTATTAACCTTGACAACACCATCTTCAGTCTTTTCTTGTTTTGAACAAGAAACTGATAGTAAAAAAACAATTAATAATTGAATAGTATGTAGAGAAATTTTGGATGCCATTATTATAGTATTGAAAAACAAATATAAATATTCATTAAAGTTATAAAGTTTCTTTTTTAGAAAGCTATCAACAGGTTTTCCACAATCAGAATTATTTAACTAAGAACTAATAAAAAGTATTTTATTAAAAAGCTTTGAAATCGATTTCGTTACTACTACTTTTGGCACCAAAATAAATTTGCCTTATGCAATTCGGAATTATAAAAGAAAGAAAAAATCCACCCGATAGGAGAGTAGTTTTTTCGCCTGAAGAATTGGTTCGTTTACAAAATGAATATCCTGAAGCCAAAATCAAAGTTGAAAGTTCAGATATTAGAGTTTTTAATGATGAAGCTTATAAAAATTTAGGTATTGAAGTAGCTTATGATATTTCGGATTGCGATGTTTTCTTTGGTGTAAAAGAAATTCCAGTTGAGTATTTAATTCCAAATAAGAAGTACTTTTTCTTTTCACATACGATAAAAAAACAAGTACACAACAGAAAATTGTTGCAAGCTGTTTTAGAAAAGAACATCGAATTGTATGATCATGAAACTATCGTTGATGCAAATAACAGACGTTTGATTGGTTTTGGTCGCTATGCTGGAATTGTGGGTGCGTATAATGGTTTTAGAGCTTTTGGAATTAAATATGATTTGTATACCATTCCAAAGGCAGAAACATTACAAAGTAAAGAAGATTTAATTGTTCGATTGAAAAGACAAACATTGCCCAATATAAAAATCGTTCTAACGGGTCACGGTAAAGTGGGAATGGGCGCCAAAGAAATCTTGGATGGGATGAAAGTAAAACAAGTTAACGTTGATGATTTTCTATCAAAAATATACACTCAGCCCGTTTATTGTCAAATTAATGTCTTAGATTATAATAAAAGATTGGACACACAAGTATTGGATGACAATGATTTTTATAAAAACCCAAAAGACTACACTTCCAATTTTGAACGTTTTACTAAAGTAGCTGACATTTTCATTGCCGGGCATTTTCATGGCAATGATTCGCCGGATATACTAACACGTGATATGCTTAATGCGCCTAATTGTAAAATAAAAGTGGTAGCCGACATTTCTTGTGATGTTGATGGCCCTATCGCTTGTACCTTAAAAGCTTCAACTATTGCAGAGCCATTTTTTGGTTATTTGCCAAGTGAAAATAAAGAGGTTCCCTATACGCATCCGGGTTCAATAATGGTTATGTCGGTTGATAATTTGCCATGTGAATTACCAAAAGACGCTAGTGAAGGTTTTGGAGAAATGTTTATGAAACATGTTATTCCTGCTTTTTTTAATGGAGATAAAGACGGAATTCTAGCAAGAGCTAAAATCACCGAAAACGGTAAATTAACAGAACGATTTGCCTATCTTCAGGATTATGTTGATGTGGAAAAGGGTCACAATTAATTGCCTTTTTAAAGTTAATAACTATATAAAAATCTCATTTTTTTTGAGATTTTATATTTTTAAAATTATGATTCGTATTTTTTGTTTTTAACAAGCTTTGCCAATGGTCAATCCGTAAAATCTCGACCGAATTTAATTTCACTTGAATTTAAATTAGATGAAAATACTCGGCAAACAGAAATTGAATTAGATTTTCTTACTCCAAATAGAAAATATAAACTATTGTTTATCAAGATAGTAATTCAGCTAATTGGATAAATAATCCAGTAAGTTAAAATATAAAAACTATACAAGTCACTTCGAAGTCAAAAATTAAATTACATTTGGCTAAAGGTGGCGGAACAGCTATTTCTTTTAAACCTATTAATTAAACCAATATAATTATGAGTACAACCAAAACCAATTATCCTGCGCTTTATACCTTAATTACTGTCTTTTTCTTTTGGGGTTTTATAGCAGCAGGGAACAGTATTTTCATTCCATTTTGTAAAAGCTATTTTTCATTAGATCAATTTCAATCGCAGTTGGTTGACTTTGCATTTTACACAGCTTATTATATTGGAGC
>CANKLK010000211.1 GCA_947482805.1 Flavobacteriaceae bacterium
CGAATTGATCGTTAATGTGTGTTATGTCTAGGCTCTTGGGCCAGTCTGCTAAATTTGCTTTTTTATATTTCATATGTATTGAATTCAGTGGTTCTTTGCACTTGCCACCAACGTTTTGCAGATTTGCGATGTGGCGGACTTAGTAGCACTAACTTTCATTTTACCACCAATGATTATTTGATGCAAAATGTTTCAATTACCTCTAAACCCGCCATATCCGCAAATGTGCTGTTATGCCTTCGTTGTTCTTTTTCGGTCGTGGTGTCAATGTTCATTTAGTCTATTTAATTGATTTCTACAAGTTCTATTTCATCTTTTGTCAAATTGTAAAGTTGGTATACCAATGAATTTATTTTGTCCTCGTGGTATTCTATGTTCCGTTTGATTTGTTCTTTTTTGGTGTCAAGAGTTAGAGTCTGAATCTCCTTGTTTAGTTGTAAAAGGTGATCTACGTGGTTTACGATTTGGTCGTGGGCTTCAGAATCTTGTTGATTTGAAAAGTCTATCTTTTTAATTGGTATATTATTAAAAAAACTTACCGGATACTTTAAGGACCCTTCTGGAATTCTAATAGAATAAACAGTTTTTAAATGATGCCAATTTATCAAATTAGAGTTAATAATCCCCAATAAATATTTAATATTTAATTTTGTTGGCACTATAGCATGAACAGCAACAAGCATTGCTGATCCCTTGTCGTCAATAATCGCTGAAACTTTTTGAGCGACACCACGAACAATTATTTTTGGATTGAGTTTAAAGAATTCGATCGTGTTATCATTAAGATAATTCGTATCCAATTTTATAGTAGGTGCGGTGTACTTCTTCTTGTATAAATTTATTTCTTGAGTTTCCCAACTATCATAATATCTATTACAATTACCATTTGTATAAATAGGTAACGAATTCTTAGTATTAACTCCATTAGAAGTAATTATATCCGCCATTTTCCAATATTCAAATCCCATTATACCTGTTCTAATATTACTCAAAGTTTGTAGCTTAGGATTTATTTCTAATTTGTTAATAATTAATTTCTCTTCCTCGTTACTTTCTATTTGAATCTTGCCATTACTGTCAAATAATTCTAAATAATTGTATTCATATGCCACGTTATCTCTGTAAATAATCGTTTTATTATCATTTCCTTTTTTGGTTATTGTTAATGCTATACAACTGATAAGTGCGTCATGAAAAACTTTATTATCTTTTTCATCTAAAATTGTAGTTATTTGGTAATTTTCCTTAAACTCCTTCCGTATTAATTTGCCATAATCTGCTCCGAAAAATTTATTTGGCACTATATAACCGAGTGTACCTTTAGAATTGATTATATCAAGTCCCTTTTCAATAAAAGCTACGTAAATATCTGCACCCTTTGAATGATGATATTTAACTCTTACATAATCTTTTAGATGGCGATCTTGTAATTTTACTCCAATATATGGCGGATTACCAATTACAACATCAAAGCCATCGTTCTTAAATATTGTTGGATATGCTTTTTGCCAACTAAATGGTTTAATTAATCGTTCCTCCCCAAAATCTAGTTGAGTATCGTAGTAATCAGTATCAATTAAACTATTTCCGCTTTTTATATTGTCATCAAGCGTTGGCAATACACGTTCATTGAACATTTTCATTTGGTGAGCAATACTAGCTTGGGTTTCTCCCTCCATACATTTAAGTAACAAAGAAAGTTTAGTTACTTCTACTGCGTTGGTATCAATATCAACACCGAAAATGTTGTTCAATAAAATTTTCTTTTTTTCGGGTGTGGTTAAATTGCCTTCAGGTGTTAATGGGTTTTTCTTGTTCGGATTTTGAATATAATAATCTTTGTGCCAATTTAATAAAAACTGATAGGCCCCAATAAGAAAACTTCCACTACCGCAAGCCGGATCAACTATTTTAATTTCCGCAACTTCTTTAGGCGTTTTCTTTTCGCATAGTTTTCCGATGGTATTTAAAACAATATAATCTACTATATATTGAGGTGTGTAGTAAACTCCACCCGCTTTTCTTACTTCGGGTTTAAGTTCAATAACAGCCTTCCCTCTGTTATTAATAGTAATGGTTTTGCCTAAAAATTGCTCATAAGCACTCCCTAATATTTCTACACTTAAAACTGAAAATTCATAAGGACACTCTGGGTAATATAATTGGCTGATTATTGTTTTAAGTGTCTTATTGTTAATTTTAAGTTGATGACTTAATTTGTCTTTTTTGAAGTTAAACAATCCACTATTGTATTTGTCATCTGCTTGTTTAAACTCTAATAAAAGGTTTTCGTAAAAGTCGCCACGATTTAAACACTCCTTCAGTCTGCCGTAAGGTTCAATACTTCTGTCTTCACAAATGCGTAAAAATATAATTCTGTCTAGTGTTTGCTGAACAACAAAGTTTAGTTCGTCTTCATCTAATTGTTTGTTTTCTTTACTAATGGTTTCTGCCAATAAAGTCCGCCATTGGTCAAGTGAATTTAGAAATTCTTTGTCAACGGTTGCGGTTCCTTTTTTGTTGGCATTACCGCCAATAAACTTGTCGAAACTACCCTTTAAAACGGCTTCTTTACTAAATGTGTTCCAGAGAAAATCCCATTCAGAAATATAATCGTTGTAAGTAATATATTTTACTCTTGCTACACTTGTTTTGTCCGTAGGGATAGGTTTTTTTGTGCAGTCGTAAATAGCAAATTCTTCAAAGTCAGTAATAACACTCACATTCAATTTAGCACTCCAACCATATCTGCGAACTTGGTAAGCAGGTTGTATGTCGTCCTTGATTAAAACGCTTGGCTTTTTGGCTTCCACAAAAAATAATCGTTGTCCTCCGCTTAATCTGAAAGAGTAGTCGGGAGCTTTGGTCGCTGTGCCAACTTTTACTCTGTCTTCGTGAATTACTTCTCTATAACTTTCAGCAAATCCTTGTTCGTTGTCAATGTCCCAGCCCAAAGCCTTAAAGAAAGGGTCAATAAAGTCTCTACGAGTTTGAGTTTCGTTGTAGTCAGATTTTTTGTAAGCAGTCAGCTGTTCGCTAAAACGAGTAACTAATTCTTGTATTTTCTTAAAACCAATTTCTTTGTTTGTCATATTTCTATTTTCTTGTTACAAGTTTAGTCTTTTTTACAATGAGGCATAACGTTTTGGAGCTTTGCCTAGTGCGGTTTGAAACATTTTCTTACCGAAATATTACTAACAAAGATACTATGTTTGTTGCCATTTGCAAAGCGAAAATAATTGTCTTTCGCGGAGCGACCGCTTTTGC
>CANKLK010000212.1 GCA_947482805.1 Flavobacteriaceae bacterium
ATTGATAATTGATAATTGATAATTGATAATTGATAATTGATAATTGATAATTGATAATTGATAATTGATAATTGATAATTGATAATTGATAATTGATAATTGATAATTGATAATTGATAATAAATAAGTAATAAATAATAATAAATAATAATAAATAAATAATTAGTAATAAATAACAAGCAATAAATCATGAGTAAAATTAAATTCAACATTCTTCTTTTGATTTGTCTGGGTATGATGAGTGCCTCAGCACAAACTAAAAAAACACCTGCTGCAAAACCAGCAACAAAAGCAACTGGAACAAAGTTTACCGTATCAGAAAAAAAAACAGCAACACCTTCAACTGATCAGGGAATATTTGCTGAAATCGAAACAGCAAAAGGAAAAATCGTTATTCAATTAGAATATCAAAAAACACCGATTACGGTTGCTAATTTCATCTCACTTGCCGAAGGAACCAATACTTTTGTAACTGATGAAAAACTAAAAGGAAAACATTACTTTGATGGTTTAAAATTCCATCGCGTAATTACAAAATACAATGGTGACAAAGAGGATTTCATGATTCAGGGTGGTGATCCGTTAGGAAATGGCACGGGTGGACCGGGTTATGCTTTTAAAGATGAGATTTCAGATGATAAATTTGACAACGCAGGGGTTCTTGCAATGGCTAATTCAGGACCAAACACTAATGGATCTCAATTTTTTATTACTGTAACTGAGACAACATTCTTAAATGGAAATTATGCAATTTTTGGACATGTTGTAACTGGTCAAGATGTCGTAAATAAAATCAAAAAAGACGATGGAATTAACAAAATTACCATTACTAGAAAAGGTGCTGAAGCAAAGAAATTTGATGCTGCAAAAACTTTTAGTGATTATATGGCTAATAAAGCTGGTGATGATACAAAAGATGCTGCTCTAGCTGCTGAAAATAATAAAAAGCAAGCTGAATTGGAAGCGCAAAAAAAAGCAGAATACACTGCTAAATTCGGATCAGTATTGGCTTCAAAAGCAAAATATTTAAACGAAACTAAAGCAACTGCAACCGAGACAGCTAGTGGCTTAAAATACCAAATAATTAAAGCTGGTACGGGTAAAAAACCTGTAGAAGGGAATAATGTTTACATTAATTATGCAGGTTATTTAGAAGACGGAAGTCTTTTTGATAGTAGTATAGAAAATGTAAATAAAGAATATGGAAAATTCGATGAAAACAGAGCAAAGCAAAACGGTTATCAGCCATTACCTTTCCCTTATGGAAAGAAAGATGGTTTAATACCTGGATTTATTGAAGCATTAGAATTAATGAACTTAGGAGATACCGCTTTGGTCTTTATTCCTTCAAAATTAGGATATGGAGAAAGAGGCGCAGGAAATGTAATTCCACCTAACGCAAATATTATTTTTGAAATTGAAATGTTGGAATCAATTCCGCCACCAGTAGCAAAACAATAACAAATAGGAATAAAAAAAGCCCCGATTTGATAATCAAATCGGGGCTTTTTTTATTCTTTTTTCTTCATAAAAATATAATATACCGGAACTCCTAATGCCACAATGAATAAACCTAAGCCTGTATTTCGGGTATCATAAATCAATAAATCAACACAAATTAGACCTGTAATAATCATATACAATGTGGGAACAAATGGATACCCAAATGCTTTATATGGTCTTTCGGCTTCAGGTTCCCTTTTGCGTAGAATAAATAAACCTCCAATTGTTAGAATATAAAACAGCAAGGAAGCAAAAGTGGCGTAGGTTAACAAGTCTCCATATTTACCAGAAATACATAATATGCATGCCCAAAGACATTGAAACCAAAGTGCTTTCTCCGGAACATCATAATTATTTAATTCTCCTGCTCTTTTGAAGAATAAGCCATCCTTTGCCATAGCATAAAACAATCTTCCACCCGACAAAATCAAACCAATATTACATCCAAAAGTAGAGACCATAATTAATCCTGCCATCAAAAGAACACCTACATTACCCATAATAATGCTTGCAGCTGCAGCTCCTACTCTATCTTGACTGGCAAACATAATTCCGTTTTGAACTACTGTTCCGTCCGGACTTCCGTTTAACGGTAACAATGCTAAGTAGGCAATATTGGCCAAAATATAAATGATGGTTACAATCAGTGTCCCTAAAAACAAACTTCTCGGGATATTCTTTTTTGGGTCTTTAATTTCAGCTGCAATAAAGGTTACATTGTTCCATGCATCACTGGAAAATAATGAATTGATTATGGTTGCTCCCATCGCACCAATTAGCGCAATTCCTGATAATTTTGTGATGGTCAGAGTACCATCTTCTTCCAAAACCGTTTTCTTGGCTTCCCACATACTAGAAAAATTATCAGCAAAAGTATTGGTATGAAAACCTATATAAATTCCCAAAGTTATCAAGGCAAAAAGTGCAATTAACTTGGCAGAAGTAAAAACCACCTGAATTATTTTTCCACTTCGGATACCTTTAGTATTGATATAAGTGAGTAAAGCAATAATAAACATGGCTAAAACTTGCTTATTTGTAAAAGAAAAACTCTCCCCTATAGTCAGTATTTTGTTTTCCAAAATTGGAAAGAAAACTGCAGTGTAATTAGAAAAAGCTACTGCAACAGCTGCTATAGTTCCGGTCTGAATTACGGTAAAAACAGTCCATCCGTATAAAAATGAAATTAATTTTCCGTAAGCACGTTGGATGTAAACATATTGCCCTCCAGCGTTAGGCATCATTCCGGCCAACTCGCCATAACTTAAGGCAGCCGACATAGTCAATAATCCTGTGACCAACCAAATTACTAATATCCATGCGGCTGAGCCAACATCTCTGGCCATGGCTGCGGTTACTAAAAAAATTCCGGAACCTATCATGGAACCTGCCACTAAACTTGTGGCATCTAGTAATCCTAATGAACGCTTTAAATGGTGCTTTTCTTGTGACATATTTTGGTTTTGGTTAGTTAGTTTTTCAAATATAGTAAAATAGATTAAAGGGAAAAGAGAAAAGGGATAAGTCAAAAAATCTGCGTATTGAATTCACCTATCTAAATTCTACAACTTTTTAGCTTCGTTCCAGAACACGTCCATCTCTGCTAAGGTCATATCCATTAAAGGTTTTCCGAGTTCGCTGGCTTTGCTTTCGAGGTATATGAATCGCTTAATGAATTTTTTATTGGTACGTTCTAAAGCATCTTCGGGATTTACTTTTAGAAATCGGGCATAATTA
>CANKLK010000213.1 GCA_947482805.1 Flavobacteriaceae bacterium
ACTAATTTTAATAAAAAAAGATGCAAAATCCTGATTCGAAAGAACTTTTAGACTTATTAGAAGAAAAAGTTACAACACATTCAATTATTCTTTATAATGATGATTTCAATACTTTTGATCATGTAATTTATTGCTTGGTTCAAATCTGTAATCATGAGGTGATTCAAGCAGAACAATGCGCATGGATAGTTCATACCAACGGAAAATGTATTGTTAAGACTGGTGAATATAAAGAACTAGAGCCTTTATGTACTTCATTGCTTGAAAAAGGTCTTTCAGCAATTATTGAATAAGATGAAAATCTCCTTTGTTTCTCGTGGAACCTTATTGATTGCATTGTTCTCTTTAATAGGAATGATTACGCTAAAAGTTCTTCCAACGAGTAGTCATTTCTTTATTTTAGACGGCAATTCTCATTTTACATCATGGAAATGGTACCTTTCAAATTTCACGTATATATTTGGACATATAGATTCATTGCACTTAATTGGTAATTTGTCAATTATTTTATTGTTGGGACCACTAATTGAGCTGAAGTTTGGAACCAAAAGGATGTTGATTATGACATTTTCTACGGCAGTATTAACAGCATTACTTCATACCTTATTATGGGATAACGGATTGTTAGGGGCTAGTGGAATTGCATTTATGTATATTGTTCTTTCATCTCTTCTGAATTCAAGAGGAAAAGAAATACCATTTACTTTTATTTTAATTGTCTTGTTATATTTAGGCCAAGAAATATATTCATCTTTTAATAATGACAATATTTCACATTTTGCACATTTATTTGGTGGAGCAATGGGCGCATTTTGGGGTTTCTATCGAAAATAGTTACTCGCCTCTTCCAGTAGCTTCTCTTTTAATATCATAAAAGGTTCTTTCTATTGTTTCATATGAAGCACTAGGTGATGGAGTAAGTGCAGGAGAGGCAAGTAATACAAGGTCTTTATCGAGAAATAAATAATATGGAAAATAGGGTATGTTTAATATTTTCCACGATTTTTCATTTGGTTCAAGTTCAAATTTTTTCCACTTTATTAAATCGAGATTTCTTTGCTCTGAAATTGAAAAATCTTCCTTAGGTATTGAATAAACACTGATAAAATTTATATATTTTCCATATTTTTCATATAGTTTCAAAAGCGCTGGAATTTCTGTTAAGGATTTTAGATTTTTTGGATTAAAACAATGAATGTAAATTGGTTTCCCCTTCATCATTTGAAGTGTATATTGATTTTTTATATCTAAGTATAGGTTTGGAAAGATATCGCCAATTTTTATTTCATCTACTTTTGATATCGAGTTTTTTGCTATAATTGAATGATTTTCATATATGCTTTTTTCATAAATTTTATTTAGAATAGTATTCGAGATTTCTGGAGAAAAAGCACCTTGATTTATCATTATTAACAAGATTAATTCTGCACGTTCTTCGGATTGAATATAAGGATCTTTTTTAAGTGTCTTTATACAATTTTCGAGATCAAAATTTCTAACATTAAAGTTTAATTGTTCCCTTAAGTTTTGATCTAATTGATAATAATAGTTTTCATAAAATGAATGAAGGTATTCAATGTATTTATCATTATTAATTAAAAAAGGAGTCTCTTTTATATAAAAGTTAAATTTATCTTCTTCACTTGGAGCACTTATAAAATTGATATTATCAATTGAAAGCCCTATTGAATATTTTAAATAGGAGCGAAAAAAGAGTGAGGTATCTTTTGAATAAACATCATTCACTTCTTTTTTTAAAGCAGCAATTTTTTGCACGAATGTTCCAGGATTCTTATCTTTAAGCAGATAAATATCTGACAAATAATTATCCATCCAAGCTTCAAATCCCAAAATTTTATAATTAATATCATTACTATCTAATCTGTAAAATACCATCTCAATTTCGTTGTTTGAAATGAACTGCGTAATTTGCCCCTCTATTGGGATATCAATAAAGTAAGTGCCATTTGGCTGAACATACATCCAGGTGAAGTTCGAATTTATATGGAGAATAACTTTTTTAATTTTATTGCTCGAGAAGATTAATCTAAAATTTCCTTTTTCGTCAACCTCTGTTTCGCTTATTTTTTTTTTAGTTTTGGTAATGCAATCTTCAATTTCAAATAAAGAAATAGTAGCTTTCGGGAAATCGCAATAACCGTTTATGACAACTTCAGCAAAAACTGAATGAGAGAGCAAAGTCAAAAGAATAAGAATTGTATTTTTCATAGTTTTTCTGAAAAACCAATTATTTATTAGCAAGTAAGTTTGGAAAAGTAACAAAAGGTGAGATATCAGCTTTATTGGTATACATTTCTCGGATAATTGATGAATTTAGTGCGCTGTGTTTTTCATCACTTAGAAAAAAAACAGTTTCTATTCCTGAAATAGCATTATTCATATGTGCTATTGTCTTTTCATATTCAAAATCAGAAGAGTTCCTGAGCCCTCTTATTATGTGACTAGCTTTTATTTCTTTGCAATAATCTACCGTCAATTTTTGGTATGTTCCAACTTGAACGTTTGAATAATTCTTAAATAATTCTTTGATATGTTTTATCCTATTCTTAGTATCAAAAAGATATTTTTTGTTGCTATTAATTCCAATCCCAATATAGATTTCATCAAAAAGATGAATGGCTTTAACAACAATTGCTTCATGACCCTTTGTGAAAGGGTCAAATGATCCGGGAAAAAGTCCTTTTTTCATACTTATTTAGGCTTTAAAAAAACTAAAATAGACATTCCCAAAGTTTCTGCAAAATTCAAAGTTATCCATAGCAGTTAGATTTGTTTGTTTTCCGTGTTCAACTACTAGATATCCATCTGCTTTTAAAAGTAATTTTTGGAATATCACTGTAATCAATTCTTCGTGAAATTTGAGATGAAATGGAGGATCTGCATATATTAAATCAAATTTTTCTTTTGAGTTGCGGCAGTAAATAATGCAGTCAGTTTTATATGAATTCATTGTTTCTTCAATTCCTAAATTTCGACTATTTGTTTTAAGGGATTGCACACATCTTGGGTTACTGTCAATTGAAAGGACTGATTTTGCACCTCTCGAAACAAATTCAAATGATATGTTACCTGTTCCAGCGCACAAATCTAAAATAGCTTTATCTTCTATTGAAAAATAATTTTCTAGAATGTTGAAAAACCCTTCTTTAGCATAGTCTGTTGTTGGCCTTGAT
>CANKLK010000214.1 GCA_947482805.1 Flavobacteriaceae bacterium
GAAGTGGTAGCGCCAAACGAAACAGGTGAAATGACTGCCGAAGATTTTGCCGCAATGGTGGAACGCGCAAGAAATGCTGGTCCAGATGATTGCGAAATGTGTGGGTCGTAAAAAAGAGAAAAGAATATAGAGAATAGAAAATAGAGAAACAGCTGTCATTGATGGCTGTTTTGATTTTAGAAGCCCTGCCGGCAGGCAGGTATTTCCCGTCTCGTCAGCATGACGAGAGGCTAAAAAAACAAAACCATGTCAAAAGATAAAAAAGGAGTTTACACAGGAATCATCGAAAAGGATAAAGACGGCAATTATTTTTGCGGCGAATACCTTTTAGATTATAAATATACCGAAGCTAGTTTCAAACTCGGTGACGAAATCAACATCAAAACGGTGATTGCCAATCCGAGTGATAAAAGCTATAACCAATATCCAAAAAAATCAAGAAATTTCTTTTTGGCCAACCAAAAGGAATAGCCATTATGGAAGAAAATAATCAAAAAAAATTCATGGTTACAGAAGAACTTTTTGTTAAAGCAGATAAAAGGTTTTTCAATTTTGCAATCGACATGATTATGCTGTCTGTAATGCTTTTTATTGGGCTTGTTATTTTTCTTTCCAATACCGCTACAACACCTAATGAAGGTAAGGATTTTATGAATCGTTTCATGGCCAATAGCATATTGCAATTCATCGTTACTTCTTCCATTACATTATTGTATTATAATTTTTTCGAAATCTTTACTTCAAGAACCATCGGAAAGTTTTGTACAAATACAATAGTTGTTGATGAAAACGGAGATAATGCTAATTATGAAGCAATTATGATCCGATCATTGATTCGGATAATTCCGCTTTACTGGATATCCTTTATTGTATTCCCATCAAGAGGATTGCATGATATGATTTCGAAAACCTATGTGGTCAATAAGAAATTATTAGAGGAGAAAAAGAAACAGTTTTATAGTTTAAAATAAGTCATGAAACCGAATTTATTTAGCTTGATCCTATTAGCTTGTTTCAAAAGATAGGTTACGCTGTGATTAAAAACTATATGCAATATAAAGGTGCTGCCAATAGTGTTTGTATGAGGAAAATCATAAAATAAATTTATATTTGTTCAAATTCCTAATTCCGAAAATCCTAAATCCTAAATCAAAATGACCTGGGAACAACTTTTATCACTAAAACGCCAAGGCGATACCAGCAAAAGATTGCGCATAGAACAAGACGATACACGACTCGGATTTGAAGTCGATTATGACCGTATTATTTTCTCATCTGCTTTCAGAAGTTTGCAGGATAAAACGCAGGTAATTCCGCTTTCTAAGACTGATTTTGTGCATACTCGTTTGACGCACAGTTTAGAAGTTTCGGTTGTCGGTCGTTCTATAGGCAGATTAGTTGGTAAAAAAATCCTTGAAAAATACCCACATTTACAAGAAGTCCATGGTTATCATATGAATGATTTTGGAGCTATTGTCGCTGCGGCATCTTTAGCACATGATATTGGTAATCCACCATTTGGACATTCTGGAGAAAAAGCGATTGGGGAATATTTCTCCATTGGCAATGGACAACAATACAAAGACCAATTAACCGACAAACAATGGCAGGATTTAATCGATTTTGAAGGCAATGCCAATGGTTTTTCGGTGCTGTCTAGTTCTCGTCCCGGCATTGAAGGGAGTCTGCGTTTGACCTATGCGGTTTTGGGGGCGTTTATGAAATATCCAAAAGAAAGTCTGCCAAAGAAACCAACCAAAAATATTTCGGATAAAAAGTATGGTTTCTTCCAATCCGATAAGGATTTCTTCAAAGAAGTGGCAGAAGAGTTGGGCATGATCTCGAATAAATCCGGAAATGATATTGGTTTTGAGCGCCATCCTCTGGCATTTTTAGTCGAAGCAGCCGATGATATTTGCTATACGATTATCGATTTTGAAGACGGAATAAATCTCGGTTTGGTTTCTGAAGACTTTGCGTTGGAATATTTAATCAAATTGGTAAAAGACACGATTGACACTGCCAAATACCAAACCTTGACAACTAAGGAAGACCGAATTAGTTATCTGCGTGCTTTGGCTATTGGGAACTTAATCAACGATGCAGTAAGGGTTTTTATCGAAAACGAAGAAGCAATTTTACAAGGGGAATTCCATTTTGCATTAACTGATAAAAGCAAGTACAAAGCGCAAATGGATGACATTATTAAACTGAGTGTAAAGAATATTTATCAAAGTAGGGAAGTAATTGAAAAAGAGCTTTCGGGTTACCAAATCATCAATAATTTATTGGATAAATTTATAACAGCTTACAACAACAATCACGATGGAAAAGCTACAAATTACGATAAATTACTATTGAAAATTTTACCTGAAAAACATCATTTAGAAAAAGAAAACTTGTATGACCGATTACTTCATATTTGTCACTTCATCTCCATGCTAACAGATGGGAAAGCGGTGCTTTATAACAAAATAGTGACGGCTTAATCATTTTTTGGCATTAGAATCTGGCAGGCGAGTGTCAATTAATTGAAAAATCCTTAAAAAGAAAAGCTGTTTGAGCGAAGCGAGTTCTTTTCTTTTAGGATTTAAAATTAAAATTGACCGCCGAAGATTCCAAGCCTTGATTTTTTGTTTCTTTTGCATCAAGGCAAAAGAAAATAACATTATACAGTGGATGAAAAAGGAATTTTATGATAGATTAAAGCTTTGCAACTCACAAATCATTGTCTTGCTCTTCTTCCTCAAGCAAACCTGAGAAAAGCGATCGTAATCCATCCACATCAATATTGCAGAATTGTTGCAATTCATCAACGGTTCCGTGTTCAATAAAATAATCGGGAACACCGCAAAGGAAGATTTCGTTAACGTAGTCATTTTTGGCAGCGAATTCTAAAACCGAACTTCCAAAACCTCCGGTTGTAACACCATCTTCGACAGTAATAATAGTTGAAAATTTATCACAGATTTTGTGAAGTTTCTTTACATCTAAAGGTTTTACAAAGCCAAAATGATAATGAGCAAAATGGTTTTCAGGATCTTCAATATTGGTAAGAGCCAATGTTACATTATCAGCTATAGTTCCGGTTGATAAAATGGCAACTTTTTTTCCTTTTCTTAATTTTTGTGATTTGCCAATTTCAATTTTTTGAAAGTCGGAAGGAGATTTCCAAGCGGCATTTTTGCCTCTC
>CANKLK010000215.1 GCA_947482805.1 Flavobacteriaceae bacterium
GTACATTTTTTTGGCGATGAAATTGAAGAAATTGAAGCTTTTGATGCCAAAAGCACTAAGGTTTTGGAACGATATGAAAAACTTAATATTTATCCGGCAAATATGTTTGTGACATCCCCTGATGTATTAAAAGCAGCGATTTGGGATATCCAACAGGATTTAGTAAAACAAGTCGATTACTTCAAAGAAATTGGGAAACATCTTGAAGCTAAACGCTTGGAAGAACGTACTAATTTTGATTTAGAAATGATACGCGAATTGGGCTATTGCTCCGGAATTGAGAATTATTCCCGTTATTTAGACAGGCGTTTGCCAGGAACAAGACCTTTCTGCTTGTTAGATTATTTTCCGGATGATTATTTGATGGTTGTGGATGAAAGTCACGTAACGATTTCACAAGTACACGCCATGTATGGCGGTGACAGAAGCAGAAAAGAAAACTTAGTCGAATATGGTTTTAGATTACCTGCTGCAATGGACAATCGTCCGTTGAAGTTTGAGGAATTCGAGTCGATGCAAAACCAAGTCATTTATGTTTCGGCAACGCCAGCCGATTATGAATTGCAAAAATCAGAAGGTATTTATGTAGAGCAAGTTATTCGTCCAACTGGATTATTAGACCCAATTATAGAAGTGCGTCCAAGTTTGAATCAGATTGACGATTTGATTGAAGAAATACAAGTCCGTTGCGAAGCCGATGAACGAGTTTTGGTAACGACTTTAACCAAAAGGATGGCGGAAGAATTAACTAAATATCTAACTAAAGTTGCTATCCGATGTCGTTATATTCATTCCGATGTGGATACTTTGGAACGTGTAGAAATCATGCAGGATTTGCGAAAAGGTTTGTTTGATGTTTTGATTGGCGTAAACTTGCTACGTGAAGGTTTGGATTTACCCGAAGTGTCACTCGTAGCTATTTTAGATGCGGATAAAGAAGGTTTTCTGCGTAGCCATCGTTCGTTAACACAAACTGTTGGACGTGCCGCGCGAAACGTAAACGGAAAAGCAATTATGTATGCCGATAAGATTACCAACAGCATGCAAAAAACTATGGACGATACCAATTATCGTCGCGAAAAACAAATAGGGTACAATACGTTACATGGTTTGGAACCAATGGCGCTGAATAAAAGTCTGGGAAGTGCTTTAAGCGGCAACTCAGTTTCTACTCAATACTTTGAAGATAAAATTGCCAAAGCAGCAGAACCTGAAAGCTTATATTTATCAAAACCTGAGATAGAAAAGAAAATTCGTGACGCCCGAAAAGCCATGGAAAAAGCGGCTAAAGAACTCGATTTTATGCAAGCCGCAAAATTGAGAGATGAGATTAAGGGTTTACAAGAAAGGATTTAAAAGTTTAAAATGAATTACGATTTCAGACAAGCTAGTGCATCAGAAGTTACTCAAATTTGGAAAATCATTCAGCAAGCCATTGTACGCAGAAAGAATGATGGAAGTCAACAATGGCAAGATGGCTATCCTAACGAAGATGTAATAAAACAGGATATTACAAAAGGCATTGGCTATGTTTTAATTGATGACAATATTGTTGCTGGTTACGCTGCCATTCTTTTTAATGATGAACCAGCTTATGAACAACTAAAGGGAACTTGGCTAACTAATGGTGATTTTGCAGTAGTGCATAGAGTTGCCATTTCGGATGACTATTTAGGGAAAGGTTTGGCACAGAAAATCTTTCTTTTTGCAGAAGATTTAGCAAAAAGAAATAACATCTTTAGCATCAAAGTGGATACCAATTTTGACAACATTCCGATGCTTAAAATTCTTGAAAAATTGGGCTATACTTATTGCGGACAAGTCACTTTTAGAGGCAGTTTTAGAAAAGCCTTTGAGAAGACATTGCCAGTTTCCTAATTCAACTGTTCCTGGAAAACTTCAAGTAAAAACTCAGGAGAAATTATTTTGGTTGGAGAGTTTTCCATTGCTTTTAAAACACGTTTAATAGCATGTGGATTTAATCCCATATTAATGCCAATTTCATGGATTTTGATCTGTTCACGTTCGTGTAAAACGCCATCACAATGCATCAGTATTGCCAAGCGATAGAATTGTTGGATGCGCTCAAATTCAGATTTAATAACAATTGGATATTCTTCTTGATGAAAAAGATCATTAAAATCGCTTTTGTCTAACTGAAGTTCATCGGCAATCATAGATAAGAAAAAATATTCTCTATCATGCAATCTTCCGTCAACTACAGAGAAAGCAATCATTTCGGCTAAAAGTGTTAATTTTTCTTTGTAATCGTTCATGCAACTTAATTTTTTTTTGCTAAAATATAATTTTTATAAATAGGATAGTCATTTATTTTTTATCATTGTTACTAATCAATTTTTATATAATTTTATAGCTTTAATTATATTCATCATGAAAACTTTAAAAACACTTCTTTTCTCCTTGCTCATTTTGTCGTCGGCTGGATTTGCACAAAATTTTAATCAAAATGGTTATGGCGTTAATCAAGATTTAGGAAGAAACTCTAGTCCATCAAAACCTTCTCAGCAAGATATTGATGAAAATAATTCAAAACAGCTTGATAGATTTATGGAAATGTTAAAAAAGGAATTGTCACTTGATGAACTTCAAACTATTGCTATAAGAAATGAAGTTATTACTAACCGAAAGAATGTTGAAATTCTAATGAAAAAAGAAAATTCTGAAGAAGAAAAATCAAAACAAATAAAAGCAATGATGGATAGAACTGATGTGACTATTAACTCTTATTTGAATAAAGATCAAAAAGAAAAATATAAAATATTGACTGAAAAAATGAAGTCTGGAAAAAAAATTAAAAAGGGTAAAAAAGAGGAAGTAAAGGATGAAATAAAGGAAGATAAAACGACTGAGGAGAAACTGTAAATCATCGTCATTTTGAAGCATTTTTTTTGGTTACTTCTTTTATCTGTTTTATCTAAAGCAATTGCTCAGCAAAGTACTGCCAGCGCGCAGATTTCGACCTTTACAATAGAAGCACCGCAACTCCATACTTCTAAAAATATTTGGGTATATCTCCCAAAAAACTACACCACTTCTGCCAAAAAATATCCTGTCATTTACATGCATGATGCTCAAAATTTATTTGATGCCTCAACTTCTTATGCGGGCGAATGGAATATTGATAAAACTCTAGATAGCATCAATGCACA
>CANKLK010000216.1 GCA_947482805.1 Flavobacteriaceae bacterium
AAATGAAAGAACTAGTAAACAGTTTAAAAGGAGATAAAGTCATATGGGCATTCGTTGCCTTGTTGGCGCTGTTTTCGTTTATGTCTGTTTTTAGTGCAAGTAGCAATTTGGCCTATAAAAATGATGGTTCCGGAAATACGTTTGCTTATCTACTGAAACATGCGGCCCAAGTTCTGGTTGGTTTTTTTATACTTTATAAAATTCATAAAGTTCCCTATCATTATTTCAAAACGATATCCAAAATTCTGTTGCCTGTCGTTTGGGGATTGTTGATTTATACTTTACTTAAAGGGACTATCATTGAAGGGGCCAATGCCAGTCGATGGATACAGATTCCGTTTATTGGCATCACTTTCCAAACTTCTGCGCTAGCATCCATCGTTTTATATGTTTATGTAGCGCACTATTTATCCAAAAAAAGAGAAACGCCTATTACGTTCCAAAACTCACTATGGGAATTGTGGACACCAGTTTTTATTACATTAATTTTTATTCTTCCGGCTAATTTTTCTACTGCTGCCTTGATATTTTCAATGGTAATTATGTTGGTTTTCATAGGTAAATATCCAATTAAATATATCGGAGTTATTCTTGGCGCCGGTGCTATCGGATTGTTGTTTTTTATATTTGTTGCAAAATCTTTTCCAGATGCTTTCCCTAATCGAGTAGATACCTGGATTGCTCGTATTGACAACTTCGCAACTGACAAACCCGATGAAGATGATTACCAAATTGAAAAGGCAAAAATAGCGATTGCTTCAGGCGGACTATATGGACTTGGACCTGGGAAAAGTGTGCAGAAAAACTTTCTACCACAATCTTCTTCCGATTTTATCTATGCTATTATTGTTGAAGAATACGGAATGGTTGGCGGAATATCTGTTTTAGGATTGTATTTATTATTACTATTCCGATTTGTTATAGCAGCTCATAAAGCCAATTCGCTCTTCGGTAAACTAGTCGTCGTCGGCTTGGGTTTCCCGATAATTTTTCAGGCAATGACTAATATGGCTGTTGCTGTAGAATTATTGCCGGTAACGGGTCAAACATTACCCCTAATAAGTAGTGGTGGTACCTCTATTTGGATGACTTGTATTGCCTTGGGAATTATTTTAAGCGTGACCAAAAAAGAAGAAGAAATTGCAGAAGAACTAGCCGAAAAACAAAAACGTGATGACGCTTTACAAAAGCTAATCGATAAGCAATTGCAAGAAGACGAAGCAGCAGACACTAGCGAGAGCGAACAGGCGAAGCAATTAGAAGATTTTTCAATTGTGGATACGGCAAATCCGATGAATGCTATTCTTAATAAAAAATAAAAGTGAGAAAATTAAAATTCATATTAAGTGGTGGCGGAACCGGTGGACATATCTACCCGGCTATTGCTATTGCTAATGAATTAAAGTTGCGTTTTCCAGATGCCGAATTCCTTTTTGTTGGCGCCAAAGACAAAATGGAAATGCAAAAAGTGCCAGAAGCTGGTTACAAAATAAAAGGACTTTGGATTGCAGGTTTGCAACGAAAATTTACATTACAAAACCTGATGTTTCCATTAAAATTGACGAGTAGTTTGTGGGTGTCAAGAAAAATAATAAAAGCATTCAAGCCTAATATAGTTATTGGAACCGGTGGTTTTGCAAGCGGCCCTTTATTACAGATGGCAAATATGCTAAAAATTCCAACATTGATTCAGGAACAAAATTCCTATCCAGGAATTACAAATAAACTGTTGAGTAAAAAAGCCAATACAATTTGTGTGGCCTATGAAAACTTAGAACGGTTTTTTCCAAAAGACAAAATTGTTTTCACAGGAAATCCGGTTCGACAGGATTTATTGGAAATTGATTCTAAACGAAAAGAAGCACTTAAGCATTTCAATTTGGATCCGAATAAAAAAACACTTTTGGTGCTTGGCGGAAGTCTTGGTGCAAGAAGATTAAATCAATTAATTGAAAAAGAAATTTACAATCTTGTTTCAAAAGACATTCAAATTATCTGGCAATGTGGCAAACTGTATTATCAAGATTACAACCATTTTTCAGATGAAGAACAGATACAGGTCGTGGCATTTATTGACAGAATGGATTTGGTCTATGCCTCAGCCGATTTTATAATTTCTCGAGCCGGAGCTTCATCTGTTTCGGAGTTGTGTTTGGTAGGCAAACCGGTAATTTTTATTCCGTCTCCCAATGTAGCTGAAGATCATCAAACCAAAAATGCTAAAGCAATTGTAGATAAAAATGGTGCGATATTAATTAAAGAAAGCCAATTGGATTCGAGCTTTGAACCGATATTTTCGAATTTAATTTCGAATGAAAATTTACAGAAAGAATTAAGTGAAAACATAAAAAAACTGGCAAAACCAAACGCGACAAAAGATATTGCCGAACAAATAGTTAAGTTGATAAAATAAGTGAATCTAAACCAAATACATAACGTCTATTTCATCGGAATTGGTGGCATCGGAATGAGTGCTTTGGCCCGTTATTTCCAAAACATTGGTAAAAATGTTTCGGGTTACGACAAAACACCGACCATGCTTACAGATGAATTAATTGCTGGCGGAATGTCGATTCATTTTGAAGACAACATCAGTCTGATTCCAGCAGAATATTATGTTGAAAACACTTTGGTTATTATAACTCCAGCTGTTCCAATTTCACATTCAGAATGGAATTATTTTATTGAAAGAGATTATGTTGTAAAAAAACGTGCTGAAGTTTTAGGAATTATTACCAAAGACACTTTTTGTTTCGCCGTTGCCGGAACGCACGGAAAAACAACGACATCGAGTATTCTCGGTCACATTTTATACGAATGTGGTGTTGATGTTACGGCATTTATTGGAGGAATTGTAGAAAATTATCAGTCCAATTTAATTGGAAATGGGAAAACAGTAACTGTAGTTGAAGCTGATGAATTTGATCGTTCATTCCTGCATTTGCATCCAAACATTGCTTGCGTGACCTCAATGGATGCCGACCATTTGGATATTTATGGTGATGCAACTGCGATTGAAGATTCTTTTAGAGAATTCGCTGATAAAGTAGAAGATAAAACTAAAATATTTGTTCCAAAAGGATTGCCTCTGGAAGGATTAACTGTTGGAATTAATGAAGAAGCGACTTTCAAAGCGTTTAATGTTAGAATTGAAAAT
>CANKLK010000217.1 GCA_947482805.1 Flavobacteriaceae bacterium
TAGTTTTTTCATTTAAAAAAATAATGCCCCGAATGTCCACAGGACATTCTCCTCTTAATATCAATTATTCAATAAAACAGCCGCTTCTTTGGCAAAATAGGTCGAAATCAAACTTGCTCCTGCTCTTTTGATGCACATTAATTGTTCCATCATAATTTTGTCGTGGTCGAGCCATCCTCTCTCGGATGCCGCTTTAATCATGGCATATTCTCCGGAAACGTGGAATACTGTAACCGGAACATTGACAGCATTTTTGACTTCGCGAACGATGTCGAGATACGCAATTCCTGGTTTCACCATAACCATATCGGCGCCTTCTTCAACATCCATGAGCGCTTCTTTGATGGCTTCGATTCGGTTGGCGTAATCCATTTGGTAGGTTTTTTTGTCTTTTGGCACTTCGACAGGCTCAGTATTAGATTTATTGTCTTTTGGAGTACTGTCTAAAGCATCTCGAAACGGACCGTAAAACGCTGAAGCATATTTAGCCGAATAGCTCATGATTCCAACATTTGAAAATCCGGCAGCATCTAAACCTTGACGAAGTCGTAAAACACGTCCATCCATCATGTCGCTTGGCGCAACAAAATCGGCTCCCGCTTGGGCGTGAGAAACTGCCATTTTTACTAAAGCATCATTAGTAGCATCGTTGGCAATATCTCCGTTTTCTATAATTCCGTCGTGACCATAAATAGAGTATGGATCGAGAGCTACATCGGGCATTACAATCATTTCAGGACAAGCGGCTTTGATTGCTTTTATGGCTTGCTGCATAAGTCCATTGGGATTCCATGCTTCTTTTCCGGTGTTGTCTTTCAGGCTTTCATCAACTTTTACATAGATATTTACAGCACGGATTCCCAGAGCAAATACTTCTTTAACTTCTTCCACTGTTAAATCGATTGATCGACGTAAAATCCCAGGCATTGATGGAATTTCCGATTTATAATTTTCGCCTTCTGTAATAAACATTGGAAACATAAAGTCTGATGGAGAAAGTGTTGTTTCTCTAACAATGGTTCTTATTGCTTCTGATGTTCTTAATCTTCTGCCTCTTTGTAGTGGGAACATATTGATTTTTGATTTTTGATTAACGATCGTAGATTTATGATTTGATATTGAGTGCTTCGACTTCTGCAATCAAAAATCGTTAATCTTCAATCCAATTAATCGGATTTTCTAATACTTTAATTAATTTTTCTTCTTCGCTTCCAGATTCTGGATGATGGTCATAAACCCATTGGACATGCGGCGGCAAACTCATCAAAATCGATTCAATTCGACCGTTTGTTTTTAATCCGAAAAGTGTTCCTTTATCGTGAACGAGATTGAATTCAACATAACGACCACGGCGAATTTCTTGCCAGGTTCTGTTCTCGCCTGTGTATGGAATTTCTTTTCTTTTTTCTACTATTGGAACATAGGCTTCCAGGAAACTATTACCAACTTCTGTCACAAAGTTAAACCAATTTTCCATTGTCATTTCTGTTGACTCTTTACAATAATCGAAAAACAATCCGCCAATTCCACGAGCTTCATTTCGGTGTGCATTCCAAAAATAAGCGTCGCATTGCTTTTTAAATTTAGGATAAAATTCTGGATTATGTTTGTCGCAAGCTATTTTACAGGTTTGATGAAAATGTATAGCATCTTCTTCAAATAAATAATAAGGTGTCAGATCTTGTCCGCCGCCAAACCACGAATTAATTATTTTGCCATCATCATCGTACATTTCAAAATAGCGCCAATTAGCATGAACCGTTGGCACCATTGGACTTTTAGGATGAATAACTAAACTCAATCCACAGGCAAAAAAATCGGCTTCACCGACGTTGAATAATTTTTGCATGCTGTCAGGCAATTTTCCATGAACGGCAGAAATGTTTACGCCACCTTTTTCAATAACTTGACCGTTTTCAATAACTCGAGTTCTTCCGCCACCGCCTTCTGGTCGTTCCCAAATGTCTTCTCGAAATTTGGCAAGACCATCCACGGCTTCAAGTCCGGAAGTGATTTGCTCTTGGAGTTGGAGGATGTATGTATAAAAGTTGTCTTTCATTTATAGTTGTATTAAGTACAAAGTATTAAGTACAAAGACAAAATCTTAATACTTAATACTTGATACTTTGTACTATGATTTATATTCCTTAACCGCTTCCACAAAAGCCTTCGCATGATCCACCGGAATATTTGGCAAAATGCCATGTCCAAGATTTACGATGTAATTATCTTTGCCGAATTCGTCTATCATTTGGTGTACCATTTTTTTGATAGTTGGAATTGGAGAAAGCAAACGACTTGGATCAAAATTTCCTTGAAGCGTGATTCTTCCACCTGATAAATAACGGGCGTTTCTTGGAGAACAAGTCCAGTCAACACCAAGTGCTGATGCTTTAGACTTTGCCATATCATTCAAAGCAAACCAACACCCTTTTCCGAAGATAATAACCTTTGTATCTTCCGCTAATGCCTCTACAATCTGATTAATATATTTCCATGAAAACTCCTGATAATCCACTGGTGATAACATGCCGCCCCAGGAATCAAAAATTTGAACGGCATTACAACCTGCTTTTACTTTCTCTTTTAAGTATAGAATCGTTGTGTCGGTAATTTTTTGTAATAATGTATGTGCTGCAACCGGATTGGAAAAACAAAATCCTTTAGCAGTATCGAAACTTTTTGATCCTTTCCCTTCAACAGCATAGCAGAAAATCGTCCATGGTGAACCTGCAAAACCGATAAGTGGAACCTCATCGTTAAGCATTTCCTTAGTCAATTTTATCGCGTCAAAAACGTAACCTAAGGTTTCGTGCACGTCTGGAACAAAAACTTGATTCACTTGTTCCATCGTACGAATCGGATTTGGGATTATTGGTCCTAAATTATCCTTCAGCTCTACGTGAATTCCCATAGCGCGTGGTACTACCAAAATATCGGAAAACAAAATAGCCGCATCCGGTTTTACGATTCGAATAGGTTGTACGGTTATTTCTGCTGCTAATTCTGGTGTTTCGCAACGTGTAAAGAAATCGTATTTATCGCGTAAAGCTCTGAATTCGGGTAAATACCTTCCTGCCTGACGCATCATCCAAACGGGTGGACGTTCAACAGTTTCA
>CANKLK010000218.1 GCA_947482805.1 Flavobacteriaceae bacterium
CAGCCGAAGAGCATAATTTCTTGGGCGGTTTAGGCGAAAGCGTTGCCAGAGTTTTAGCTTTGAATAATCCAAAACCACAAGAGTTTGTAGCGGTAAACGATAGCTTTGGAGAAAGCGGCACTCCGGAACAATTAATGGAAAAATACAAGTTAAACAATCAGGCGATTGTGCAAGCCGTAGAAAGAGTAATCAAGAGAAAATAGTTTACTCCTATTTTAAAACAAAAATCCCGTCTCGTTTTATAACGAGACGGGATTTTTTATTATTTTCAGGTCAACTTAATTTATGGTTGACCTTGACAACTTGGGTCTAAATGCTTTTTCTTTCCATTTCCGGTTCCACCACAAGTTGGTATGTCTGCAAAAGGATAGGCGATTCCTGTTATTGGATTTTTAATTTCGCTTTTGGTAGTAAAGAAATCACCGTCATCATCAACGTCTAGAAAATCCGGTATGTCATCCGAATCAGTATCATCATGATTTACAATGTCTTTAGCCAAACTATACACATATCCATCCGGTAAACCTTCAATAACAGTAACAGTACCATCACTATTCACAGTCGAAGTTGCTAGATCTTCCTGATAGGAAAAAATACCGTCTCCATCATGATCTATTCTTTGAATTTCGTATAATTTGAAACTAAATATAAGGGGAGAATAGGATGGTATTCCTCCTGTTGCACTACCAAAATAAGCTAACCCGGATGGAATAAACATTATACCGGCACCGAAATCAAAATAAGATGTAGAACCATCAGGGTTTCCTGAATAAGTTCCTGTTTTGAATTGTGGGAATATTTCGCTCCAGCCTCTAATAACACTTGTCAAGTTAAAATAGTTTTGAGGATTAATCGATTCTTCAAATTCATCTGATTTGATAGTTGTAACGTCAACACCATTAACTTGTTCTGTGCTGCTAAAAATATATTCTCCACTGTAAGAAGTTAATACTCTATCTACATTAGATGGTGATTTACTGTTAGCTCCGGTACCTTGTCTTAATTGTATATAATAAATTTTATAAGTAATATCTACATCGTTTTGATTAACAGAAACATATCTCGTAAGTATAGGATAAGTAGTTTGGTTCCAAATTGAGGTTTGTGTTCCTCCTACTGGTATTAGAGTAAAAGTAACATCTTGATCTTCTGTCGCTCCAGGACCAGCAGTAGTATTAACTTCCATATAATGCGTTTGCATATAAGTTTCAATGTTGGCTATGTCTTTAGCGTATTGTTCAGTGTAATCGCGAAGAGGAGCTACATTATTATTATTATCTTTAGAGCAGGAAACTACAATTAAAACTAATGTAAAAAGAAAAATAATTTTGAAAAAGTTATTCATTATTGTTTGAATTTTAAGCTCGCAAGATACAATATTGATTTATTTTTGTAAACAATTTAACGTTGATTTTTGAAAAAAAATGAGAGTAGATAAATATTTATGGTGTGTTCGTTATTATAAAACCAGAAACATGGTGACCGAAGCTTGCAAAAAAAACCATATCACCGTAAATGGTCAAATAGCAAAGCCTTCTAAAGAGGTTTTTCCTTTGGATAAAATTACCTTTAGAAAAGACCAAATTACCTATTTGATAAGTGTTTTAGACATTCCCCAAAATCGTGTTGGAGCAAAGTTGGTCGATATCTATCGAAAAGATGAAACGCCTCCGGAAACTTTTGCGCATCTTGAAATGCTTAAACTTTCTAAAGAACATTATCGTAAAACAGGTACGGGTAGACCAACAAAAAAGGACAGAAGAGATTTGGATGATCTTGAATTAAAAATAGATTAAAAAAAATACTATAAAGAAATATCATTTAAGTCGATTTATTTATCTTTGAAAAAACATCCCGATGAACCAAAATATAATACTAAACCATCTTGAAATAGATCATAAAATTAAAAGGATTGCCTATCAAATTTTTGAAACTTTTGCAGAAGAAAAAGAAATAATTTTAGCTGGCATTGCAAGTAATGGCTATGTCTTTGCAGAAAAAATTGGTGCAATTCTAAAAACCATCTCTGATTTAGATGTTATTTTATGTGAGGTTAAAATTGACAAGCAAAATCCATTTACTAAAATAACCACTTCAATTCCAAAGGTAACTTATAAAAATAAAAATATAGTATTGGTAGATGATGTATTAAATTCAGGTTCAACGCTAATATATGGTGTCAAACATTTTTTAGAAATACCCGTTAAAAAAATTAAAACAGCCGTTTTAGTGGATAGAAATCATAAAAAATTTCCGGTAAAAGCAGATTTCAAAGGAATTTCATTATCAACTTCGTTTAAGGAACATGTACAAGTTGTATTTGAAGACAATAATAATCATGCTTATTTAGTCTAATAATTGAAGAATTTCTTCAACTATTACTTCGGGAAGTTTATTGTCAATAGCTACCTTAAAAGTAGCTTGATTATAGAAATAACTCCTTTCAAATAAATGCTTCGCAACAAATTCTTTTAATTCTTCTTGGGATTGATTGGCAACAAGCGGTCTCGTTATTTTTTCTGACTTAAGTCTGTCTAAAATTAAAGACAAGGAAGCATTCAAATAAATTGAAGTATTATTTTTTCCGTTCAGAAATAAATAATTATTGGCATAACATGGTGTTCCTCCTCCAGTACTAATGATTAGGTTATCATCATTCTGAATAACTTCTTTGAAAACTTCATGTTCCACTTTTCTAAAGTAAATCTCCCCTTTCTGTTTAAAGAGTTCACCAACCGTTAAATTGGTTTTTTTTTCGATTAAATTGTCTAAGTCAACATGTTTTACGGCCATTTTTTCTGAAAGCAATTTAGCAATTGTGGTCTTACCAACAGCCATATAACCAATCAAAATAACTTTCTTCATCGCAATAAAACCTTATAAATTAAGTCGTTAACACCCTTTGTCAAAAAAAGCCAAATTTATAATAAAATTGCTTTGAAATATAAATAATAAGGCCTTATATTTGCACCCGCAATTAAACCGCAAGGCATATCACTGAACTTCTATAAAAATATAGGCCAGTGAAGTTATTAAAGAAAAGAAAAAGACTCGATAGCTCAGTCGGTAGAGCACATCACTTTTAATGATGGGGTCCTGGGTTCGAGCCCCAG
>CANKLK010000219.1 GCA_947482805.1 Flavobacteriaceae bacterium
AATATGATAGCTCAAAAATATAAGGTTACACCTTATGATATTTATAGTTTAAACCCAGATTCTCAAAACGGAATTCAACAGAATAGCGTTTTATTAATCCCAACTTCAGCTTCAGTAGTTGTTATAAATTCCTCTCAAAATGCACCACTAAATAATAATACAGATTCACATTTGGTGCAACCCAAAGAAACATTGTATAGCATTTCAAAACAATATGGAATTACTATTGATGCGCTTAAAACAGCTAACGGTGATTTACTGAATAATGGTTTGAAGATAGGTCTGAATATCAAAATCCCCAAATCCGTTGGCGTACAAAATGTTGCTGTTTCAAAACCTGAAGAAATTAATAAAGTAATTGCCCCGGTCGAATCAAAACCTGCTGTGGTAAAACCAACACTAAAAGGAGAAACTACTTATCATATAATTGAACCTAAAGAAACAAAATATGGAATTTCTAAAAAGTATGGAATGACTATACTTGAATTAGAACGCTTAAATCCTCAAATCGTTTCCGAATTTCCAATTGGTTTTAAACTTGTAGTTTCCGGGAATGCAATAAACCAAGCAGTTGTAGAAACTGCAAACCGTGGCTCAGCCGGCACGAGCGAAAGCGAATTGGCTAAGCAATCAAGCGAAGCTAAACCATCTGCCGAAAAATCAACAGCAGAAAAAACAAGCACTAAAAAATATTTAGAAGAATATGTGGTTAAACCAAAAGAAACCATTTATGGTATTGCCAATGATTATGGAATCTCGGAACAAGAATTAATTTCACTTAATCCCGAATTGAAAAGAGGAATTAAACTAGGAATGATTCTTCGTGTGCCCAAAGGACAGCGGAAAGAACCCGTTAAAAAGGAACAGGGAAATTTACTAAAAACAATCAACACTAATGCGAGGAAACAACTCGCATTACTTTTGCCATTTAATATCTCAAAAATTGAAAGCGATACTATCAATTCTACACAAGCCAGATTAAAAAAAGATAAGTTTTTGAATCTGACTCTTGATTTCTATTCAGGTGCTTTGATGGCAATTGACTCGGCCAAAGTGTTAGGGATGAATGTTGATATTAAAATTTTAGACTCGCAGGAAACTAAAAACTCTTCTAATGTAGCCACCTTGGTGCAACAAAACAATCTTCAAAATATGGATGCTATTGTTGGGCCATTTTATCAGTCAAATGTTGAGAAATTGGCAGAACTGCTTGAGCCAACAAAAACTCCGGTTATCTCTCCTTTGTCAAAAGAAATAGGGAAGAAATACGCTAATTTATACCAATCTATGCCTTCAGCAGAGTTTTTGCGTAACTCTATTTTTGACTTTATGAAAGCTAAAAATGGCAATATTATAGCCGTAGTCGACACAAAGAAAGGAAGTGTAAAACAGTACATTCAGGAAATGCAACCCAATGTGAGGATTGCCGGTTTGAGCGAGAAAGGAACATTTGTTGCTGATAGTTTAAAAGTCTTATTTCAGAAAGACAAACTCAATTATGTAGTGCTGGCTTCTGAAAGCACCGGCATGATTTTAGCCGCCACTAATGCAATGTTAGCTGCGCAAAAGGATTATCAAGTGCAGCTGGTAATTTTGGAACAAAACGACACTTTTGATTTTGAGGAAATTTCGTTGACACGATTAACCAAATTAAAACTTTTATATCCATCACTTTCCCGACCAAACGAATCAGATGAAGCCAATCAATTTGATGTTAAGTATAAAAAAGTTAATAAAATTATTCCTAATCAGTATGCCATTCGTGGCTTTGATGTAACGTTTGACACTCTACTACGATTATCTCAGGACAACACTTTTGAAGAAACAATTCAGACATCTCCATCGGAACAAATAGAAAATAAATTTGATTATGTTCAAAATGCAACCTATGGGTATACTAATATTGGAATCTACATCTTGTATTACGACACCGATTTAACCATAAAAGAAGCATTATAATGACAACATCAATCATTAGATATTTAGGTGATTTAAGAACTTCATCTATGCATTTACAATCTGGAACAGAAATCCTGACTGATGCTCCAACAGATAATCATGGTAAAGGAGAAGCTTTCTCCCCAACTGATATGGTAGTTAATTCCTTGGGAACTTGCATGATTACAATTATGGCTATTAAGGCTAGAGATATGGATATAGAATTGAAGGGCACCACAGCTCAGGTAACTAAAGTTATGGCTTCAGAACCTAGAAGGATTTCAGAAATTCGTATTCATTTTGAATTAAATCTTGTAGCTGATTCTAAAACTAAAACTATTTTAGAAAGAGCTGCTATGACATGTCCGGTTTACCATAGTTTACATCCCGATATAAGTAAAGAGATAACTTTTAATTGGAAATAACATTAGTCAAATATTATAAAGTCAAAAGTTGCAAAGACCTCTGATTTTCACAAACGGCTTTAAGACTTTCGAATTTGGACAAAAACCAACAACTTCTTATAAAACTTGCCCACGCCAAAATGCCATTCGGCAAATATGAAGGCTATTATTTAATAGATTTGCCTGAGTATTATGTTGTTTGGTATAGTCAAAAAGGTTTTCCAAAAGGACAGCTTGGGGAGCAAATGCAACTCGTTTACGAACTCAAATTAAATGGTTTGGAAGAATTGGTTCGGAATATAAAAAAGCAATATCCAAGACCAATTTGAAAATGCAGTAATTTGAAAATTTAAGGATGGAACGCGTGCATCTTTCAATCTTGAAAAAATAATAATTTTCAAATCTTCAAATTCTCTAATCTTCAAATTAAATCGTATTTTTGCCTCGTTTTTTACAACAACTACAACACAACAACTACAAAAAAAATGAATCAAACAAAATACATTTTTGTTACCGGCGGTGTGACTTCTTCCTTGGGGAAGGGAATTATCGCAGCGTCTCTAGCCAAGTTACTTCAGGCAAGAGGGTATAGAACAACTATTCAAAAGTTTGACCCTTACATCAATGTTGATCCAGGAACGTTGAATCCTTATGAACACGGCGAATGTTTTGTGACTGACGATGGAGCAGAAACGGATTTAGATTTAGGTCATTATGAACGATTTTTAAATGTTCCAAC
>CANKLK010000220.1 GCA_947482805.1 Flavobacteriaceae bacterium
CTATGTGCGGTCTGTCTGCTTAAGTGATTGAATTTTTTTCCGTGTCTCATTGCTATTTTAAATTTAATCTCGCCAAATGCGGATTAGATTATTCTTTATCTAATTTGTATTTTGCTAAGTCCATTCCAAAGTTTAAATTTTTAATTGCTACTAGTTCGTCTAGTTCAGTTAAAGATTTTTTACCGAAATTACGGAATTTCATTAGGTCGTTTTTATTGAAAGATACTAAATCTCCAAGGGTATCAACTTCAGCAGCTTTCAAACAATTTAAAGCTCTAACAGAAAGATCCATATCAACAAGCTTAGTTTTAAGCAATTGTCTCATGTGTAATGACTCTTCATCATAAGATTCTGTTTGTGCAATTTCGTCAGCTTCAAGAGTAATTCTTTCATCTGAAAATAACATGAAATGGTGAATTAAAACTTTGGCAGCTTCGGTAAGAGCGTCTTTTGGATTGATTGAACCATCAGTTTTTATCTCAAAAACTAATTTTTCATAATCTGTTTTTTGCTCCACACGGAAGTTTTCAATAGCATACTTAACATTTTTTACTGGCGTAAAAATAGAGTCAGTAAAGATTGTCCCAATAACAGCATTTTGTTTTTTGTTCTCTTCAGCAGGAACATAACCTCTCCCTTTTTCGATGGTTAAGTCAAAATGTAGTTTAATTTTTGGATCTAAATTACAGATAACAAGTTCTGGATTCAAAACTTGAAAACCTGAAATAAATTTTTGAAAATCACCAGCAGTCAATTGATTTTTACCTGTAACCGAAATAGTAACAGATTCATTATCGATATCTTCTATCTGACGTTTGAAACGAACTTGTTTCAGATTAAGTATAATTTCGGTAACGTCTTCAACAACTCCTGGGATAGTAGAAAACTCATGATCTACACCTTCGATACGAACTGATGTGATTGCATAACCTTCTAATGCTGAAAGCAAAACTCTTCTAAGTGCGTTACCAACTGTCAATCCGTATCCTGGTTCTAAAGGTCTAAACTCAAATTTACCTTCAAAATCGGTTGAATCGATCATGATAACTTTATCGGGCTTCTGAAAATTAAATATTGCCATAATTTCGACTAAGTCAATTATTATTTGTTGTACAACTCTACGATTAATTGTTCTTTGATATTTTCTGGAATTTGAATTCTAGCGGGTACAGAAACGAAAGTACCTTCTTTCAAATCGTTGTTCCAAGTAATCCATTCATACACATGAGTTGAATTAGATAAAGAACGCTCAATAGCCTCTAATGATTTTGATTTTTCGCGAACAGCCACTTTATCACCAGGCTTAAGGTGATAGGAAGGGATGTTAACATTTTCACCATTTACGGTAATATGTCGATGAGAAACGATTTGACGCGCACCTCTTCTTGAAGGGGCAATTCCCATTCTAAAAACAACATTATCTAATCTTGCTTCACACAATTGTAAAAGGATTTCACCAGTTACACCCTTTGAAGCAGAGGCTTTTTTAAACAAACCTCTGAATTGTTTTTCTAAAATTCCATAAGAATATTTAGCTTTTTGCTTTTCCATCAACTGGATAGCAAATTCAGATTTTTTTCCTCTTTTTTTAGCCATCCCGTGTTGTCCAGGTGGATAATTTCTTTTTTCGAAAGCTTTATCGTCACCGAAAATTGCTTCACCAAATTTACGTGCTATTCTTGTACTTGGACCAGTATATCTTGCCATTTTAAATTATTTAAGATAGAGATTATGAATTCAGGTCATATCCTTCGATAATCATTGATCTACCTAGGTTATACTATAGATTAATTTTTTGAGTATTATACTCTACGTCTTTTAGGAGGACGACATCCGTTGTGAGGCATTGGTGTAACATCGATAATCTCTGTTACTTCAATTCCACCATTATGTAAAGAACGAATCGCAGACTCACGTCCGTTTCCTGGTCCTTTTACATATACTTTAACTTTTTTAAGTCCAGCTTCTAACGCTACCTTACTACAATCTTCTGCTGCCATTTGAGCTGCATATGGAGTGTTCTTTTTAGAACCTCTAAAGCCCATTTTACCAGCTGAAGACCAAGATATAACATCACCTTTTTTGTTAGTCAAAGAAATGATGATATTATTGAAAGTAGCAGAAATATGCGCTTCACCCGTTGATTCAACGATAACTTTACGTTTTTTTGCAGTTGCTTTAGCCATATTACTTATTATTTAGTTGCTTTTTTCTTATTCGCAACAGTTTTTCTCTTTCCTTTTCTTGTTCTGGAGTTGTTCTTAGTTCTTTGACCTCTTAATGGGAGACCTGATCTATGACGAATTCCTCTGTAACATCCAATGTCCATCAAACGTTTAATGTTTAATGAAACCTCTGAACGAAGTTCACCTTCGATTTTGAAAGACGATACAGCTTCTCGAATTGCTCCGATTTGATCATCATTCCAATCTTGTACTTTTGTATCTTGGCTAACTTGAGCTTTTTCTAAAATCTCAGCTGCTCTACTTCTACCAATTCCGAAGATGTAGGTTAAAGCGATAACTCCTCTTTTGTTTTTTGGGATGTCTACCCCTGCTATTCTTGCCATAATTATCCTTGTCTTTGTTTAAATCTAGGATTCTTTTTATTGATTACGTATAATCTGCCTTTTCTTCGTACAATTTTGCACTCGGCACTTCTTTTTTTAACTGATGCTCTTACTTTCATTTTTTTTGGCTTTCGGCTTTCAGCCATCAGATTTTCAGCGTTTGTTATTAGATAAAGCGCTTATAACTGACTCCTGAAAGCTAATTTTTAATATCTATAAGTAATTCTTGCTTTTGACAAATCATAAGGACTCATTTCTAGTTTCACTTTATCACCAGGTAATAATTTGATGTAATGCATACGCATTTTTCCAGAGATATGAGCAATTACAATATGTCCGTTTTCTAACTCAACACGAAACATAGCATTAGATAATGCTTCAATAATGGATCCGTCTTGTTCTATTGCTGATTGTTTTGCCATAAAATTAAGCTACTGCTTTTCTGTTTTTACCACTTTTCATTAAACCATCATAATGTTTGTTTAACAAG
>CANKLK010000221.1 GCA_947482805.1 Flavobacteriaceae bacterium
GTAATTTTTGAACCCATGGTTTTTACAATTTTCCATCCACCACTCAAAGTTCCTAAAGCGATAACAGTATAACAAGTTAACGGAATCCATGAAGGCATTACACCTTCAATTTTTACTCCATCTTTTTCAGATGGCAACACCACGTTCAAATCTAACCAGCCAAATGACATATTCGCATTTGGATGCGTATTTAAATAAACTGCCACAGCAGCAGCTATAATTCCCATGACCTTTTGCGAATCATTTCCTCCGTGACCTAAACTAAAAGACGCCGAAGATAATAACTGCATTTTTTTTAATACTTTTTCTGATTTTGATGTTGGTAAACTGCTGAATATCAAATTAAATATTGCTATGCTATAAAATATTATAGCTACTAAAGTCCATTTAATATTTGAAGGTTCAAAAATTGTACTCCAAATTGGACTTTCAAATCTTGGTTTTTTAATTTCATCATAACCCACTAATACAGATGACAAAAACCACAAAACCAATAGCATTAATAAAACAGTGAATAATTTGGGGTAGATACTTTTTCTAGAAGAATACATTAACCACAGAGAAATAAAATACGAAATAATCATTCCTAATAAAGGAGCTAAAACAATAAAAGCAATAATAACAGAAACTCCCGACGGCAATTCTCCATTTTCGCCTGGTTTATACCAATTTACAATATTATACCAATGTTTTGTTACTCGAACACCATCTTCAATCACAAAATAATCAGAAATACCGTGTTGTGAAATGGCGTGAGCAATAGCCGCTCCGGCAAATCCACCAATTAAAGTATGTGATGATGAAGAAGGAATTCCTTTCCACCAGGTAATTAAATTCCACACAATAGCTGCAATAACTCCAGCTAAAATTACCGTCAAATTAATACTATCTGTTTTGGCCGTTTTGGCAACCGTATCGGCAACACCAAATCCAAAAACCCAATATGCTAGGAAGTTAAAAAATGCTGCCCAAAAAACAGCTTGAAAAGGAGTTAATACTTTTGTTGCAACAATAGTAGCAATTGAATTTGCTGCATCGTGAAAACCATTAATGTAATCAAAGATTAATGCAAGTATGATAATAACAATTAGTAATGTCATATGATTAGTGTTCAGTGCTCAGTATTCAGTGATCAATATTGTCATTTAGACTGTTATCTGATCACTACAAACTGACAACTAGTTTATGAGTGTTTTACTGATATTTGTTCCATTACATTCGAAACGCTTTTACACTTGTCAGATGCCATTTCCAAAGCCGAAAGCACTTCTTTGTATTTTATTACGTTTTTAGCATCTACTTCATTTTCAAAAATATCTGCAACTGCTTTATCAAAAACCGAATCAGCCTTGCTTTCTAATTTGTTAATTTTTTTACAGTTTTCCTTAATGGCTCTGTGGTTCATCACCTTTAATTCTTTAATTCCAACACCTATTAACTGACAAGCTTCCAAATTAATTTCAGTTAATTTACGGATTGATTTTGTAATTTTTTCCACTTGATACAAACGCATTCTGCTTGCAGCACCATGCATATTATCGGCAACATTATCCATAGCTTTAATTAGCGAATGAATATCTTCTCTATCAAAAGGGGTGATGAAATTTCTACTTAATTCTAAATGTGCTTTATGGGTAATCTCTTCAATTTCAGCTTCAAGTTCTTCTATTTTTCTGAAGTATTCCTCTCTCTCGATTTTAGGAGCATTTACTGCTTCATGAAGTGCATCTGCCAATAAAATTAAACCAGCGGCAGCTTGTTCGAACAACGGAAAGAACTTTTTATCCTTTGGAACTAAAAACTGGAAAATATTGTTAAGAGTCATTTTTTTACTTTTTTTTAATATAATGCAAATGTATTTTTCTAATGTTAAGTGAATATTAACTAATCAAAAATAGGTCTTTTTTTTATTGAATTGCAATTTCAAATCATACATATTTATCTTATTGAAAACGTTTTTGTAATTTAGCACACACTAAATGCACTACATTTGATATCAAGAGAAGACTCGAGAACGCAAGTCAAACTGTATGAAGCGATAGCAAAATAAATTCCCAGTGGACATTCGGAAATATATTTAATGCTTAATTCAGCGATATAAAAAATAAAAACAGCCATGGACATCAACTTCAATAAAAACGAAGATCACAACAAACTTTTACTCACCGATTTAAAGCAACGTTTTGCCAAAGTAAGAGTTAGCGGTGGCGAAAAGCGCATTGAAAAACTTCATGCCGAAGGAAAAATGACTGCACGTGAGCGTATTGATTATTTGCTTGATGCAAAAGCTAAAAATATTGAAATTGGAGCTTTTGTTGGAGATGGAATGTATGCCGAACATGGTGGCTGTCCTTCTGGCGGTGTTGTCGTAAAAATGGGATATATCAAAGGAAAACAATGTATAGTTGTTGCCAATGATGCTACCGTTAAAGCGGGAGCTTGGTTTCCTATTACAGCCAAAAAGAATCTCCGTGCTCAGGAAATTTCTATGGAGAATCGATTGCCAATAATTTATTTGGTTGATTCTGCCGGAGTGTATTTACCAATGCAGGATGAAATTTTTCCCGACAAAGAACATTTTGGACGCATATTCAGAAACAATGCCATCATGAGTAGCATGGGAATTACCCAAATTGCAGCTGTTATGGGAAGTTGTGTTGCAGGTGGCGCCTATCTTCCTATTATGAGTGATGAAGCCATGATTGTAGATAAAACAGGAAGTATTTTCCTTGCCGGAAGTTATTTAGTAAAAGCTGCCATAGGTGAAAACATCGATAATGAAACCCTTGGTGGTGCCACAACACACTGCGAAATATCAGGCGTTACCGATTATAAAGCCAAAGACGATAAAGACGCTTTGGATAGAATAAAAAGTATCGTCGGAAAAATTGGTGATTATGAAAAAGCGGGTTTTAATAGAGAAACTCCAAAAAAACCAGCCTTGAAAGAAGAAGATATCTATGGAATTATTCCAAAATCAAGAAGCGACCAATATGATATGATGGAAATCATCAAGCGCTTGGTTGATAATTCTGAA